>JAJDUK010000024.1 GCA_022826665.1 Alphaproteobacteria bacterium | reverse complement strand
GAGCAACTTCCCGCGCTGTTCGGCGAGATCGTCGTGAGCGGCGGTAGCCATGTCCGTTTCCATCTGTATCCGTATATTGGAAACAGACATCGTAGCGAAACCACGGCATTTCTCAACCTCGCAAAATCACGACGTACACCCAGGCCATGACCGTCGTTAGAAATGCAGGCCAGGATCGGCTACTCTGACCGGGCGATGAACCGCTCCGTCACGCGCCGATTGGCACTGACCGGGCTCGCCGCCGCCGGAGGCGCTGCAGCGGCGCCCCTCGTCGCCCGCACCGGCTGGGCCTCCCTGGGCTACACGTTCAAGGGCCCGGCAGCCGACCGCGGCCTCGGTCTCGCGCCGCCTGCGGCATGCACGGCCGGCACGCGATCGTCGACGGCCGGGCCGTTCTACACGCCGCTGACGCCCCGGCGGGCCACACTGCGCGAGCCGGACACCCGTGGCGAGTCGCTTATCTTCGAAGGGCTGGTGCTCTCGCACGACTGCCGGCCGCTCGCCGGTGCCGTGATAGACATCTGGCATTGCGACGAGGACGGCCGCTACGACAATCGAGGCTTCCGCTATCGCGGGCATCAGTTCACCGATGCGGCCGGCGCGTTCCGGTTCGAGACCGTCCGGCCGGTGCGCTATTCCGGCCGCACGCCTCATATTCACGTGAAGGTGCAAGGCGAGGCGACCCCTGTCCTCACGACCCAGGTCTACTTTCCGGACCTGGTGGAGGCCAACGCCAACGACTGGATTTTCAGGGACGACCTGGTGATGCGCCTCGACCGTGCCGACGACGCTTGGCGCGGGCGCTTCGACTTCGTGCTCCCGCCGGCCTGAGCCCGCGCCATCGGGCTTTCGATTGTTGCGAGTGGAGCGTGCGAGTACACTGACCGGCGTGACCGGGGTGCACCGAGTGGACTTCGGTTGAATCGGCTGGCAGGTGCGGTCTCGCGTTCGTTGCATGAGCGGCGATGCGGGGCTGACGGAGCGTCGGCGCCAACAATAACAAGATGAGACAGGCGCGCTCCCTTCGCCGGCAGTCGAGCGGGCAAGGGGGCGACCATGACGCAGACGCTATTCACCAACATCTCGATCTTCGACGGCTCCGGCAAGAAGTCCTACCGGGGAGAGGTTCTGGTCCAGGGCAACCGCATCAAGAAGGTGGTCAAGGGCAAGAAGCGCATCGAGCGGAACGGTGCGGACGTGGTGGACGGCGGCGGTGCAACGCTGATGCCGGGCCTCGTCAACGGTCACTCCCACATCGGCTATTCCGAGGAGGGGACGTCCCTCTACTCCCTCGGCGATACGCCGCCCGAGGAGAACACGCTGATCACGATGCGGCACGCCCAGATCCTGTACGACCACGGCTTCACCGCCCTGGTCTGCGCCGCGACGGGCAAGACCCGCATGGACATCGTGATTCGGAACGCGGTCAACGCCGGTCAGATCGAGGGGCCGCGCATCCTCGCCGCCTCGCCCGAGCTCACGGTCACCGGCGGACTGGGCGATGCGCGCCAGCTCCACATGTACCACGGGGCATTCTCGATCATCTGCGACGGCGAGGAGCAGTTCCGCCAGACCGCGCGGATGCTCTGCCGCGAAGGCGTCGACATCCTCAAGATCATGCCGTCGAGCGACGAGTTCGTTTACCCCTACGGCAGGGGCGACACGACCGTGATGACGGAAGAGGAGGTCGCCGCGGTCTGCCAGGTCGCGAGGCAGCGCAACCGGCGAGTCTGCGCCCACGCGCGCACCTCGGAGGCGGTCCAGTTCTGCCTGAAGTACGGCGTCCACATCATCCACCACGCGACCTACGCCGACGACGAGACCATCGACATGCTGGCGGCGGCCAAGGACGAGGTCTTCGTCGTGCCGGCAATCGGCATCACCCACAACACGGCCTACGAGTCTGCGGAATTCGGCATGCCGCCGGAGAGCGAGATTGCGCTCAGGCACCACCACGAGCTCGCCATCGTCAGCGAGACCGTCAAGAAGCTGCACGCCCGCGGCGTCCGCGTGCTGCCCTTCGGCGACTATGCCTTCGCCTGGGTACCGCACGGCACGGACGCCCGCGACTTCGAGCACTTCGTGAACTACTTCGACTTCACCCCCGCCGAGGTGCTGCACGCCGCCACCAAGCTCGGCGGCGAGCTCTACGCCCACGCCAACGCGCAGGGCAGCGGTATCCCCGAGATGGGCGAGGTCAAGGAGGGCTATCTCGCCGACCTCATCATGATCGACGGCGATCCGCTGGCGGACCTCACGCTGTTCCAGGACAAGAACAACATCCTGATGATCATGAAGGATGGCGCGTACCACAAGCCGCCCCAGCCGCGGCGCGGTGCAGCACGCCGGGTGGCCGCCGCGGCGGAGTAGACGCTCAAGCCGCGGCGATGTCGCGGCGCTCGATCCCCCGGTGGAGGTAGAGCAGCCCCACGATAGCGACGCTCACGGCGCCGAGGAGCCCTAGGCCCGCGTCGAACCCGCCGGTCAGGTCCCACATTGCGCCGATCACGAGCGGCCCCAGCACGCCGCCGATCTCCGCCGCCGAGAAGAACAGGCCGACCGCCGCCCCGGTGTTGCGCGGATCGACGCCGCGCGTCTCCATCAGCACCAAAATCAGAACCGCGATCAGCGAGCCGCGGCCGATGCCCTGCAGCACCATCGCCACCACCAGCGCCGGCACGCCCGTGGCCAGCAGCAGCAGCGCGCCCGCGCCGGTGCAAAGCGCGAGCGCGATGAGGATCGCGAAGCGCCTGGGCGGCGTCGCGAGCCTCGGAATCATCAGCGCGCCCACGATCCCGACGGCCGTCGGCAGGGCCGACCAGATGCCGGCCTCATCCGGCGCCATGCCGCCGGTGCGCAGCATCTCCGGCAGCCAGTTGGCGAGCGCGTGATGCAGAAAGAAGGCGCCGATGCTCATCGCCAGAATGACCTGAATGCTCGGCAGGCGTAGCAGCGCACCGAAGACGGCCATCTGGCCTGCGATGGTCTCGCGGCGGAGCCCGGCCTGCTCGACCACGCGGTTGATCGGGTGGCTTCCGAGCAGGAACCAGGCGATGCCGCAGGCGAGGATGAAGCCGGAATAGATCAACAGGACCAGGCGCCAATCCCCGTCGAAGAACGGCATCAGGACGCTGTTGGTCAGCGCCAGCGCGAGGATGTGGCCTAAGAAGGGGCCCGTAATATAGACGCCCATGGCGAAGCCGCGCTCGGCACCTTCGAACCATTGCGCGATCGCCTTGGGCGCGCCGATCGAGACCAGCGGCCCGCCGATGCCGAACAGCCCGACCGCCACGAACATCGAGACGGCGTCGACGGCGACGATGCGCAGTCCGCCCGATGCGGTGATGATGAGGGCGGCCAGGAACAGCGACCACTTGAGCCCGACACGGTCGACTAAGGCGCCGCAGGGCGCGGCCGCCACGATATAGACCAGCGGCCAGGCGCCCAGGATGGCGCCCATCGTCGTGTAGCTGAGGCCGAGGTCGCGGCTGATGGGATCGACCAGCGGCGCCATCGCCAGCGACAGCAGACCGAAGCCGAAATAGATCAGCCACACCCCGCCCAGCATGGCCCAGCGATAGCCATGCTCGTGGGGCGGTACAGTGGGTGAGAGAGAGGCGGGCGGCACGGGGCGCGACCATAGCGACTGGGACGCACGACGCATAGGCGGGCACCCAGGAAGCATTGCGGGATAAGTGGGGCTGTAGCCGGCACCGGCTCGGTGGCATCATTGCGTCGCGCCACGCGCGGACAACGAGGAGGACGGCATGTCGGGCAATCACGTCGATCTCAGGAGCGACACGGTCACGCGGCCGACGGCGGCCATGCGCCAGGCCATGGCCGAGGCCGAGGTCGGCGACGAGCAGCGCGGCGAGGACCCCACCGTCAACGCACTGCAGGCGCGCGTGGCCGCGATGTTGGGCAAGGAGGCGGGGGTCTTCCTCCCGTCCGGCTCCATGTGCAACGAGATCGCGCTGCTGGTGCACTGCCGCCCCGGCGAGGAGGTGATCTGCGACCGGACGGCGCACATCATCACGTCGGAAGGCGGCGGCCCGGCGGCGCTCGCCGGCGCGATGGTGCGCCCTCTCGACGGCGAGGCCGGTGTCTATTCGCCGGAGCAGCTTGCCGATGCGGTCCGCGCCGTGACCCGCTACGCGCCGCGCTCGCGGCTCGCCGTGGTCGAGCAGACCTCGAATCAGGGCGGCGGAACGATCTGGCCGCTGGAGACCATCGAGGCTGTGGGCGAGATGGCCAGGGCGCACGGGCTCGCGCTTCACATGGACGGCGCACGGCTCCTCAACGCGGTGGTCGAAACGGGCGTGGACGCCGCCCGCTACGCCACCCCCTTCGATTCCGTGTGGGTGGATTTCAGCAAGGGGCTCGGTTGCCCGGTCGGTGCCGTGCTCGCCGGCTCTGCCGAGTTCATCGAGGCCGCGTGGCAGTGGAAGCAGCGCCTCGGCGGCTCCATGCGCCAATCCGGCATCCTCGCCGCCGCTGGGCTCTATGCGCTCGACCACCATGTCGCGCGCCTCGCCGAGGATCACGCCAATGCCCGCAGCCTCGCCGACAAGGTGCGCACGCTGTCGCAGCTCAGCCTCGACCAGCGGCGGGTCGACAGCAACCTGGTCTTCTTCGACTGCGCCGAGACGGGGATGAGCGCGTCCGATCTCTCGGAGGCGCTGCGGGCCAAGGGCGTGCTGATCGGCGCCGTGGGCCGCCACCGGCTGCGTGCGGTCACGCACCTCGATGTCGATGCGGCGGCGGTCGATGCGGCAGGCGAGGTGCTGGAGGCGGTGGTCGGCGGGTAGGGGAAGGGGCCTGCAACGCTCCGTCTGGTGTCAGCGCAGATAGAGCCCCAGGTACTGCCGGATCGCCTTCTCCTGGCTCGCGTTGTAGTCGTGGAAGAGCGCTTTCACGACCTCGTCGTAAGCCCGTTCGCGCTCTGCAAGCGTGATGCCTTCCAGCAGCGTGCGGGAGCGCCGGGCATCCGCCGTGGCGCTGCCGTTCACCTGCCCACTCCCGTCGATCGCCTCAATCGTCACGCGCAGCCGCAGGTCCAACCGCTCGGCTTGCTCCTCCGTGAACAGGCCCTTGAGGTCGGTATTGGTCTTGAGCGGCGTGATCCTGGCGCTGGCTTCCTCGATCGTCACCCGCAGCAGGCCGAGGTCTCCGCTCGTCTGCAGCCGGTCCTCCGCCCAGAGCCGCGCGGCGACAGCCGGCGGGGTCGAGAAGAGGTGATCGACGTCGGAGGGGTGCGATGTGGACCCGCGCTCGACGACCTCGATCCCGCCCAGGTCGAACACTAGCGGCGGCAGTGCCGCGAAGGAGAAGGGCTCGCTCTCGTAGCTTGGCGGCGGCTGGCAGGCGGCGACAATCGCCGTCACCGCAAGCATCGCGGCACCGGCGAGACCCGCCCGCACAAGACCGCGCCGCGATAGCGGAAGACGTTTTCCTAACGCTGTGCCGTTCACACTGTGCCTCCTCTGATGGCGGCCGTTCTCATGCGCGGCCGCGAATCGACCCATGAAGTTGCCGCCATAGGTGCGCACCGGCGCCCCGCAATTCAAGTCGGGACAAGAGACGAGGGGCACGAGGAATGGCCCGCACGGTGCGCGCTGCGCTACACTCGGCCAGGGTGGCGGAGAGGCGCGCCATGATGCCGACGCAAGCCGAGATCGAGGCCTATCGCACCGACGGGGTGGTGTGCCTGCGCGGCGTGATCGACCAGGACTGGATCGAGCGGCTGCGCGAGGGCGTCGCCGCCGACATGGCGAAACCCGGCCCCCATGTCGAGATTTACACCGAGGACTCCGACCCCGGCCTCTTCTTCAACGACTTCGACCTCTGGCGCCATGTGCCGCAGATGAAGGCGTTTGCCCTGGAGGGGCCGTGCGCCGGGATCGCCGCCGCGCTCTCGGGAGCGTCCACAATCACGTTCTTCTACGACCAGGTGTTCGTGAAGGAGCCCGGCACCGAGGGCCTCACGCAGTGGCATCAGGACCAGCCCTACATGGCGGTGGACGGCCAGCAGTTCTGCTCCAACTGGATCCCGCTCGACCCCATCACGCCGGAGACCACGCTGGAGTTCGTGAGGGGCTCCCACCGCTGGGGGCGCTGGTTCGCGCCCTTCGACAGCATGCTGGACGGCACCCGCCATCCCGGCGCCGCGTTCGAGCGCTGCCCGGATATCGAGGCCGCGCGCGAGGACTACGACATCGTCTCGTGGGAGCTGGAGCCCGGAGACTGCATCTTCTTTCAGGGGTTGGTCGTGCACCAGGGCCGCAACAACCCCACGCAAGACACGCGCCGCCGCACGCTCACCCACCGCTGGCTCGGCGACGACGTGCGCTTCATCCTGCGAGACCCGCCGGCCGAGTTTCCCAAGCATCCTACCGCGCTCCGCACCGGCCAGCCCTTCCACGAAGACCCGCAGTACCCGGTCGTCTGGCGGGCGTGAGCTTGGCGGGTGCGCTTTCCCGCCGCTTTGTCATCTGATAGGGACGGCGCAGGGGCACGAAGGAGCGGGCGATGGGCGGCGGAACCGGCGAGTTGGTCATGGTCCACACGGTGGCGGGGCTGATCGACCTGTTCGACGAGCTGCGCGCCGAGATCGATCCCGGCGTCCCGGTGCGCCATGTGGTTCAGGCAGCGCTGCTGACCGACGCGATCGACGAGGGCGGACTGACCGACGAGATCAGGGCGCGCGCACGCGACGCGCTGCTGGAGGCGACCAAGGGCGCTGCACTCGTGCTCTGCACCTGCTCCACCGTCGGCCCCGGCGCCGACGACGCGGTGGCGCGGGCGGACGTGCCGATCCTCCGGGTGGACCGGCCGATGGCCGAGGCGGCGGTGGAGGCCGGCCGGCGCATCACCGTGGCCGCGACGCTCGCCACAACCATCGGGCCCACCGCCGATCTGGTCGCGGACGCCGCACGCTGCGCCGGCAAGGAGGTGGAGATCGACTCGGTCGTTTTCGCCGAGGCCCGCGCCCGGCTGGTGGCGGGCGACGCAGAGGGCCACGAGCGCATCATCGCGGACGGCCTGCACGAGGCGGCTTCTTCGGCCGATGCCATCGTGCTCGCCCAGGCCTCCATGACGCCGGCGCTCGCCCGCTGCACCGACATTCAGGTGCCGCTCTTGACCAGCCCGCGCTCGGGCCTCGAGGCCGCCATCGCGCGCTATCGCGCGGCGGCGTAGCGGGGCGGCTGGCGTAAGCGGGGAGGGCGCGCTCATGCCCGCGGCCAAGACGCTCTATCTGGCGAACCCCTACGGCTTCTCCGCCCAGCAGAAGGACGGGCCGCTGCAGGCGCTGGTCGCGGCGCTGGAGGCGCTCGGCGCCGAGGTGTGGGAGCCCTTCGCCCGCAACAACCAGATCGACAAGGCCACCGCCGGCTGGGCCTACCGGATCGGCCAGGCGGACCTGCGCGACGTGCGCGATGCCGACGGCATCTTCGCCGTGGTCAACGGCTGCCCGCCCGACGAAGGCGTGATGGTGGAGCTCGGCATGGCCGTCGCCTGGAAGAAAGCGGTGTTCCTGTTCCGCGACGATTTTCGGCGCTGCACCGACAGCGAGGCTTATCCGCTCAACCTGATGGTCTTCACCGGCCTGCCCGAGATCGGCTGGGAAGACTACTGGTACGGCTCGGTGGGCGAAATCGCCGATTCCGACAAGGCGCTCGCCCGCTGGCTTAAAGGCGCCGCTTAGCCGGCCTGAACATCCAACCGGCTACCAGCGTGATGTAAGACAACAAGAGGCCGGGCCGTCAGGCCCGGACGGCGCGACTGCGCCGCGCGCGCCCGGCGATAGAGGGATATGAAGGAGAGTTTATCGGACGGCGTCGCCGTCCGATTACTCGACGCGGGTCCAGGTCTCGGTCTTGCAGACGAACCAGATGCAGCCGCTCATCTTGACCGTGTTCGCATCGATGACCTCGAGTTCCGCGTCGTAGGTGTCGCCGTCCCTGGCATTGTAGACCTCGCCGTCTTCCCACTGGCCGCCGCCCTGGTCCTCCAGGTCAAACAGCACCTGGATGCCCAACATCGGCCGGTCTCGGAGGGATTCGTCATCGTTCTTGACGTCCCGCCGCGGCTTGCCGTCGTCGCCCAGGGGACGCTTGAGCCACACGATCTGGCCGCACAGCTCGTCCTTGTTGCAGGAATAGAGTTTGACGTGCGCATCCTGCCGCTCGTTGAGCCAGACGCCGTAAGGATCCGCCCCGAGCGCACCGCCCGTGAAACCGCCAACGATCAGCGCACCCGCCAGCGCGCCGCACACCAAGCCTGTCCTCATGGTCAGCCTCCACCGTCGCGTGCCGGCCGCTTAATCGGTGATTGTTGCATGGCCGGCTTGGGTGACGCTGGCACCCACACGCCCGGACTGTCAAGGCGACCCTAACCTTCGCCCCGCTAAGGCCGAGTCCTCGGCGTGGCCAACCGCGCCGGCCCAAATCCGTGGTCCGAAGAAGACACCAAAGGCTCCGCAGATAATGCATTTATGATATAGCATTTATGTGCTATCTTAGTTAGCGCAGATCAGGGCCGGTTGAGCATGACGACGGTGAAGGGATCGCACCCTCCGGATGATGTCGAAGCGCCTCCCGTTTGGCAGCGTTTCAACGGGTGAGAGGGCGGTGAGATGTCGATCATCCGCCTGACACTCATCAAGGACCGTCTCTACGCACCGACCGGCTTGGGCGCGCTCGTCGATACCAAGTACGTCCAAAGCAATGGCACGAAGCGCGGCTTGCTCGAAGTCGGCGTGAATCCGCCCCGCCCGGACTCGCCGCCCGAGAGTGCGCTCACTCCCTCGCCCGAACTCTGCGATTACCTTCAGTTCAAGGCATCCAGCGAGGCCGCCGACTACGTGGCCGGTGCGCCCGTGACTGTGATGGTGCATGGCTTTCTTTACGATCCGAGAAACGCGGTCACAGGCGACCCGAAGGAGACCGACAATCCCCATGGGAGGGTCTTTCACTTCAAGGAGTACGACGAGCTAATCGAGATTCGCCACCACACGACCAGTTGGCCCCGGCAACTCTGCTTCAAACGCAGTGACAAGGGCAAGAACGGCGTGGCCATCGCTTTCGGCTGGTACAGCCAGCCGGGATTCGCCTCTTCACTCCTGTCGCACCAGCAGAATTTCTACGCGCGCGCGTACGACCTGGGCCGCAAGGCCTCGTGGCCGTTGCTTCGCGCTCTGCAGGCCCTATCCCAGCTAAAGGAATTCAAGAACCAGCCGATCGACATCTTTTGCCACAGTCTTGGCTCGGTGGTCGTGATCGGGGCTCTGAGTATCGCTGCCGAGAACAGGCTTCCCCTCCTGAGCCGTATCGGCCGCGTCATCCTGCTCGGCGGGTCCGAGTACACGGACGACGCTCGCCAGATGTACACCGCCCTCATGAGGGAGGTCAGGCAACAGAAGTGGGCGGCGGATGTGGGGCCTCACTTCTACAACATCGTGAGCCGCGAAAACGCAGTGCTCGACGTCTTGGCAGAAAACTTCGGCCCACGAGGTCTGTTCTCTTTCAATTCCCAGGTTATCGGCCACAACGGCCTCGAGGCCCGCAGACCCACCGAGCGCTGGATCGATCTCCAGATCGACGGCGAGCCGCTCATGACGTGGCTTGCGGAGCACGATCTACACATATCCGGCGACAATCCCGAGGAATGGTGGGATCACTGGTATTACTATACTCATAGAGGAAATATGCAACTTTATAGTCGCATTTTGCGCGAAAGGGACAGATGGATGACTAAGGACTGTCGTGAAAATGGGTGTCCTGAAGGAATAGTTCAACTATGAAGGAAACGAAACAGCACCACTCGAAATATTCCAATTTTTAATGGACGACACTACTCGGAGAATAACTGATCGGACAACACTAGGTTTACGTTAGCAACAGAGGGGCGAAAGTATGCAAATTGATGTCCTCCAGACTGGCCTAACTTATGGACCCATTGGTGTGGCATTGTTGCTCCTTCTATTTGGTCATCGCATAATTCCAAGAATGATCTCGCGGGCCAAAAAAGACGTAAGCGATCCGAAGACTGAAAGGCTCTACGACTGGCTGCATATGTCTGTTTGGTCTGTCGTGGTGTTGATGTTGCTAGTTGGAACGGGAGGATGGATTTACACATTGGTGGAGAGCAAGCAGGTGCATCAGGATAACCAAACAGAGTTGATCGTTCGTGGGGCCTTTACCAAAGTCGACCAAACAGTGGAAGTTGATACCGAACACGGCCACCTATTTTCGCGAGTAAGCCGAATCGGGCCCCAAGGGAGGAAGGATGTCCATTGGGTCTATAACAATATGGTAAGCGACGAAGTGCCAAAAATGATCAAGTTCATGTTCATAGGAGAGAAAAAAATAAATGGAAAAAAAAGTGAGTTCGCAGTGTATTGTAAAGTAAAGCGTGAGGAAGCTGGGCTAAACAGCAGCTACCATCGAGAGATGCAGTTCAATCTGCAAACAGCATTGATCAGTATTCCTACAATGAACGATCGTCTAATCCGATGTACCACTAAGGATGTGCACTTGTACTCGAGCTCACCGGTAGTAGATTTCCCAAATGGACGATCAACAGCTTTGAGGCTAATAGGGCAGGCGCGTGCGGAAGAAATCGAGAATGTCAGTGACAACCAATTATTGGACTTTCGTGCAGCGCGGCAGTCATTAAGTTCCGCTGATGCGCGAGTTAGGCATAGTGCGCGACGTTTTCTTAGAGATCACCACTGGCAGAAGCCCGAAGTCTTGAATGAATTAGTGCTAAAAAAAGGCGGTTCATATTGGGAACGCTTGGGTGCAATGTGGGCCATTTCAAGAGCTGACCCGTTGCCCAGAAACGACATGTTCATGAGTGATCGGCATTTAGATATGGTCTGGTTAGAAATGTTGAATGCGGCGATTGACGAGGATGACGCGATCAGTGAAGCGGGCTGGCGGTTCATAATGGGACATCCGAGCGAGAAGACACGGCAGAGACTTGAGGGTCTGCGATCGAAAATTAGTGGAGTGAGAGCAAAAAAAAGATACATGGCGGTGTTAGCAGACTTTCACTACTATCGAGGTGTGTCGATTCTGGTGGCGGAGCAATTGGATTGGGAGGGGCCAGGGGCGACCGAGGCGATTAAGGAAATGATAAAGGCTCGGGATATTCTCGTCACACTAACGAACAGGTACGCCTATCAAGTCGGTAAGCAAGAAATTGCAAAGACAATATATGGGGAGGGCTGGGCACTAGCGGAAGCTGCAGAACGAAACTTTAACAAGCCGAAAATGGGGAAGAGAGCAAAAATAGACATTAAGAAGAAAGCAAAAAGTCGGTTGAGAGAATTTCTATCACTGGATGCAGTGAAGTCTAAGTTGTATCGTTACAGTTGGCAGAAGGAGCATTCGAAGAGATATCTGGAAACAGGGTCAGTTAAAGCGTTTGGGTTGGAATAGGTGCCGCGTGGTGTTCCAGCTACTGGTCCAGAAACAGGCGCAGGTTGTTGAGGTTGAAGCAGCACGAAGTCCAGCGCACATATGTGAGTAATGCGCGAGAGTGCTTCTGGGTTGGTTGCTCTGAGTCTATTGAGAGGTGAAGCCGCGTCACGATTCACTTCGGTCGTCATGACGGTGCGCGTGTTAGAGCGCGATGCGGTATGAAATAGCTGCGCTTCAAGCGCGTCCCGGTATTCATGCCTTGGACCTTAGGAGGCAGCGTGCAGCCGCAATTGGGGAGTTGGTTCTCTAACGAGTCGGCGTGGATGCGCGATTGAGTCCGGTCGTATAGTCCATAGCCCTCGGCCATGCTCCGGCATACTCTTGGGCCCTTTAGGCCGTAGTTTGCGGCCTGGATAGTGCCGGAGGGCGCCATGGCGCGGGACGTGCTGACGGTGGATTTCAAGGCCACGCCCTATTGGTGGGACCTAGCACCGCGGCCGGATATCACCGACGAGGCGCCGCCCAAGGAGGCCGAAGTCGTGATCGTGGGGGCGGGCAACGTGGGGCTTTCCGCAGCGCTCACGCTCGCGCGCCGGGGCACGGACGCGGTGGTCCTCGATGCCGAGGCCGCAGGCCACGGCGCCAGCACCCGCAACGCCGGCTATCTGGGCCGCCAGGTCTGGCACAAGTACGGCGACATGGTGCCCAAGCTCGGGCGCGAGCGGGCCGCAGAGGTCTGCCGCGCGGCGATCGCCGCCCACGACTACGCGGCCTTCCTGATCGAGCGCGAGCAGATTGCCTGCTTCTACCGCAACACCGGGCGCTTCATCGCGGCGCCCTCCAAGCGCGTGTTCGACGGCCTCGCGCGCGACCTCGCCATGATGCGGGAGGACGGCGTGCCGGTGGACGCGGAGATGGTGGAGCCGGCCCAGGCACCGCCGGCCTACCGCAAGGGGCATTACCACGGCGGCCAGATCCTGCGCGGCAACGGCACGATCCACGCGGGCCTCTACCACGCGGGCCTGCTGGAGCGGGCCGCGCGAGACGGTGCACGCATCATCGGCCACTGTCCGGTGCAGGCGATCGAGCGCTCAGACAGCGGCTTCCGCGTATCGACGCCGCGCGGCGAAGTGAAGGCCGGTCACGTGATCGTGGCGACCAACGGCTATACGCCCAAGGCGGCCCAATGGCTGCGCCGCCGTGTGGTACCGGTCGACGCCTTCATGATCGCGACCGAGCCCCTGCCCGAAGATCGTGTCGAGCACATCGCGCCCGGCGGCAAGCCGATGGTCGAGCACCGCTATTCCCCCTGCTGGATCAGGCCCAACGAGGACAGCACGCGCATCCTCTTCGGCGGGCTCAGTGCCGAGCCGCCCGCCGACCTCACGCAGAAGGCCCGCATCCTCCGCGATGCCATGGTGCAAGTTGTCCCTTCACTGGAAGGCGTGAAGATCAGCCATTGCTGGACCGGCAAGACCGCCTTCACCTTCGACATGATGCCCCACACCGGGAGCCACGACGGTGTCGAGTACGCCATGGGCTGGTGCGGCTCCGGCGTGCCCATGGGCACCTACCTTGGCCACAAGACCGCGCTCCGGGTGCTGGGCGACCCCGAGGCCGCGAGCCCCTTCGACGGCCGGCCCTTCCCGACCTGGCCGTTCTACACCGGCCGCCCCTGGTTCCTGCCGCTCGCGGTGGCGTGGAACAAGCGCAAAGACCGCAAGCTCTTTAGGGGGTAGACTCCGGCTCCCACCACCCGCGCGGGCCGCAGCTCCTGGGCCGTTCACACGTATCCGACATGACCGACGACAGCGCCACGCCTGCGGCGAGAGGGCAGCGCCATCTCCTCCGCCGGCTCTACGACTGGGCGATCGAAAGCGCCGGGACGCGCCGCGCCATCTGGGTACTGGCGGGCCTCTGCTACCTGCAGAGCCTGTTCCTGCCGGTGCCGCCGGACCTGCTGCTCATCCCCATGGTGCTGGCGAAGCGCGCCAAGGCGTGGCTCTTCGCCGGCATCGCTACGGTCTCGTCGGTCGGCGGCGGCCTCACCGGCTACCTGATCGGCTACTTTCTCTACGACTGGCTGGGCGAGCCTCTTCTCGCAATCTCCGGCCACGCCAGCGACCTGGAGACCTTCTACGAGTACAGGGACAAGTGGGGCGCCTGGTTCGTCGCCGCCGGTGCGCTGACGCCGCTGCCCTACAAGCTAGTGGCCGTCGCGAGCGGCGCCGCCAATCTCAACGTGGGCGCCTTCATCGCGGCATCGCTCGTCGCCCGCGGCATGCGCTTCTACGTCGAGGCGGCGATACTCTGGTATCTGGGACCCAAGGCCCGGCGCATCCTCGAGCACCGCTACGGCGCGGTTGCCGCGATCGGGCTCGCCGTCCTCACCCTCGGCATCATGGTGCTGATTCCGTTCGTCACCTGAGCGGGGGAGGGGCGGCACAAGCACTGGCACGGTCAGTTCTCGCCCGGCATCGCCCGCAGCAGCGCCTTGACCACCGCCGCCGCATTGCCAGCCGCGAGGCCCAGAAAAACCTCCATCTGGTTTGCGCCTTCGCCGCCGCCGGCGAGGTCCGCGAGGCTGCGGACGGCGATGAAGGGCACGTCGTTGGCGTAGGCGACGTGGGCGACGGGGGCGCTCTCCATGTCCAGCACGCGCGCGCCGAAGGTCTCGAAGGCCCAGGTGCGGAAGGCCGCGTTGTCGATGAAGGCGCCGCCCGAGACCCCGGAGCCGCCGCCGACGATCCGGGGCGCCTGATCCAGGCAGCGGTCCTCCGCCGTGCAGCGGGCGAGTGTCACGTCGCTTGCCGCGCTGCCGGCGCTGGCGAGCAATGTCTCATCCACCGGGAACCAGAAGCGGGTCTCCGGCGCCTCGGCACCGGGGCGGAGCACGGTGACCGAGCGCGGGAACATCATGCCGAAGTTCGCGTAGGGGTACTCGAAGAAGGGCATCGTCATCCAGCCGCCGTCCACCTCGCGGGCGAAGAGCATCTCCAGGTACTGCCCCCAGCGGTCCGCGATCACGACGTCGCCGATGTTCAGGCCGGGGTCCACGCCGCCGGCGATGCCCGAGAACACGATGCGGTCGATGGCGAAGTGATCGAGGGCCAGCTGCACCGTCATGGCCGCGTTGACCACGCTGATCCCGCTCAGGAAGAGCACCACGTCGCGCCCCTCCAGGGTGCCGGTGGTAAAGGCGACTCCGTTGACCGACTGCGTCGACGCGCCCTCCAGCTCCGCTTGCAGGATCGTGAGCTCCGGCGCGAAGGCGGAGACCACGGCAATGCGCGGGGTCTCGTCGCGGATGCCGTGCGCGTCTGCCGGCGCGGTCGAGACGGCTGCGAGCGAGAGCGCCATGGCGAGGCCGGCGATCGAGGCGCGTACCGCGCGGGGCATGTACCTAAGAAGTGTCATCGTCGCGTGCTCCTCGTTGGAGGGTTGCCGTTCGGGAGGTTGGGCGGCACGAGCGTGGTGCGAAGCCCGCCGGTTCGCAATCCCCCCGTGCCTGCCGTGATATGCGTCAGTCCTCGCGGGTAATCCGCCCTTCGATCTTCGGCGCGACACTGCCGGCCGCGATGACGTGGTCAATCAGTTGACCGGCCATCAGACTGCCGGACGCCGGGTCGACCAGCATCTCGCCGGCCCTGAACACGCGGTAGTCGTCGCCGCCATTCGCGAGGAAGCTGTTGGTTGCAAGCGTGTAGGCCTTGCCGTCCTCCAGCGGCGCGCCGCCCACCGTGACGCTCGTCACCCGTTCGCCCGGCGGCCGGCGCGCATCGAAGGTGAAGGCAAGGCCAGAGACCTGCGGAAACCGGCCCGAGGGGTTCTCGGCCCGGCTTACGCCGTTCTCCAGTGCCTCCTGCACCTGGGCGCCGGTCAGGCGAAGCACCACGGTCTTGTTCCCGAAGGGAAGCTCGGTCAGCACCATCTTGCGGGTGAGCTTGGTGCCGGGCGGATAGTCCGTGTCGCCGCGAATGCCGCCACCGTTGGTGAGCGCGATGTCGGCGCCGGTCGCCTCGCGCATGGCGTCTGCCAGCAGATTGCCGAAGGCGGTCTCGGCCGATCCGTGCTGGAACCCGCGGGTGCTGAGCTCCACCGCGGTCTCGCCGATCACCACGTCCAGGGTCTCGTCGAGGCGCGCCTGATAGTCGCGAACCTTGGCGGCGATGGCGGCGTCGCCTTCGGTGCCAGCAGTCGAGCGGAGGCGGAACTCCGGGGTCCAGATCACCTTGGGTACTCCGCCGCGCCCCTCGACGCGATTGATCGTGAGCGTCAGCACGCCCACGTGGCGTCCTTGGGAACCCGCCTTCATCACCGCCCGGCGGCCGTCATGGTGGGCGAGGAGGAGATGATCGTGGCCGCCGAGCACCACGTCGATTCCCTTGACTTGGCGTAGCAGCTCCAGGTCCGTGCCGAGCCCCTGATGAGTCAGCGCGACCACGATGTCGGCGCCCTCCGCCCTCAACCTCTCGGCATCCGCGGCGCCCGCTTGCGCCACCGGTGCGAAGGCGACGTCGGGACCGGGGCTTGAGATCACGGGTGTTTCCGTCGTGACCAGGCCGAGAAAGCCGACGCGGTAGCCGTCCCTCTCCACCACCGTCGTGGCCCTGGTGCCGGGGAAGGCACCGCCCGCGATCGCTACGTTGCTCGCGAGCCAGATGGTTTCCGATTCCGCGAGCCGCTGCTCCAGGACATCCGGGCCGAAGTCGAACTCGTGGTTGCCGAGCACCGCCACGTCGAAGCCGACGGCATTGGCGAGGTCGATCATGTGCGCGCCCTTGTCGATCCCGGAGAGCACGGAGGGCGAGATCATGTCGCCGCCGAAGGTCACCACCGCGAGGCCGCCCTCGACCTCCGCTCGCGCGCGTTCTTCGGCGACCACGGTTGCAATCTTCGCGGCGCCGCCTGCACCGCCGATCCCCGCCATCTGGTCCCAGTCGTTGACGTGAACGAGCGTGAGCCGGAGCGGTGCTGCCAAGCCCGGCGGGGCCAGTGCGGCAAGCGCAATCGCGCCCACGAAGACGGCCGCGACGGCCATCGCGACGTGTCTCAGGCGGCGGATCGTTCGCATGGCTCGGTCTCGATGTTTCGCCAGTGGCGGCCGCCAAGGGTGACGCACCGGCTTGCCCCTGTCACGCTGCCCATTCAGCCATCGCGTGCGAAACCGGAATGCCTCTCTTCCATACCCACATTGTCGTCGACTGGTCGGCGCGGTCGGAGCCGAGTCCCAAACGGAAGAGCCGGGACTCGATCTGGTGGGCCGTTGCTCGTATTGGCGATGGTATCGAAGTGGCGGAGCCGGAATACGTCCGCACCCGCCATGAGGCGCTTGAGAGCTTGACTCGCCTGATCGCCGGCGAGCTGAATGCTGGCCGGCGGGTTCTGCTCGGATTCGACTTTCCTTTCGGCTATCCGGCGGGTGTTGCCAAACATCTGACCGGCAAAGCGTCCGCCATCGCGCTGTGGGACTGGATCGCCGCGCAAATCAAGGACGCACCTGACAACGCCAACAATCGCTACGGCGTGGCGGCCGCCATCAATACGGCCTATCCGGGTGTGGGCCCGTTCTGGGGCCGTCCTGGCACCTGGGATTACCCGACGATTCCGGTGCGGGCATCCGAGCGCACGGAGCAGAATGCGCACCCGCCGGAGCGCCGCATCTGCGACGTCCGCGCCACCGGCGCCAAGACGGTCTGGCAATTGGCCTATACGGGCTCCGTCGGCTCCCAGATGCTGCTGGGCCTGCCCGCGCTCAAGCACCTGGTCGCCGACCCGCGCATCGCGGGCCACGCGGCAATCTGGCCCTTCCAGACCGGCTTGCAAACGTCCGACGCGCCGGCGGTGATCGCGGAGGTCTATCCCTCGCTGCTCAGGGCGGAAGTCCGTGCGCGCAGGGGCGAGGACGAAATCCTCGACAGCGCCCAGGTGCGCGTGAACGCGGAGGCCTTTGCCCGGCTGGATGCGCTGGGCGGGCTCGTGCCGCTCTTCGGCGGTGCCCCGTGCCTCACCGCCGACGAACGCCGCCTCATCCAGACCGAAGAAGCCTGGATACTCGGCCTCGGCCACGAGGACGCTTTGAAGGGGGCCGTTGACCGGCCATAGAGGGCGGAACCGACCGAGCCGCGCCCTAACCCCACAGCCGGCTGCTAGCTAGGTCCGCACCGGCGCGCAGCGCGCGGAACTTCGCCCAGCAGATGTCCTCGGTCATCATCGCGTTGTCGGTGAAGACGGCGAAGCCGCAGTCCACGCCGGCGATCACGCGTTCGCGCTCCCCCACCGCGTCCACCGCACGCTGGATGCGCTCGGCCACCACTTCCGGGTGCTCAAGGTGCTTGGTCATGTTGTCGATCACGCCGGGGATCAGCACCATCGAGTCGGGCGGCGGGTTCCTGCGCACCGTCTCGTACTCGTGCTGATGGCCGGGATTGGCAAAGGGGATGTTGAGCGCGCCCACCTTGGCTTTGTAAAGACGGGGCAGGAGCGGGGCGAGCGGCGTGTCGTCGGCATGCGGCCCGTCCCAGGTGCCCCAGCACACGTGCAGTCGAACCCGCTCGCGCGGCACATCGGCCAGCGCCATGTTGAGCGCCTCGATGTGGTCTTCCACGCTGGAGAGGAAGGCCGCATCCGGCGCATCGCGGAAATAGAGGTAGCGCTCCATGGCGAGGTCCGGCGCGTCGATCTGGAGCACGTGGCCGCGCGAGACGATGAACTCGTATTCCGTCTTCAACTCCCGCGCGAGCGCGAAGAGGTACTCGCGGTCCGACGCGTAGTGCGCGTTGTGCATGATGGTCAGCACGCAGCCGGGCGACGCCGCGGTCACGAAGGTCTCGGCGAAGCGCGTCTCCTGCCGGGCGAGCGCGTCGTCGAAGGCATCGCACTCCGCGCGCACGCCGGCGCAGTCGGGATCGTAGCTCAGCTCCGCGATCGCTTGCGGCGCGTTGACGATGCGCGTGCGTTCCTTCGGGTTGGTGCGAAAGGCCTCGTGGTAGGCCTCGGCGTAGAGGGGGAACCTCTCGAAGTCCAGCAGGTCGTTGCGGCTGGAGCTCCCGCCGAAGCCGCTCATGCGCTGGGCCGGATAGGTCGAATAGCCGGCGCGGGCCTGCTCGCCGTCCCCGCCGATGTCGATGCCGCTCTCGAGCTGGCGCGCGACGACGTGCCGGGTGCGCGCGCGGATCGCGGCGTCGAGCTCCAAAGGGTCGACCGGCTTGCCGTGGTCCTGTCGGATCAGCAGCGCGCTGAGCTCCGGGTTGCGCGCCAGGCTGCCGGCGTGCGTAGTGAGGATCCTAGAGTCGCTGCAACGCATGGCACCGGCCCTCCCGAGGCTCTTGCGCTCTGCCCCAATGGTAATCGACCAGTTGCCCTGTCTCCACCGCGCCCCGAGTCGCACACATGGCATGGAAGGTGGGGCCGGTTTTCCCTCTAGAATCAAGACTATTAGGTGATGATATTCCCATGAAATCTTATAGTATTCCCAAGATATTACGCTGTAACATGGTTGATATGATGTGATGGCATACGATTTTTCTTGAAAGAGAGCACTGGCCTTGCTGCTTCATATCAATTTCGCATTTGTCGGGCCATTTTCTAAGATGTATTATACATACTAATTTATTTTATAGCGTTATTGCAACGTATTATATCGTTTTATATATCAATATTGATATAGTTCAAAATCAGAAAAATATATTGATTCGGTGTACATTTCTTGTCAATTTATATCTACTTTCTCTCTGTCTAGCGATCTCAGTCTCCCTCGACTTTGACACTGTGATGCTGAAGCGCGGTCTCGATTCTCGAGAATGGCACCGGTTGTGAGGTGAGAAGCCCATGAGTGAGTTCGGAGTACCCGTCTCGTTTAGGCGGAGCAAATGGCTGAATGCAACGGCAAGTATCCGCCCTTGGCGTGAGGAGACGCCTCGATGATGTGGACGTATTCCGTATTCGCGGCGTGGCTCACGGGCGTGTGCCTCATTCTCGCGGCGCTCCTTCTCTCGACGGCGGGAGCATAGGCCGCGTGACACCCTTAACCCGCTCTTCTCACCACGGTCATGGTCTGCGCCCCTCCCTGGCGCTCGACCCGCTGCCCGCCTGTCCCTCCCTGCAGGCCGGGCAGCGCCGCGCAGACCATGACCGTGGTGAGACATTCCCGCCAAGAACGACAGTGCAGATGTCCACCCAGTTGGTTCGGACAAGACAACGTAAGCCGATGGAGGACGGTTGGGCGCCTACCCTTGCCCGAACCGGTTGACGCTACGCGGCGGCACCGCGGCGCCGGCTAATGCGGCGCGGTGCTCCGCGGTGCCGGACTCGTCGACGGCGAGCGTGCCGTCTTCCGCACTTCCGGTGAGCGTCACGCCATACACCGCCTCTGCATGGTCTGGGGTCACATAGCCCTCGACCACGTCCTCCAGCACACGCCCGGGCTCGCGGGTGAGCGGGTCGCCGTAGCCGCTGCCGCCGTTATCCACCGAGCGCACGAACTCGCCGGGCGCCAGTGCCAGCATCACCCCGTTCGGCACCGAGTCCTCGGAGCCGTCGGCGTGCAAGTGGCCGTGGTAGGCGTGGTTGGCGTCGCTGCCGCCGCGCACGCCTCTGGGCGGGTTGATCGTGCCGCCGCCCATGATGCTCACGGTCATCTGGTCGCGGCGCGGGCCGAAGATCACCTCGGTCGCGGGCCCGCCCCGCCTGCGCCCCGCGCCGCCCG
The DNA here is from genome assembly GCA_022826665.1 of Alphaproteobacteria bacterium. GTDB lineage: Bacteria > Pseudomonadota > Alphaproteobacteria > UBA828 > UBA828 > WTGU01. The sequence goes on along the minus strand of JAJDUK010000024.1, from coordinate 235,710 downwards.
AATCGGGGAGGAGCCGCTGTGAGCGAATCAGCATGGGGAAGCGCTGCTCGTCGAACTCGATGCTGTCCCGATGCAGCAACCCGCAGCCCCCCGGCGTCAGCAGGTAGATCATGCCGTCATGCTCGGGCAGCGCCGGCCCGCCGCCGCCCATCAGATAGACCTGGTTGATGTACTCGGCCCCACCGCGCCGCCAGTCCCTGCCTGAGACCACGCCCATGCCGGCCGAAAAGCAGAGATTGCCCTGGGCGAGCCCGTGGCCGTCCCCGAGCTGAGTGAAGGCCGACTGAACGAGGTTCACCACAACATCCGCCATGTTGGTGGTCGCCAGCGAGCAGCTGTGCGGGAAGCGCGGGATGCCCACGACGCAGCCCTCGCGCAGCTTGACCTCGAGGCGGCGGAAGCTGCCGGCGTTGGGCGGGATATCGGACTCCAGGTTCTCGAACACGCCCTGGATGCAGTTGGCGGTCGCGCAAGCCTCCGTAAGGTTGAGGCCTGCGTCGATGCAGTCCGGGTTGTCGCGGAGGTCCACGGTGATGCGGCCCTCGTCGGGGTCGATCCCGACCTTGACCGTGATCTCCAGGCTCTCGGGCAGGAAGGGCTGCACCGGGTCGTGCTTTCCCTTGTTGACCAGCGTGCCCCTGGGCAGCCTGCGGATGGCGTGGTCGGCGCGGCGCTCCGCATAGTCGAACCAGGCCTCGATGAAGCGCCGCATCTGATCCACGCCGTGCTTCGCGGCAAACGCCTTGAGTCGGCGCTCTCCGATGCGCGCCGCGCCGAGCTGCGAGAGGTAGTCGCCGTACCACTGGTCCGGCACCCTGATGCGCCGGCGGCACATGCGCACGATGTCCTCGTTGTCCCGGAAGTCCCGCTGCACTCGCACGCAGGGGAAGATCAGCGCGCCTTCCTCGTACACGTCGCGGGCGCGCGGCGTATAGGTGGTTGGGATGCTGTCGCCACAGTCGGCCTGGTGCCCCTTCACGGTGACGTTGAACAGGTGCTCACTGTCGCAGAAGACCGGCACGATGATCGACCAGTCGGCGGCGTGACTGTTGCCGTCGTAGGGGTCGTTGTGGAGGTAGGCGTCGCCCTCGCGGAAGTCCGGATGCACCCGGCACATGGTCCTGGTCTGCAGATGGGCGCCGTATATGTGGGCCGGGATGCCCTCGGCGGCCGCCAGCAGCTCGTTGTCGGCGGTGACGATGGCGCAGGAGAAATCGCGCGACTGGCCTATCACCGCCGAGCGCGCGGTGCGCATGACGACACCTGTCATCTCGCGCAGGATCGCGTCGATTCGGTTGGCCATGATCGCGACCTGCACCGGATCGAGCTCCTCTGCGCCCTCCGTCGGCGCCCGTGCCGTCTCTTCCGCCGGTTCCAGAATGTAGTTGCCGCCGGGCGAGACTCGCGCCCGCGTCCGGGGGTAGACCACCACCGTGGTGGTCGGCTCCTCGATGATGGCGGGGCCGGCGATCGCATCGCCCGCCGCGAGCGTCGCGCCTTCGTAGACCGGCGTCTCCAGGAAACCCGCGTCGCCAAAGAAGGCGCTCATGGTGCGACGCGGTACGGGCGGCCCGCTCGGCCCGGCGTTCCCTGCAGACGCCGCAGGCTGGGGCCGGTCGAGGAAGGCCGTGAGCCGGCCCTTCCAGTTCAGGCATTCGAGCAGCCCGTTCTCCTCCTTCACGCCGTAGAGCCGCTCGTGCACCTCGTGGAAGTGCTCGATGAGCGCGTTGACAGCGCCGCGGCCCGCGAAGCGCGGGGCCGGCATTGCGATCTCGGTTTCCCATTGCTGGTTGAGGTAGCGCGCGTCGACGAAGTGGTCCTTGCGGAAGCGCGCGATCCCCCGCGCCCGCAAGCCGTCGGCGAACGCCTCCATGCGCGCGTCGATGTCGCCGAGGGTGTCGTTGATGGCGGCTTCGTCCCAGTGGTCGGTGCGGACGTAGTGGCTCGCGCTGAACTCGGCGACGATGTCGGAATACTGCGCGCCGCAGGCACTGAGCGCACCTGCCGTCTTGGGCAGCAGCACCCGTTCGCAGCCGAGTGCAGCGGCGATCGGCAGGATGTTGAGGCCGGCGGCCCCGCCACCCGCCACGAGCACGCTCTCGCGCGGATTGACCCCCTCGTTGACCGTGATCTCCTCGATCGCCTTGATCATGGTCTCGCTGGCGAGGGTGAGGATTGCCGAGGCTGTCTCCTCGACCGTCATGTCGAGCTGCTCGGCCAGCGCTTCGACGGCATGCCGGGCGGCGGCCACGTCGAGCTTCATGCGCCCGCCGAGGAAGGCGTCGGGGTCGATGTAGCCCAGCACCACGGCGGCGTCGGTCACCGTTGCCGCATCGCCGCCCCGGCCGTAGCAGGCGGGGCCGGGGTCGGCACCGGCGCTCTCGGGTCCGACGCGCAGCAGCCCGCCGGGATCGATCCAGGCGATCGAGCCACCGCCCGCACCCACGCTCCGCACGTCGACCGAGGAGAGCCCGAGGTTGTGGCCGGAGAAGAGCCCACCAAGCCACGTCTCGCGGGTGTACTTGACCGCGCCGTCGCGCACCATGCTCACGTCGAATGTGGTGCCGCCGGCATCCACCACCAGCACGTCGCGCCCGAGCCCCTCGGCCTCGGCGTAGGCGATGCCGGCGAGCGGTGCCATTGCCGGGCCCGACTTGACCATGAAGATCGGCCGGTCGGCGACGTCCTCCACGTGCATCAGGCCGCCGGAGACCGTGCTGACCAGGAGCTCGCCGGCGAATCCCGCAGCGCCGAGGTCATCGCTGAGCGCGCGCAGATGGCGCTGCATCAGCGGCTTCAACGACGCGTCGATGGCGGCCGAGGACGCGCGCGGATACTCGCGCAGGATCGGGTTGAGCCGGTGCGAGAGCGTGTAAGGGACGCCCGGCATCGTCTCCTCGATCAAGGCGCCCAGCCGCTCCTCGTGCATGGGGTTCTTGATCGACCAGAGCAGGCAGACGGCAACCGCCTCCACGCCCTGCCGGGCGAGCCGGGTCAGCGCCGCGCGCGCGGCGTCCTCATCCAGCGCCCGTTCCACCTCGCCTTCGGCCGTCACCCGCTCGGAGATCTCGGCGGTGAGCCGGCGCGGCACGTAGGGCTTGAGCGGATCGATGTGGAGCTCGAAAGGGTGCAGCTTGCCGCCCTGGCGGTAGACCAGAATGTCGGGAAAGCCCTCGGTCACCAGAAGGGCGGTCTTTGCCGTACTGCCGGTGACGATGGCGTTGGTGGCCCAGGTCGTGCCGTAGATCAGCACGTCCGCGTCTCCGATCAGGGCCTCGACCGGGATGCCCATGGCCCGCGCCGCATCGGCGAGGCCCGCCTTGACCCCATCCGCGCTGCGAGAGGGCGTAGACGGCGCCTTGCCGACAGTGAGCGCGCCGCCGGGTGCTGCGACGACGACATCGGTGAAGGTGCCGCCGGTATCGACGGCGATACAGTAGGGCATGGCGGGGCTCCGCGCCGCGAATGAAGCGGGCATTCTACAGGCTCCGTCGTCACGCTGCCCGCGCGAGCGGAGCGAACGCCCGGCGATTGAGGGAAATGAATACTGTGGACGCTCTTAGGGCCCCGCGATAGTGTCGCGCCGCCAGCGGGGGAGGGCCCTTTATGCGACCATCCGGCCGCAGACCGGACGAAATGCGACGGGTCAAGCTCGAGTCGGGCGTGAACAAGCACGCCGAGGGCTCGTGCCTGGTTCGTTTCGGCGACACGCACGTGCTCTGCACTGCGAGCGTGGAGGATCGCGTGCCGCCCTTCCTCCGCAACAAGGGGCGAGGCTGGGTCACCGGGGAATACGGCATGCTGCCGCGCTCCACCGGCTCCCGCTCGGCGCGCGAGGCGGCGCGCGGGCGCCAGGGCGGGCGCACCCAGGAGATCCAGCGCTTGATCGGGCGCTCGCTTCGCGCCGTGACCGATATGGAAGCGCTGGGGGAGCGTCAGATCACCCTCGACTGCGACGTGATTCAGGCCGACGGCGGCACCCGCACCGCGGCTATTACCGGCGCCTACGTCGCGCTCCATATGGCGCTTGAAGGCCTTGTGGCGGGCGGTGCGATCGAGGGGTTGCCGCTCGCGGACCAGGTTGCCGCGGTGAGCTGCGGGATCGTCGGCGGGGAGGCGGTGCTTGATCTGGATTATGACGAAGACAGCACGGCGGAGGCGGACGCGAACTTCGTGTTCACCGCCGGCGGCGGGATCGTCGAGGTGCAGGGCACGGCAGAGGGCGATCCCTTCAGCGAGGCGCAGCTGATCGCCATGCTGGCGCTCGCCCGCTCAGGAGCCGAGCAACTCTTCGCCCTGCAGCGGGACGCCCTCGCCGGGGCGGGTTAGACGGCGTGGCCCGTCGTCTCTCGGCGGCGCGCCTGATCGTCGCGAGCCATAACGCGGGCAAGGTCCGCGAGATCGCAGCGCTGCTGGACCCCCTCGGCATCGAGGCGATGGGCGCTGCGGCGCTGGGCCTCGCGGAGCCGGAGGAGACCGGCGAGACGTTCATCGCCAACGCGGTGCTCAAGGCCCGCGCAGCGGCCGAGGCGAGTGGCGAGCCCGCGCTCGCCGACGATTCCGGCCTCGTGGTGCCGGCGCTCGACGGCGCGCCCGGCATCTATTCCGCCCGCTGGGCGGGGCCGGGGAAGGATTTTTGCGTGGCGATGGACCGGATCGAGGCGGAGCTTGCGGCGCGGGGGGTCGAGACCGTTGGCGCGGCGGCCTATTTCGTCTGCGCGCTCTCCCTCGCTTGGCCGGACGGTCACTGCGAGACCGTCGAGGGCCGCGTGGACGGGACTCTCACCTTTCCGCCGCGCGGTCCGCATGGGTTTGGTTACGACCCGATCTTCGTCCCCGACGGCCACAGGCGCACCTTGGGCGAGATGCCGCCGGAGGAGAAACAGCCGCTGACCCATCGGGCGCGGGCCTTCGAGCAACTGGCGGCCTTCCTGCCGCCCCGGCCGTGACCGGCGAACCCGAGCCGTCTTCTGCCGGAGCGCAACAGGCGCTCGCTCTCTATGTCCACTGGCCGTTCTGCCTCTCCAAGTGCCCCTACTGCGACTTCAACAGCCACGTCAGGGAGAGCGTGGATCAGGCCAGGTGGCGGGGTGCGCTGCTGCGCGAGCTCGACCACTTCGCGGCGTTGCTGCCGCGGGCGACGGTCAACAGCATCTTTTTCGGTGGGGGCACGCCCTCGCTGATGCCGCCCGAGACCGCCGCCGCCGTCATCGACGGGGCGGCGGCGCGTTGGACCCTCGCGACGGACGCCGAAATCACCCTCGAAGCCAATCCGACCTCGACCGAGGCGGCACGGCTCGAAGACTTCCGCACGGCCGGCGTCAACCGTGTCTCGCTCGGCGTGCAGGCGCTGGACGATGACGCTCTCAAATTCCTTGGTCGCGGACACGACGTGGCGGAGGCGCGGCAGGCGGTGGCGTTGGCGCAGCGCATCATGCCGCGCAGCTCCTTCGACCTGATCTACGCGAGGCCGGGCCAGACTGTGGGGGCCTGGCGCGATGAGCTGAGCGAGGCGTTGTCGTTCGCCGACAACCACCTCTCCCTCTACCAGCTCACCATCGAGAAAGGCACGCCCTTCTGGCGGCAGGCGCGCGACGGCGCGTTCGCGCTTCCCGACGACGATACCGGCCGCGCTCTGTACGACTTGACCCAAGAGATCATGGAGGCGGCCGGCTTTGCGGCCTACGAGGTCTCGAACCATGGGCGCGGCGGCGATGCCTGCCGCCACAATCTCGCCTACTGGCGCTACGACGACTACGTGGGCATCGGGCCGGGTGCCCACGGTCGTATCGCGCCGGCAGGGGAGGGGCGGCAGGCGACGCGCCAGCACGCCGCCCCCGAATCCTGGCTTGCCGCCGTCGAGCGCGCGGGCCACGGCACCGCCGAGACGCGCTCCCTCGACCCCGACGAGCAGGCGCGCGAGATGTTGATGATGGGACTCAGGCTCGCAGAAGGGGTATCGGAAGCGCGCCTGAAGGGGCGCACCGGCTGTGAGCCGGACCGGGTACTCGACCGCGATGGCCTCACACGCCTCGTCGAGGCCGGCTATCTGGAGCGACGGGACGGGCGGCTCCGCGCCACCGCCGCCGGCCGGCCGCTGCTCAACAGCCTGCTGATCGAGTTGCTTGTGTAGGAGCCGGCAATCGCGCCGGAACCGAGTGCTACGACGGTCTCTCCGGGCCGCGCCCGTGCATGGGGTCCGCGGCGGCGCGGGCCGCCTCGCGCAGGCGCCGCAATAGCCCGAAGCCCGGCGGGCGGAAGCGGGCGAACTGCCCCCGCGCCGTTTGGATACGCATGACGTCGGCGATACGGCGGTCGAGGAAGCCCCAGGTCGCCTGCGTATCCTCGGAGCCGTCGTTCAGCCAGTAGAGCAGGGTGGAGAGGTAGACGCCGGCGAGCAGGGCGCGCTTGGTGTAGAAGCCGAAATCCGTCGACTTGTCACCGACCGCGAACCAGACCGTGTCCACGGTGCGGTAGAGGGACGAAAGCGCGTGCGGGCCATTGGCGGGCTGCGCCAGAATCGGCAACGCCGCACGGATCGCCTCGCGGTGTGCCACGTTCTGCTCGAGCCTGAGACGCACGGCATGGGCGATGCGCTCCCGCAGTCGCATCTCCGCCAGATCGGCCTCCTTCAGCGCTTCTTCCATGCGCCGGTCGGCGTAGGCCGCGTGATAGGTGACGAGCGCGACGGACCCGCCAGGAAAGGTCTGGTGCGCCTCCTCGGTCTCGATACCAAGCTCCGCCGCTGCCGCAGCCAGCGCCTTCTCGGACCAGCCGTCGAAGGGCACGTGGGGGAGTGCCGCGGTCAGCAGCCGGTCGCGCGTCTCGTCCGCAGGCAGCGCTCGCCACATGGCTCAGGCTTCTAAGGCCGCCGGGCGGCCGAGCTCGCTCGTGAAGCTGAGGGTCGAGAGATCGGTCATCCGCATCGGATAGAGGATACCGTCCAGGTGGTCGCACTCATGCTGCACTACGCGCGCATGGAAGCCCCGCGCTTCGCATTCGTGCTTTCGGCCTTCGGTGTCCGTCCAACGATATAGAATGTGGTCGTGGCGCGGCACGACGCCGGCGAGGCCGGGGAGGGAGAGACACGCTTCCAGGTCCTCCACCATGCGCTCGCCGATCGGCTCGATTGCGGGGTTGATGAGAACCGTAGGCGACTCCAGCTCCGACGAAGGCGCGTGCTCGCCGTCCGCGCTCTCTTCCTCCGCCGTCTCACGGCCGGGCGGCACGCGGAAGAGCACGAGTCGCAGCGGCACGTGGACCTGGGGTGCCGCGAGGCCGGCTCCGTTTGCGTCCTCCAACGTCTCCATCATGTCCTCGATCAGTCGCGCGATCGCCGGTGCGGTCGGGTCGGCCACCGGCAACGCGGCGCGGCTCAGCACGGGATGGCCCATGCGCGCGATCTTGAGTATCGCCATGCTCTCTATATGGCCTGCGCCGGGCCCGCCGTAAACCGCTAGCCCGCACTTCTCACCACGGTCACGGCCTGCGTCGCACACCAGGCGTTCGATCCGCCAGGAGCGGGCCGAAAAGCGTATCAGGGAATACGGTTGAGGCCCGCGACGACGCGGGCGGGCGCCTGGGCGCGACCCGAAGGGCGGCGCCTTCAGGGCGACAGGGTGCGTCGTGCCGTTTGCCCGATGTCCCCGCATCGCGCTGCATGGCGCTCCTGCCCTCTCGCCCTGAATGCGCCGCGCAGACCATGACCGTGGTGAGAAATGCGGGCCAGGCGCCCGAGTGCCGAAGAAGGGCGCGAAGCACGTTGGGCAGCCGGTGTCAAAATCGTGATTCGAACCGGCGGGGAGAGGTACTGGCGGCCCGGCATCATTTTGGTTATGCTGCGCCGCCGTCGCCCATAAGCTTCCAGAGGCCATGAACCGACGCATCGCCGCGACGCTGGCGCTCCTGTTTTCCGCCGTTCTGTGTGTTTCACTGCTCGCCGGCCCCCAGGGGGCGGACGCGCAGGTGAAGCCTGAGCCCTTGGCCGAGAACGCAAATTGGAAGGCGCACAGCTACGTCCGGGACGGCAATAAGGTCTGCTACATGCATGCCAAACCGGCGAAGTCCAAGGGCAATTACAAGCGGCGCGGTGCGCCCAACGTCATGGTGACCCGCCGCCAGGCGGCGAGGACGACCGAGGAGGTCAGCGTAACCTCGGGCTATCCCTATCCGGAGGGAAAGGTCGTGAAGGTGACCATCGACGGCCGCCAATTCAGCTTCGACCTGACCCATGGAGAGCACGCCTGGGTGAGTGACGAAGAGGCGGACGCCACGGTCGTCAAGGCCATGATACGCGGCCGCGAGATGAAGGTGCGCGGGGTGTCTCTCAAGAACACCTTTTCCGAAGACAGCTACTCCCTGATCGGCTTTACCAAGATCCACGACGCCATCGTCAGGGCGTGCCCGTAGCGGATAGTTCCGCGACGGGCTCCGGGCCCGTTATGGACGACCACTCAACGAACGAACTGAGCGCTTCGGCGAACGAGCGCGAAAGCCTGATCGGGCTCACGCGGGACGAGCTTGGCGAGCGCCTGCGGGCTGTCGGCGTGCCGGAGGACCGCCTGCGCATGCGGGCCAAGCAGCTCTGGCACTGGGTATACCACCGGGGCGCCGTCGAATTCGGCGCGATGACGACCATAAGCGGCGCGCTGCGCGCAGTGCTCGCCGAGCGCTATGCCCTGGCGCGGCCTGAAGTGGCGACGGAGCAACGCGCGTCCGACGGCACGCGGAAGTGGCTGCTGCGCTTCGCCGACGGCCGCGAGGTGGAGACCGTCTACATCCCGGAGGAGGATCGCGGCGCGCTCTGCATCTCCTCCCAGGTGGGATGCACGCTGTCGTGCACCTTCTGCCATACCGGCACCCAGCGCATGGTGCGTAATCTGGAAGCCGGCGAGATCGTCGCGCAGTTCCTCACGGCCCGCGATGCCTACGGCGAATGGCCCTCGCCGCGTGGCCCGCGCCTGCTCTCGAACATCGTGATGATGGGCATGGGCGAACCCCTGTTCAATTACGACAATGTCGCGAAGGCGCTCCGCATCGTCATGGATCCCGAGGGGATCGCGCTCTCGCGCCGGCGGATCACGCTCTCCACCGCCGGCGTGGTGCCGATGATCGAGCGCTGCGGCGCCGAGCTCGGCGTCGGTCTCGCGGTCTCGCTTCATGCCGTTCGCGACGACTTGCGCGACGAGCTGGTCCCGATCAACCGCAAGTATCCGATCGCGGCGCTGCTCGACGCCTGCCGGCGCTACCCCGGCGCCAGCAACGCGCGGCGTATCACCTTCGAATACGTGATGCTGAAGGGCGTGAACGATTCCGAGGCCGACGCCCGCGCGCTGGTCCGCCTGATCGCCGGCATTCCGGCCAAGCTCAACCTGATCCCCTTCAATCCGTGGCCGGGCGCGCCTTACGAGTGCTCCGCGCCGGAGGCCATCGAGAAGTTCGCCGCGATCGTCAACCGGGCGGGCTACGCTGCGCCGGTGCGCGCACCGCGCGGCCGCGACATTCAGGCGGCCTGCGGCCAGCTCAAGTCGGCGAGCGTGCCGCGCCCGCGGCGGCGGGGTGTCGGCGCCGACGCGGCGGGCATGCCGGCGGCCTGAACCCGGCGCCGGCGGCGCTTCTTACGCGTCTCGGTCGAAGTCGGCGAAGCCCTTGCCTTCTGCGGCGAGCCGGCCGAGCAGCGGCGCCGGCTCCCAGTAGTCCTGGCTCTCGTTGAAGCCCTCGATGGTGGCGTGAATGGCGTCGAGGCCGACGTGGTCGGCCCAGTGCATCACGCCGCCCCGCCAGCGGGGGAAGCCGTAGCCGTTGATCCACACGATGTCGATGTCGCCGGCACGCAGCGCGATGCCGTCATCGAGCACCCGCGCGCCTTCGTTCACCAGATGGTACAGGCAGCGCTGGACGATCTCGTCTGCGCCGATGGTGCGGCGTTCGATTCCGCCTTCCGCCGCGACCTCGGCGATGAGCGCATCGACTTCCGGGTCCGGTATCGGCGTGCGGCTGCCGGGCTCATAGCGGTAGTAGCCGGCGCCGGTCTTCTGGCCGAATCGGCCGCGCTCGCACAGCCGGTCGGCCACCGCCGAGTAGCGCTTGGAGGGATCGCGCAGGTGCGCGTCAGCCTTCCGCTTGCGCCAGCTCACGTCGAGGCCGGCGAGGTCGGCGACGGCACAGGGCCCCATCGCCATGCCGAAGCCGCTGAGCGCGGCGTCGATCTCTGAGGGGCTCGCGCCTTCCTCCAGCAGAAAGCGTACCTGTCGGGTGTAGCCTTCCAGCATGCGGTTGCCGATGAAGCCGTGGCAGACGCCGGCCACGACCGCAATCTTGCCGAGCCGCCGGCCGAGCGCGAGCACCGCCGCCAGTGTTTCGGGTGAGGCCGAATCGGTGCGCACGACCTCCAGGAGCCGCATCACCTGCGCCGGACTGAAGAAGTGCATGCCGAGCACGTTGCCCTCTCGGCGGGGCACGATGTCGGCCAGGCGGTTGACGTCGAGATAGGAGGTGTTGGAGGCGATGATCGCCCCCTCGTCGCACGCCGAATCGAGGGCGCGGAACACCTCCTCCTTCAGCGGCATCTCCTCGAACACCGCCTCGATGGCGAGATCGGCACCGGCCAAGCCTTCCAGTGATTCGATTGGCTCGATCAGTCCGATGCGGGCTTCGGCGTCGGCGGCGCCCAGCCGGCCGCGCTCCACGCGTCGCTCGTAGTCGTTGCGGATCGCAGTCATCGCGCGTTCGAGCGCCCCTGAGTCGGAATCCATCAGGCGCACCGGGATCCCGGCGTTTGCGAAGCAGGTGGCGATGCCTCTGCCCATGGTGCCGGCGCCGATGATGGCGGCGCGCTCGACGGTCCGGGCCGGCGTGTCCTTGCCGATGCCCGGCACCTTGCGCACGGCCCGCTCGGCGAAGAACACGTGGCGCAGCGCCGCCGATTCCGGGGATGCCATGCATTCCTCGAAGGTCTCTCGCTCCTTGCGGACTCCCTCGTCGAAGGGAAGCGTCAGCGCCGACTCGACGCACTCCAGGCAAGCAAGCGGGGCTCGCTGGCCGCGCGCCCGCCGTTCAAGGCGCTTGCGCGTAGCCGCGAAGACATCCGGGTGCTTCAACACCGGCTCTCGCTCGCGAGCGAGCGAATGCGGCGGCCCGGCAGAGATCCGTTCCGACGCGAAGGCCAGCGCGCCTTCGAGCAGGTCGCCGTCGATCACCCGGTCGATGATCCCGCTCTTGGCCGCCTCTTCGGCGGCGACGTGTGTGCCGTCGACGATCATGGCGAGCGCCGTCTCCACGCCTGCGAGCCGGGGCAGGCGTTGGGTGCCGCCCGCGCCGGGCGGGAAGCCGAGCAAGACTTCCGGTTGACCGACCTCGGTCTTCCGGCTGGCCACCCGGTAGTGGCACGAAAGCGCCAACTCGAGCCCGCCGCCCAGACAATAGCCGTTGAGAGCGACGATCACCGGTTTGGCAGAGCGCTCGATCGCCGGGATCACGTCGCGCAGCGTCGGCTCGCCCTTGGGCCACGGCTTGCCGAAGGAGCGAATGTCGGCGCCGGCGAGCCCACCCTTGCCCGCGCAGCGCAGCACCACCGCCTCGACCGCGTTGTCGGCTTGCGCTTCCGCCAGTCGCTCCAGGATCGCGCCCGGTATGCCGGGGCTCATCGCGTTCACCGGCGGGTTGTCGATGGTGATGATGCCGACCGCGCCCTCGCGCTCCAAGCTCGCGCCGCCCATTGCTCGCGTTCCTTTGTCCTTAGTGGAGAAGCTGTCGATAAGCTGTGGATATCGTTGTCAAATACCTGTGGAGACCCTGTGGAAAATCGGCCCCGCAATCAGACCGCACACACCTCGTCGAGCAGGCGGCGCATGAAGGCTTCGCAGGCGCGGACCTCGCTCAATTCGATGTATTCGTTGGGCTGGTGCGCCTGGCGGATGCTGCCGGGCCCGCAGATCACGGTGGGAATCCCGGCCTCCTGAAACTGCCCGGCCTCCGTGCCGTAGGCCACCACCTCGGTGTGATTGGTGCGCGCGAGCGCCATCACGATCGCCTCGGCCGGCGAGCCGTCCTCCGGCACCAGGCCGGGCACGACGGCGCGGGCCTTCGTGGAGATTCCGGTCGCGGGATCGACCGCACGCATGCGCGGCAGCACGGTCTCCTCAGCGAAACGCTCGAAGCGGTTGCGAATCTCGTCAGGGTCCGCCCCCGGTACCAGCCGGTATTCCCAGGTGAATTTGCAGTCAAGCGGCACGATATTCTGGGCCGTTCCGCCTCGGATCGTGCCGACATGGACCGTCGTATACGGCGGGTCGAAGCCGCTCTCGGGCTCGGCACGTGCGGCCATCTCGTCCGCGATTTCGGTCAGGAAGTGGACCAACGTCGCGGCGTACTGCACCGCGTTCACGCCGAGATGAGTGGCGCTGGAATGGACCTCCAGCCCGCGCACGCGGGTCTCGAAGCTGTAGACACCCTTGTGGGCGTTCACCACCGCCATGTTGGTGGGCTCGCCCACGATCACGATATGCGGCTTGACGCCGAGCTTGGTGCCAAGCCCGTCGATCATCAGCGGTGCCCCGAGGCAGCCGACCTCCTCGTCGAAGGAGAGCGCAAAATGGATCGGGGTCTTGAGCGGGCGGGCGGTGAACTCGGGCACGAGGGCGAGCGCAATGGCGCTGAAGCTCTTCATGTCCGAGGTGCCGCGCCCATAGAGACGGCCGTCTTTCTCTACGACGCTGAACGGGTCCGTATCCCAGGGCTGGCCGTCCACCGGCACCACGTCGGTGTGGCCCGAGAGTGCTATTCCCGGCACATCGCTGGGGCCGACCGTGGCGTAAAGATTCGCCTTGTTTCCCGTTTCGTCATGAATAAGTGTAGAATCAATGCCGTGTGAGGCGAGATAGTCGCGCACGAAGTGGATCAACGCGAGGTTCGACTCGCGACTTGTCGTGTCGAAAGACACGAGTCGCTCGATCATTTCGATGGGATCGTAATGAGTGCCGGACATTCGCGTCACCATCCGTGTGGCGGGCGGGGATTGTCGCCGCGGCATGGCGGCGGCACAAGGCCGCCCACCACAGGTTGCCGAGTAGGGGAGTAAGGGGAGGCCGCAGTTGGCCAAACGCCGCCGCTTTCGCACGCTGAAGGTCGTGCTGCCGTTGCTCACGCTGGTGTGCGCGGTGTTGGCGGTCGGCTACCTGCAGGCGACGCGGCCCGAGATCGAGCGCACCGGCCCGGCGGAGCGCGCCCGGCCGATTGCCGCCGCGACCGTCCGCATCGCCGACGTGCAGCCTTCCATCGGCGCCTACGGCGAGGTGGTGGCGCATCGCGATGTGGAGCTGCGGGCACTGGTGGCGGGGCCGGTGGTGGCCGTGGGCCGGAACTTCGTGAACGGCGGCACGGTGCGGGCCGGCGAGCTCCTGGTGGAGATCGACCCCTTCGAGTATCGCGCAGCGGTCACGGAGGCGGAGGCGGCACTGGCGGAGGCGCGGGCGCAGCTTTCGGAGACCGGGGCGGAGCTGGGAGCGGAAGAGGCGGGGCTCACGGCAGATCGCACCCAACTGGCGTTGGCGGAGCGCGAGCTGGAACGGCGGGAGGCGCTGCTCGCCAAAGGCACCGCCGCACAGAAGACGGTCGACGATGCCCTGGTGCGCCGGAGCGAGCGGGTGCGGGCGCTGGCGGCGACGGAGCGTCGGATAGCGGGCTTGCGCGCGCGGATCGCGCGGCAGGAGGCGGTGATTGCTCGTAGCACCGTGGCGCTGGAACGGGCCGAACGCGATCTTGCGAACACACGGCTGGTCGCACCCTTCGACGGGTATCTGACGTCAGTGTCCGCTGCGCTCGGCAAGCGGCTCGGCGTGAACGACCGTGTGGTCCGCTTGTTGGATCAGGCCCAACTGGACATCCAAATTCATCTGAGCGACGCGGACTACGGGCGGCTCGTCTCCTCTGCGGCGGGTCTTCGCGGGCGACCGGTGGAGGTGACGTGGCGTGCGGGCGACCGCAACTTCCCCTTCCGCGCGGTGATCCAGCGGGCCGACGGCGAGGTCGACGCGGCGAGCGGCGGGGTTCGTGTGTATGCGCGGATCGAGCATGACGCGGCGGCGCTGCCGCTCCGCCCCGGCGCCTTCGTGGAGGTTCGCATACCGGACCGCGTGTACCGGGGGGCCACGCAGTTGCCGGAGACTGCGCTGGTCGGCGGCGATACGGTCTACGCGGTCGTGGACGGCCGGCTCGAGCCCCGGCCGGTGGCGCTGCTCGCGCGCGTCGGCAACGACGTCGTGGTATCCGGCGGGATCATCGAGGGCGAGAGCGTCGCCACGACGCGCTTCCCCGAGATCGGACCCGGCGTCAAAGTCGAGGTGCGATGAGCCAGACCGGTCGCGGTCTGATCGCGCTGTTCACGCGCCACCGTACGGCCGCCAATCTGGTGATGGTGCTGATGATCCTGTTCGGCGCGCTCGGGCTCGCGCGCATGAACACGCAATTCTTCCCTACCTTCGCCGTCGAATGGGTCTCGGTCAGCGTGACCTGGCCCGGCGCCAGCGCCGAGGACGTGGATACCAACATCGTCGCGGCAATTGAGCCGGAGGTCCGCTTCCTCGACGGGGTCAAGCGCGTCTTCGCGCAGTCTGTCGAAGGCATCGGCTCGGTCGTCGTGGAGTTCGAGCCGGGGACGAATCTCGATACGGCGCTGGCCAATGTCGAGAACGCTGTGGATCGGGTCGAGACGCTGCCGGAGGACTCCGAGAGGCCGGTCGTCAACCGCCTCTACTTCTACGAGAACATAGGCAATATCGTCGTTTCCGGCCCGTTCTCCGAAGCGGCGCTGCGTGCCCACGCCAAGGACATCCGGGAGCGTCTGCTTGCCGCTGGGGTCGACAAGGTCGACCTGTTCGGTAGCCGGCGCGAGGAAATCTGGGTCGAGGTCGGCGAGGGGCGTCTGCGCCAGCTCGACCTCACACTCGGCGATATCGCGTCGCGGATCGGCACGAGCTCGGCCGACCAGCCCTCCGGCATCGTCCCTGCCGGCACCAACAAGCAGATCCGAAGCCTGGGCCTTGCCAGATCGGCCGATGAGATCGGCCAGGTCGAGATCATCGCGCGCGAGGACGGGGCCAAGGTCCACCTCCGCGATATCGCGACCATCAGCGAACGCTTCAACGAGCGGGATGCTGTCGCGTACAGGGCGGGCTACCCCGCCATCGAGCTCCAGGTGCGGCGGGCGAGCACGTCCGATGCGCTGGAGCAGGCGGGCATCCTCGATGAATTTCTGGAGGAGATGCGGCCGACGCTGCCCCCGACTCTGGTCGTCGAGCACTATGACAATGCGGCCGAACTCATCGACGACCGCATCAACATGCTGCTCCGCAACGGCGCGAGCGGGCTGGCTCTGGTGGTGCTGGTGCTGTTCATCTTCCTGAGCACGCGGGTCGCCTTCTGGGTCACGGTCGGCATTCCCGTCTCGCTGCTCGCCACCCTCGGCGTGATGATGCTGACCGGCCAGACGATCAACATGGTGAGCCTGTTCGCGCTCATCATGGCCATCGGCATTATCGTGGACGACGCCATCGTGGTCGGTGAGCATGCTGTGACCCAGCGCGCCGCGGGCGCCGGCCCGGCCGATGCGGCGGAACTCGGCGCCCGACGAATGCTGGCGCCGGTGATGGCGGCAACGCTGACAAGCGTCGCCGCCTTCCTGCCGCTCTTCATGGTGTCGGGCCAGATCGGTGAGATCATCGGGGCTATTCCCCTGGTGATCGTGGCCGTGCTCGTCGCGAGCCTGATCGAGTGCTTCCTGGTGTTGCCCGGCCATCTGCGGATCGGTCTGAAGACCGATCCGAGGGGGGAAAACAGATTCGCGCGATGGTTCAACCCGCGCTTCGAGGCGTTCCGCGACGGGCTGTTCGCCCGCGCCGTGCGGGCCTGCGTCGCCTGGCGATACCTCACCGTCGCCGTCGCGATCGGCCTGCTGCTGCTGTTCATAGGGCTGATCGGGGGCGGGCGTATCTCATTCGTTTTCTTCCCCTCGCCCGAAGCGGACTCTGTGGTCGCTAACGTCACCTTCGTCGAGGGCACCAAGCGGGAGACCACGGCAGCCATGGTGGACGAGCTCGGGCGGGCGCTGGACGAGGCCGAGCGCGCGCTCACAGGTGGTGCTGGTGGCCTCGTGGTCATGAGCCTCGGCCAGGTCGGCAAGCCGGCATCCCGTCCCAACACGTTCTTCCTCGGCACCGGCGACCACGTGGGCGCCATGCGGGTCGAGTTGCAGCCATCGGATCGGCGCACCATCCGCACGCAGGCGCTGATCGAGGAATGGCGCAAGCGGGTGCGCCCGCTGCCGGGGCTGGAGACCATGACGATCCTCGAGCGTGCAGCGGGGCCACCCGGCCGCGAGATCGACATTCGGATCGCGGGCGACGACGTGCAGGCGCTCAAGGCAGCGGCAGGCGAGGTGAGCGTGTTGCTCGGCCGTTTCCCAGGTGTGAGCGACATCGAGGACAACACCCCCTACGGCAAGCAGGAGGCGATCCTTACCGTCAATGCGCGCGGCCGCGCCCTCGGCTTCACCACGGAGAGCGCCGCGCGCCAGGTGCGCGCCGCCTTCGAGGGCGTGATCGCGAGGCGCTTCGCGCGAGGTGACGAAGAGGTCGCGATCCGTGTCCGCCTGCCGCACGAAGCCCTCACCGAGGGTGATCTGCGGCGCTTTTATCTGCGCAGTCCTGCGGGTGTCGAGGTGCCGCTCGCCGAAGTGGTCGACTTCGACGAGGCAACCGGGTTCGCGAGCATCCGCCGCGAGGACGGCCAGCGCATGATCGCCGTCACGGCGGAGATCGACGAATCGACCACCAACACCGACGAGGTCCTGGACGCGCTCCAGGTTGAGGGTCTGCCGGAGCTCTCGCAGAAGTACGGCGTCGGCATCCTGCTGCGCGGCAAGGCCGAGGAACAGGCGACGACCATGGGCGACATGATGACCGGCGCCGTGGTCGCCCTGGTTGCGATCTATCTCATTCTGGCCTGGGTGTTCTCCAGCTACTCGCGGCCGATCTTCGTCATGGCCGTGATTCCCTTCGGTGCGGTTGGCGCCGTCTTCGGCCATTTCGTCCTGGGCTACGACCTCACCGTGCTGAGCATGATGGCGCTGCTCGGGCTCAGCGGCATCGTGGTCAACGATTCGATCATCCTCGTGCGCGCGATCCAGGATCGTCTCAATGCCGGCGAACCGCTGATGGAGGCCCTGGTCGGCGGCGCGCGGGATCGTCTGCGTGCCGTCATTCTGACTTCGGTGACCACGATCTTCGGCCTCACGCCCTTGCTGTTCGAGACCAGCCTTCAGGCGCAGTTCCTGAAGCCCATGGCGGTCACCATCGTCTTCGGCCTGCTCGGCGTGACCCTGATCGTGCTGATCCTGGTGCCGTGCCTGCTCGCCATTCAGGGCGACATCGCCGCTCTCTTCGGCCGCCCGCCGGCCGGGGATGAGGAGGCCGTCGAGGACGATGCGTCACCGGCTCTCAGGCTTCGCGAAAGCGACGGTTGATCGCAGCCCACGCGGCCACTACACAGCGCCCTAGCCGCAGCCCGGCTCCCTAATAGGTCGGGCGAGGCGGAGAGAGCGGGGAGGAGAGGGCGTGAACGGCATTCTCAAAGGCCTGCGTGTGGTCGAAGGCTCGGCCTTCGTGGCGGCTCCGCTCGGCGGCATGACGCTCGCCCAGATGGGCGCGGACGTGATCCGCTTCGATCCCCTCAGCGGCGGCCTCGACTATCGCCGCTGGCCGGTCACGCCCGAGAACGAGAGCATCTACTGGGCCGGCATGAACAAGGGCAAGCGCTCCTTCGCGGTCAATCTGCGCGAAGCGGAGGGGCGCGAGCTGGTGGCGGCCCTCATCACCGCGCCGGGGCCGGAGGCGGGCATCTTCCTCACCAATCTGCAGGTGGGAGACTGGCTCTCTTACGAGACGCTGAGCGCCAGGCGCGCGGACCTCATCATGCTCCGCATCATCGGCAACCCGGACGGCACGGTCGCGGTCGACTACACCGTAAACGCGCGCATGGGCTGGCCCTTCGTGACCGGACCGGCGGACCTGGACGAGCCGGTCAACAACGTGCTGCCGGGCTGGGACCTGACCTGCGGGCTTACCGCCGCCATCGGCCTGCTCGCCGCCGAGCGCCACCGCAGCCGCACCGGCGAGGGGCAGGAGGTACGGCTCAGCCTCGCCGACGTCGCCTATCACATCACCGGCTCGCTCGGATACATCGGCGACGTCGAGATCAACGGCGCCGAGCGGCCGCGCATCGGCAACGACATGTACGGCACCTTCGGCGGCGACTTCGCCACCCGCGACGGCCGCCGGGTCATGCTGGTGGTGGTGACGCCGCGCCACGTCAAGGCGCTGGGGCAGGCGGCCGGACTCACCGAGACATTCGCCGCTGTCGAGGCGGAGCACGGCGTCAACCTCACCGACGAGGCCGACCGCTGGGAGGCGCGAGAGCAGCTTCGCGCCGCGCTGGAGCCCTGGTTCGCCTCACTGAGCCTGGAGGAGGTGGGCGCTCGTCTCACCGAAGCCGGCGTGCTCTGGGGGCCGTTCCGCACCCATACTCAGATGGTCGCGGAAGACCCCTTCTGCTCGACCGCCAATCCGCTGTTCCAGCGGATCGATCAGCCGGGGATCGGGCCTGTGCTCACGCCGGGCTCGCCGCTGGACTTCGCCGCGTCTCCCCGAGGTGAGGTCGCGCCGGGGCCGCAGCTCGGCCAGCACACCGACGAGATTCTGGCGGAGGTGCTGGGCCTCAGCGACGGCGCCATCGGCGCGCTGCACGATCGCGGTATCGTCGGCGCGCCTGCCTGACGCAAGACTCAGGCGCCTTCGACCAGGACCGCTTCGCCCTCCAACCGCCCCGCGTCTGCCGACTCGCGCCAAGCCTCCGCCGCTGCGTGATCGTCGAATTCGAGCACCGTCATGCGCCCGTCGGGCCAAGAGCCTTCCTTCACCGCCGGCACATGGCCGCTCGACAGCACCCGACCGCCATGGGTGGCGACGCTACGGGTATCGATGTCGGACTCGCCGCTCGCTCCACGGAGGATCAGGTAGTGGCCGCCACCCTGTGCAGCGTCACCGCCTTCGAGATGGACCATGTGGCCGGTCGATGCGCGCTGTCGAATCGCGCGCGCCTCGACGTAGGCGGGCGAATCGTACCAGGCCGCGGCGCGAGCCGGACTGTCGAACTCCAGCAGCACCAGCCGCCCCGGTTGCCAGCCGCCGGCGATGACCTCGTGCTCGCCGCCACGCACGAGGAAGCGCCCCTCGAACGCCGCGATCGAGCCCGGCGTCAGCGCCCGGTAGTCCGCATAGGTCTCCGGATCGGTCACGGTCACGTCGGCGATCACATAGCCTGGCATGTCGGGCGTCCTCAGAAGGGCGTTGGGTCGGCGAAGCGGCGGAGCACGTTGGTCGTGAGCTTCGCGATGTTGTTGTCGTAGCCGTTCCACGGCAGGCTCGCGGGATAGCAGATCGAGCCGACCGAGAACACCGCGCCGCCGTTCGGCGTCTCGTAGAAGACCATATCGGCCTTGACCTTCTCGTGCTCGGTGCCGCCGAGGCCGGCATGGTTCACCAGCACCTCCTCGTTCACCACGAGGTAGAGGTCGGTGTGGTCCTCCGAGCGGGCGAGAACCAGCGCGTGCGGGGGTGTGCCGAGGCGGGGGTCAGTGGCGTCCAGCTCGTTGCCGGCGGCGCCCTCGCCGTGATAGCCAAAGTCGCCGATCAGCTCGTCGTCGCCGATCCCCTCGAAGATGAACTGCGCACGGGGGTCGAAGCTCCCCGGCATGCGCCGGTAGTAGGAAGACTTGTCGAAGCCCTCGGCGACGAAGCCGACGCCGGCCAGCCGCTGGGGCGCGAAGTCCCCCTGGTGGCGCCAGATGCCGCCGTATTCGCCCGTGAAGCTGTGATAGTACTCGCCGGGGTCGGCCTCCCAGGTGCGGATCGCGGCCTCGCAGCGGCGCACCTCCATCACCCCCGGCAGCTCCCTGTGCATGGCGACGCGCCAGTAGAAGCCGTTGCCGCCGAGATACATCAGTCGGCCGCCCTGCTGGGTGAAGCCGTGCACGGCGTCCCGCATGGCCTTGGAGTAGTACTCCGGGTGGCCGCCGGTGATCAGCACGTTGTAGGGCTTGAGCAGGTCGATGCCCTCGCGGTCGACGTCCTCGTCGGTGATGACGTCGTGCTCCATGCCGAAGTGCGTCAGCCAGTCCACCACGTACATGTCGAGGATGAATTCGCGCGCGTTGGTCGAGTCCTCGCCGGCGCAAGCCCAGGGCGTCTCCGCCTTGGGGCGCATGTTGAGGATCGGGCGCAGCCGCGACGAATAGCAGACGCCGCTCCCGTCCGAATGGGTGTCGTAGAGCGACGAGCCGTATTCGCGATGCTCGTTGAGGAAGAGCTGCTGCGCATTGAGCGTAGGCAGCTGGCCGGTGAGCAACTCGCCGAGCGGGCCGTCGAAGGCCAGGTGCTCGTTGGCATAGGCCATGTACTCGACCGTCGGCAGCAGGAAGGCGATGCGCGCTGCCCGCCCCGGCGCCGGCAGCACCACGAAGGGCACGTATTCCTCGGCCCCCTTGGCTCTGAGCCGGGCGGCGTAGACCCCGCTCGCCATGCGCGCCGGCACAGTCCATTCGAAGTCCACCTCCCAGCCGGCGTCGTAGAGATCGTCGTCGTGGAAGTGGATGGCGCCGTACTCGTGCCGTGCGTGGCGCCAGCACATCTCCTCGCCCGAAAAGTTCCAGCCGGTCATGCCGCGCGCGGGCAGGTTGACGATCTCGCCGTGGCAATGGTTGGGGGAGCGGTCGGAAATCCTGATGGACGTGATATCGCGCGAAAAATCCCAGGCGCAGAGGATGTCGGGCGCGAGCCCGGCGGGGACCGCCTCGTTCCGCACGCGCTCGATCTCCAGACGATCCAAGGCGCGGCCGACCAGCCGGGGCGAATCGATCTTGCCGTTGTAGAGGCCGTCCACCAGCGCGCGGCCCTTCTGGCGCCGCTTGAAGATGCCGGCCATGACGATGGGCGCGCCGTTGCCGGGGGATGCTGCACCGGCCTTGCGCGTCTTCGTGCCGCCGTCGTCGACGCGGGCGTAGGGCAGGAGCGGCTCCTGATACACCGTGACCCGGCCGGACTCGGCATCGTAGCTGGCGGCGGCGAGGTACCAGTGGCGCTCCAGCAGCGGCTTGCCGACCGAGACCTTTTCCACCGTGCCGTCCGCCATGCCGAGCCGGAGCGCGACGGAGCCCGCATCGTCGATCACGAGGGCGAAGCCGGTCTTGCCGCGCGGGTCCCACTTGGTGACGATGCCCTGCTCGCCCTTGCCGGGCGTGGTCGGCCAGATCATGGCCTGAACGGTGAAGCTGCCGAGCGTCTCCAGCAGCGGCCGGCTCTCCACCAGTGCGTAGGAGCCCGCGTGGATGGCCTGCCGGCGCCCCTTGTGGCGCTTGCTCACCGGCGTGCGGACCGGCCGTTCCTTGAAGCCGGGCCCGGCGGGCGTGTCGTCCGCGCAGATCAGGCGCACGATGTCCGCCTGATAGGTGGGATGCTCGCAGTTCACATGGAACTTGATGGTCTCGCCCGGCCGGACGCTGATCCGGTCGGGATAGCCGGTGATCGTCAGCATGCCGCGCCTCCGCGCTGCGCCATCCTTCTGCCGCGAGCATAGTCAGCGGCCAGCGGGCGAACAACTCGACCTGACGCGTTCACGCTGCGGTCCCGGTGCAACCCCGGGCGGGATATGCAAGATAGGCGCGCGGTCGGGGAGGGCCCTGCCGCCCCGACCGGAGTGGGAGAGTGAACGATGGCGACACTGATTATTCATGGCATACCGCTGAGCACCTATGTCCGCACATGCCGCATGGCGTGCGGGGAGAAGGGGGTGGCCTACGAGCTCGATCCCGTCATGCCCCAGTCGGACGAGCAAATCGCGATGCAGCCCTGGGGGTCGGTGCCGGCCATGACCCACGGCGATGTGCGCATGTACGAATCGGTCGCGATCTGCAACTACATCGACAACGCGTTCGACGGGCCGCCCCTGCAGCCGGCCGACCCGCTCGCCAACGCTCGCTGCTGGCAATGGACGTCGGTCTTCATCCAGTATCTCTACCGGCCGGCGATCGACATCGTGCTGCAGCGTCTGATCGTGCCCGCGCAGGGCGGCGAGCCCGACGAGGCTCTGGTCGAGAGCAGCGTGCCCAAGTCCGACAAGGCGCTCGTCGCGCTCGACGGCGCGCTGGAAGGCAATGCCTGCTTTGCCGGCGACGAGGCCTCGATCGCCGATTACATGGTGCTGCCCGTGCTGCACTACCTGAAGATGACGCCCGAGGGCGCGACGCTGCTGGCTCCCAGGGCCAACATCGCCCGCTGGCAGGCCGCTATCGACGAGCGCGAGAGCGCGGTCGCAACGGTGCCAGAGTTCGGTTGATAGAGCGGCGCTTCGATCAGCCTGAGAAGGCGTAGCCCGCCGAGCGCACGGTCCGGATCACGTCGTCCTCGCCGTCGCGGTTAAGCGCCTGGCGCAGACGGCGAACATGCACGTCCACGGTGCGTTGCTCAATGTGCACCGCGCGCCCCCACACCGCCTCGAGCAGATGGTCGCGGGAGAGCACCCGGCCGGGATGCTCCATGAAGTGACGCAGCAGGCGGTATTCGGTCGGCCCCAGGTGAATCGAGCGTCCGTTGCGGCTGACGCGGTGGCTGGCAAGGTCCATCGCGATGTCGCCGCTGGCGAGTGATTGGGCCGCGCTCGTCGGCGCAGCCCGGCGCAGCACCGCGCCAATGCGTGCGATGAGTTCCGAAATTGCGAATGGCTTGACCACGTAGTCGTCGGCACCGCAGTCGAGGCCGCGGACGCGGTCGCTTTCCTCGCCGCGTGCGGTGAGCAGGATGACCGGCAGGCTGTGGGTCTCCGGATCGCGCCGGATCTTGCGACAAATCTCTATTCCAGAGACTCCGGGCAGCATCCAGTCGAGCAGTACCAGATCGGGCTTTATCGAAGCGATCGTGCCCATCGCGTCGCCGCCGTTCTCGATCGAAGCGACGCGGAACCGGTGACTCTCAAGATTGTAACGGAGCAGGGTTGTCAGCGAGGTTTCGTCTTCGATCACGAGGATGAGCGGGCTATCCGTCATCGCGCATGCTCCTGTCGCTCTCCCTGCGGTTGGCTATTGTCTTGCGGCGCTGTTTGAAAACGGCGCCCGCCCCCGGTGAGGAACGGGCGCCGCTGTAGCATGTTTCAGGGTCTTGTGGTGAGCCCCGTTACATGGAGAGCTGAGCAAAGGTGGTGGCCTGGGTGCGCATCGCCTCGCGATCCGCATCGGGGAGCGGGATCAGCCCCTTATCCGCGAGGTAGCCGTAGGGACCCCAGGCGTCCTCGTCAGTAAACGTCGCGACGTACTCGTCGATTCCGGGGATCACGCCCACATGCGCCTTCTTCACGTAGAAGTACATGGAGCGGGAGACCGGATAGTCGCCGTCGGCGATGGTGTCGAAGTCGGGCTCGACGCCGTCGATGATGCTGCCGCGAACCTTGTCGCGGTTCTGGTCGAGGAAGCTGTAGCCGAAGATCCCGAGCGCCGAGGGATTGGCTTCGAGCTTCTGGACGATGAGGTTGTCGTTCTCGCCCGCCTCGACGAAGGCGCCATCCTCACGAATTGAATGGCAGATGACCTTGTAGGCGCTCTTGTCTTCTTTTTTGAGCGTCTTGATGCCGGGGAAGGTCTTGCAGCCGCCCTCCATGGCGAGCTCGACGAAGGCGTCCCGCGTGCCGGAGGTCGGCGGCGGGCCGAGCACCTCGATCTTCGCCCCCGGCAGGGAGGCGTCGATGTCGCTCCAGGTCTGGTTGGGATTGGGCACCATGCCTCCGTCGGAGGGCACGTCCTTCGCCAGCGCGAGGAAGAGCTGCTGCAGGGTGATCGAGAACCGCTCCGCCGACTTCGAGTTGGCGAGCACGATGCCGTCGTAGCCGATCTTGACCTCGGTGATGTCGGTCACGCCGTTCCCGGCGCAGCGCTCGACCTCCGAGGTCTTGATCCGGCGCGAGGCGTTGGTGATGTCGGGGTGAGCGACGCCGACGCCGGCGCAGAAGAGCTTGAGCCCGCCGCCCGAGCCGGTGCTCTCGACCACCGGGGTCTTGTTCCCCGTGGTCTTGCCGAACTCTTCGGCGACGGCGGTGGCAAACGGGAAAACGGTAGACGAGCCGACGATCCTGATCTGGTCGCGGGCCTCCGCGGCGTTGGTCAGCGCCACTGACGCGGTCAGCGCAAGAGCTGCCGCCGCGGCGATGGCGAGGGGTGTCTTGGTCACGGGGCTTCCTCCGGGTTCGCTCTCATCCCGACGGTCGTGACCGCGCGCCGGCGCGGCCGCCCGGGATGGCAGGCGAACGCTAACGCCGAGCCAAGATGGAAATAATACGGAATTGTGACGGTTCGTTGACTCCGGCCCGGCGCGCTAGCCGGGGCTGGCCCTACTTCACCTCGACTTCGACGAAGACCACGTCGTCGGTATCGCTCGGGTTGATGACGTCGTGCTCGACCCCTTCGTCCCGGTAATAGGGCGAGCCGTGGACGATTTGGACTGTGCGCTCGCCGTCGGGCTCCACGAGGTGGAGGTGTCCGGTCGTTACCGGCACCACCACGTAGTCGTATTCGTGCCGGTGCCAACCCGTCGCCTCGCCGGGCTTGAATCGCCACTCGGTGACGCGCACGCGGTCGTTGTCGATTAGCACGGTCGGCGTTGCCGCGCCCATAGCCACCTCCACTGCAAGGAATAACCGCGGCGAAGCGTTGCAGGTTGGCGGGCCCTGCGCAAGCCCGCGGGCGGAACGCGCTGTCTCGCGACGATCACTCCCTGTGCCAGGAGCAATCCGTGGTCGTGACGACCTGATCGTTGGCCAGGTAGCTGGTCTCGTAGGCACAGCTTCCTGCCATCCCGGCATAGACACCGGTGCCGCCTGCCAGCTCCAACTGACCCTGCCCGCCGCCGCCTGCATCCACGTCGCCCGCGCGCCTCTGAGCCACGAGATAGAGCGTGTCGCCGGAGGCGTTGACTATCGTGCAGGCGGTCTGAAGATCGAGACCGGCGGCCGAGCGTTTGCCGAAGATCACGCACGTCGACAGGCTGTGCCCGCCCTCGTCGAAGGGCGCGCCACTGCTCGCGAGGGTGGTGACGCTGCCCTCCAGCTTGCCGCCGAAATACGCGCCGTCGGCGTGCTCTATGGAGGTGAAATCTCGAACGTAGGTTGCGATTGCGCTGAAGCTGCCGCTCTCCTGCGCGAACGCGCTCGGGGCCGCGCATAGAACGCCCATCATGGCTGCTGCTGCCACGGCAAATCCTCTGCTGGCTCTCATGTCGCCCTCCCCGTCTGGCGATTGGTTCCACGTCGGATGGTAAGGGGAAAAAAATGTTGCCGGCAACCGACCCCCGCGCGCCCCCACCGTGCTCGGATCAGGGGTTGTCCTGTTCGGCCTGCACCAGCGATGCCGGATCGACCGCGACGCTCTTGACCAGCGCGTAGACCTCCGTGCCGGGTGCGAGGCCCAGCGCATCGGCCGATCGCGCCGTGATCCGCGCCGTCAGCCGGGCGCCGATGTCGACCGCCACGTCGACCGAGGCGCCGCGGCGCGGGCCGATCTCCACGACCCGGCCGCGGAAGACGTTGAGGACGCTGGTCTCGCGCGGCTCGGCGGTCGCGAGTGACACGTCCCGCGCCCGCACGCGGACCCTGAGCCGCCGTCCCGGCACAAGCCTGAGGCGCGGCACGCGCAGGATGCCACCCGGCACGGCGAGCTCGGTGAGCCCGTAAGCCGCGTCGTGGCTTTGCACGGTCGCGTCCAGCACGGCGCCGGCGGCCTCGATCCCGGCGAGCGGGTCGAGGTCGAGACGCGCCATGATCTCCGCGGCAGGGCCCGCCGCCGCGACTCTGCCGCCGGCCATGACCACGATCGTGCCGGCGAGCCGCGCCACCTCGTCCACCGCGTGGCTGACGAAGACGATGGGCACGCCGATCTCGTCCCGCAGCCGCTCGATGTAGTCGATGACTTGCGCCTTGCGGGGTACGTCGAGCGCGGCCAGCGGCTCGTCCATCAGGAGCAGCTCCGGCTGGGCCATGAGCGCGCGCCCGAGCGCAACCCGCTGACGCTCGCCGCCCGAGAGGGTGCCGGGCCGGCGCTGCAGCAGCGCTTCGAGACCCAGCAGCGTCACGATCCTCTCCAGCGTGGCGTAGCGCCGGTCGCGCGGCGCGAAGCGGAGCCCGTAGAGCAGGTTGCGGCGCACGCTGAGGTGGGGGAAGAGGCGGCCATCCTGAAACACGTAGCCGATCCGGCGGCGTTCCGGCTTGAGGTTGATCCCGGCCTCCGCATCGAAGAGCACACGGTCTCCGAGCGCGATCCGCCCCGCCTCGGGCCGCACGAGGCCTGCGATGGCATCGGCCAGCGTGGTCTTGCCGGCGCCCGAGGCGCCGAATAGCGCCACCACACCGTCGGCCTCTGCGCCGAAGGACGCATCGAGCGTGAATTCGCTCCGCGTGAGTCGCGCCTGGACCGCCAGCATTACCCCTCCAGCCGGCGCTTGACGATGCGCGCCAGGAATTCGGAGCCGATCAGCGCGGCGAAGGCGATCACGATGGCGATCACCATCAGGCGGAAGGCGCCGTCCAGCCCGCCCGGCACTTGCGTGTAGGTGTAGAGCGCGAGCGGCAGGGTCCGGGTCTCGCCGGGAATGTTGGAGACGAAGGTGATGGTCGCGCCGAACTCGCCGAGGCAGCGGGCGAAGGCGAGGATAATGCCGGTCAGCACGCCAGGCGCAATCAGCGGCAAGTTGATGGTCACGAAGACCCAGATGGGCGGGGCGCCGAGGGTGCGTGCGGCGGTCTCCAGTCGGCGATCCATGGCCTCGATGGAAAGCCGGATCGCGCGCACCATGAGCGGGAAGGAGACCACGGCCGAGGCCACTGCCGCGCCCTGCCAGGTGAAGGCGAGGGTGATGCCGAACCAGTCGTCGAGCCAGGCGCCGAGCGGACCCTGCCTGCCAAGCAGCAGCAGCAGCACGAAACCCACCACCACCGGCGGCAGCACCAGCGGCAAGTGGACCAGACCGTTGAGCAGCTCCCGGCCCGGGAAGCGATAGCGCGCCAGCAGCCAGGCGACGGCGATGCCGAGGGGCAGGCTGATCAGCACCGCCCAGCCCGCCACCCGCAGGCTGAGTTGGATTGCCTCGACCTCAAGCGGGGTTAGCGCCATCGTCTCACTCGACGATGAAGCCGGCGCGGGCGAAGGCCGCCCGGCCTTCCGGCCCCGTCAGGAAGTCGAAGAAGCGCGTCGCCGGCGGCGAGGCGCGGTCCGCGACGAGGGCCACCGGGTAGACGATGGGCTCATGCAGCGCGGCCGGGATCGTCCCAACGACACGCACGTCTTCAACGAGGGCAGCATCGGTGGCGTAGACGATGCCGAGCGGCGCCTCGCCTCGGGCTACCAGCGCGAGCGCCGCACGCACGTCGGCCGCCGGCGCGAGCTGGCTCTGCACGTCGGGCCAAAGGCCGAGCGCTTCCAGTGCCTGGCGCGCGTAAATGCCGGCCGGCACGTGGTCGGGGTTGCCGATGGCAAGCCGCCCGCCGTTCAGCAATGCAGGAAGATCGGGCGCCGCGGACGGCTCGAAGGGCGCCATGTCGCCGTCGCCCGTGACGAACACCAGCCGATTGCCGGCGAGCGCCTGACGGCTGCCGGGCTCGATCAGGCCCTGCGCCTCCACATGGTCCATCCATGCCGCGTTGGCGGCGAGGAAGATATCGACCGGCGCGCCGCTCTCGATCTGCCGCGCGAGCGCGGAGGTGCCGGCGTAGGAGGCCACGACACTGTTGTCGGGCCCGGCCTCGAACTGCTCGATCACCTCGTCGATCACGTGTGCGGTGCTGGCTGCGGCGAGCACGATCACCCGCTCGGCTGCCGCCGGCCCCGCCCAGCAACAGGCGGAGAGCACGGCAAGCACCAGCCATGCCGCCCGAAGCACCGAGGATCGCCGCCGCCGGTCGCCTCTTCCATGCCACACGTCGCGCGTCGCGGCCCCTGCGGGGCTCGCGCCTCTTCCTCAACTTGCGTGCATGAGGCTGGATCCGACTGGAGCGAGCGCTCCCGCACCTCCACGGCGCCTCGACCGCCGCCGACGGGGACCGACCGTTCCGTCGTTCGGGCGGTCACTCGGCCCGCCAGGGCCGCATCGGCGCCGCGACTGTAGCGCTCGGCCTGAACCCGCGCAACGCCGGCACGTCGTTTGCTTGTCAACCGATCGCAGAATTCAGACACTCCATCGTCCGGACGCGACCCGGCGCCGGAACATGCGCTGGGGCCGCAACACAACGCCAGGCCGGAAGATACGCGGACGATGGAGAAGATCCTGCTTTGCCGCGTCGATGACGTTTACGCCGGCGAAATCCTGCGGGTCGAGACCGACGGCCTGCCGCCGGTCGCGGTCTACAACCTGGACGGCGCGTTCTTCGCCACCGACGACACGTGTTCCCATAGCCAGGCCTGGCTCTCCCAGGGCTTCATAGACGGCGACATCATCGAATGCCCGCTCCACGGCGGCTGCTTCGAGATCAAGACCGGCCAGCCGGTGGAGCCGCCTTGCACCGAGCCCATTCGGAGCTATGACCTCGTCGTCGAGGACGGCGCGATCTACGCGCTCGTCGAACCCTGAGCCGGAGGCGATGCCATGCCGATGCTGGAACGTTTCGAAGGGGACATCCACTACGAGCTCTGCGACATCGTGCCCCCGTGGCAGGAGCCGCGCGAAACCATCCTCTTTCTCCACGGGCTCGCCGTCGATTCCGACATCTGGATCACGTGGCTGCCGATCCTGGCTGACCGCTATCGGATCATTCGAGTGGACCTGCGCGGCTTCGGCCGGTCCTTCGTCCCGGCGGAGGGTGCTGCCTGGTCTATCGACGCGATGGCCGGCGATGTTCTCGACGTACTCGGCGCGCTCGGGACGCAGCAGGTGCACTTCGTCGGCGAATCGACGGGCGGCACCGTGGGCCTCCATCTCGCCGCGCACCATCCGGGATGCCTTCAAACGCTGACCATGGTTTCGGCGGCTCACCGGGGCGGCACGATCGGGCGGGCGCAGGCGCTCCGGGACGATGTCCACGGGCTGGGGATGGACGCGTGGTCGGCCAAGCTCATGCCGCTCCGCTTCCCCGCAGGTTGCCTGAGCCCCGCGATGGAGCGCTGGTTCCACGACACGCAACGTGCCTCGGCGCCACAGGCCTGCGTCGACCTCGTGGACATGCTGGTGCAGGTGGACCTCACGGAGGCGCTTAACGATGTCAACGTTCCCACCCTCCTCATCGCGCCTGACGACAGCCCCTTCGTCTCGCTCGAGACGCAAGTGGAACGGCTGCGCGCCATGCCCGATTGCGAGATGCACGTGGTCGCCGGCGCCCGTCACGGCGTCGCCTATTCGCACGGGCCGGAGTGTGCCGGCGCCCTCAGAGATTTTTTGGAACGCCGCAGCCCTTCGCCTGAATAGACCGTGGTGCAACGACGGGCGTTCGCCGGTCCTTAGCTCTCGGCAGGCGTCCGTTCGCCATACGACTTCCAGATCGGCTCGATGCCGTTCTCCCGCAGGAACTCCTCGGCCATCGCCACGATTTCCGCTTCTCGGAACTCATAGAAGGCGTCGACGGCGGCCTCGTCTCTGACGTCCCGTTTCCACTTGCCGATCGAGCCCCTGTAGGCGTCTTCCGCCCGCTGTTTCCGCTCCTTGTCGCGGGTCCAATCCGACATCAGGAATCGCCTGAGAATCCGATGGTGATCGTCGTGATCGAGGCCGGGAATCTCCAGATAACGCTCCGGCTCGGCCTCGATCGCTTCGCGCTCCTGGCGATTCTCCTCGGCGGGTATGCCGACCTCCATGTAGGCGTCGTCGTCCGTCTCGTAGAGCCAGACGATGCCGCCCGTCTGCCGGTCGAGGTAGACCACTTGCGGATGTGTATCGTGGAAGTCCACATCGCGGCCGAAGGCCATCGTGAAGAGACCCTTGTCTATGCCCCCGCCGCCGTCTCCGTCAGCCATGTGCGAGACGCCCCTCTCCGATACTGGTTAGCGCGGCGATGCGCGTAGCCAGCCGCGCGGACTTGCCTATATCATGCTCGTCACAAAAGGGGGGATAGACACATGGCAGAGACCACCGTCTTCAGCGCTTGTCCTCACGATTGCCCAGACACATGCGCCATGCTCACCACCGTCGAGGACGGCAAGGTGACCCAGGTGCGCGGCAATCCCGACCACCCGTTCACTCAGGGCGGTCTCTGCGTCAAGGTCAACGACTACCAGAATCGGGTCTACAGCGAGGATCGCGTGCTGCATCCGCTGCGCCGCACGGGAGCGAAGGGCGCCGGCGAATTCGAGCGCATCTCCTGGGACGACGCGCTCGAAGAGATTTCGCGCCGCTGGAACGACATCATCGACGAGGACGGACCGAGCACGATTCTGCCTTACAGCTATCTCGGCACCGAGGGCATCCTGAACGGCCTCAACTCCGGCGATGCCTTCTTCAACAAGCTTGGCGCTGCGGTCTCGGAACGGACCTTCTGCGACTCTGCCGCGATCACGGCATTCTTCATGAGCTGCGGGCCGACCGCCGCGGTTGACCCCGAAAGCTTCGTTTACTCGAAGTACATCGTCCTTTGGGCGATCAACACCATCAGCAACAATCTGCACCACTGGCCCTTCATTGCCGAGGCACAGCGCCGCGGTGCCAAAGTGGTGGTGATCGATCCGGTGGCGACCCGCACGGCAAAGCAGGCCGACTGGCACCTGCCGATCAAGCCTGGCACCGACGCCGCTCTGGCGCTCGGCATGATCAACGTGATCATCGCCGAGGACCTGGTCGATCACGACTACGTCGAGAAGTACACCGTCGGCTACGACGAGCTGGCCGAGCGTGCGGCGAACTTCCCTCCGAATAAGGTCGCTGAGATCACCGGGATTGCGGCCGACGACATCCGCACGCTGGCACGGGAGTTCGCGACCACGCAGCCCTCGGTGATCCGCATGGGCGTGGCGATCGAACGCAACGCCTCCGGCGGCAACGCCGTGCGGGCGATGTCCTGCATCCCCGCCCTGGTCGGCTCCTGGCGGCATTGCGGCGGCGGCATCCTGCACATGCCGATCTGGGCGTTTCCGATGAAGTGGGACGATCTCAGCCGCCCCGACTGGATCCGCGAAGGCACACCGGTGATCAACCAGTGGCGGCTCGGCCCCGCGCTCGCGGGCGAGCTCGACCACAAGGTCAACTCGCTCTTCGTCTACAACTCGAATCCGGTCGTGGTGGCGCCGGAGCAGGACAAGATGCTGCAGGGTCTCGCGCGCGAGGACCTGTTCACCGTCGTGAGCGAGCACTTCCTCACCGATACTGCGCTCTACGCCGACATCGTGCTGCCCGCCACGACGCAGCTGGAACAGTTTGATCTCATGTTCTCGTGGGGGCACCTCTATCTGACCCTCAACGAGCCGGCGATCGCGCCGCTCGGCGAGGCGGTATCCAACACCGAGCTGTTCCGGCGCCTGGCGCGCGCCATGGGCTTCAACGACCCCTTCTGGGATCGATCGGACGAGCAAATGGCGCTTGATGCCCTGGATTGGGACAACCCGGTGCTGGAGGGGATCGACCTTGATGGCTTGCGCCAGACCGGCTATGCCCGGCTCAAGGTCGGCTCGCCGGAGGAGTTCGTACCGCACCGCGAGGGCAACTTCCCGACGCCCTCCGGCAAGATGGAGTTCAAGTCGTCCGTTGCCGAGGCCGCCGGCAACATGGTGCTGCCGCTGTTTCGCCAGGGCTATGCCGCCGATCAGTCGGGCGAGCCGCTGGACCCGTTGCCAAACTTCATTCCGCAGAACGAGTCAGCGCGCACCAACCCCGAGCTCGCCGCGCGTTATCCGCTCAACATGCTCTCACCGAAGGCCCACGCCTTCCTCAACTCGTGCTACGCCAATATGGATACCCAGCTTCATCACGCCGGCGAGCAGATGGTGATGATCAATCCGAGCGACGCGGGTGCCCGCGGCATCGCTGACGGAAACGCGGTGCAGGTCTTCAACGACCGAGGCGCTTTCCATGCGGTGGCGCACGTCAGCGAGGACGCAAGCCCCGGTGTGGTGGTCGCACCGCTCGGCTATTGGGCGAAGAGCAGCCCCAACGGCCGCACGGTGAATGCCATCAACCCGCCGGCCTTCGCAGACTACGGCAACGCGCCGACCTTCTCCGACACGCTGGTGGAGGTGAGCGCGGTTTAGATCCTCGGCCTGCGCCAGATCGTTCGCCTCCACCGGGCGGGGCCGAGCACGGCAGGGACGCATGCGCGCGGGAAGGGTCGGATCATGATCGCGAAGCACGAAGTCGATGCGTTCTGGCGCGACGGCTTCATCGTTGCCGAGAACGCGGTCGACCGCCGCCAGCTCACGCGCCTGCGCGACGTGCTGGCGGGGTGGGTCGATGATAGCCGGAACCACGACGCGCCGTTCGGCGAGCCGACCACCGACGGGCGGCCGCGCTTCGACCTGGCGCCCGAGCACAACGCGAAGCTGCCCGCGCTGCGGCGGGTCAACAATCCCAGCGAGATCGACGACGCCTACATGGAGGCGATGCGCGAGTCGGCGATGACCGACATGGTCGCTGCCCTCATCGGCCCCGACGTCAAGCACCATCACTGCAAGATCAACCTCAAGCTGCCCGGCTCGAACACCGAGGTGCGCTACCACCAGGACTTCGCCTACACGCCGCACACGAACGACGATGTCGTGACCGCCCTGCTCATGCTCGACGACATGACCCCCGAGAACGGCTGCCTCATGGCGGTGCCCGGCAGCCACCGCGGCCCGGTGCACTCGCTCTTCGACGGTGAGCGCTTCACCGGCTTCGTCGCGCCCGCCGTGGAGCGCTCGCTGCGCGAGCACGAGGTGCCGGTTCTCGGCGCCGCCGGCAGCGTCTGCCTGATGCACACCCGGCTCGCGCACGGCTCCGAGCCCAACCGCTCGTCCGCGCCGCGCGGCCTCTACATCTGCGTCTACAGCGCTGCGGACGCGTTCCCCATCGCCCGCAACCCCATGCCGAACCGCAACGAGGGCATGATGGTGCGCGGCCGGCCTACGCGCCGTGCCCGCCTCGCCGAGGCGACCGTCGAGCTGCCCGAGCAGCCGATACGCGCATCGTTCTTCGCGGTGCAGGAGGAGGCCGGCGACTCCGCGTCCTGATCGCGACTGCCGGTCCGCCTCACGGCCGCCGTGCCAGCAGGTCGATCTCGACACGGGCATCGAGGGCGAGCCCGGTGACGCCCACGCACGTGCGCGCCGGGCGCCGTTCGGGATCGAAATAGGTCTCGTAGACCGCGTTCATGGCCGCGTAGTCCTCCTTGAAGTGCGTGAGATAGACCCGCGCGACGAGGACATGCTCGAGCCCGAGGCCGAGGGAGGCGAGCACGATCTTCAGATTGGCCATGACGTTGTGGGTCTGGCCCTCGATGCCGTCGGGGAGCGGCGCGGCCTCGTCATCGGGATCGTTGGGCATCTGGCCGGTGACGAACACCCAGCCATCCGCTTCGACCGCGTGGCTGAAGGGCGCGACAGGCGTGGGTGCGCCGGCCGCCATGTGGAAGATCGGTGCTGTCATGGGATTCCTCTCGTCGTGCGGGCGCGGTCAGGCCTCGACGGTGTGGAGCATGACCCGAAGCGCTCGCGCGAGCTCCTCCTTCTCCGCGGTGGAGAGGTCGCGGGTGATCTCGCCTTCGAGCGCGTTGAAGCGGGGGAAGATCTCGCGCACCGTGGCCATCCCCTTCTCGGTCGCCTCCACCAGCACCCGGCGGCCGTCGGCTGCATGGGGGCGGCGGGCGGCGAAGCCCAACCCTTCCAGGGTCTTCACCACGCCGGTAAGCGTGCTCTTGGAGATGCCCGATTCCTCGGCAAGGACGTTGGATTCCTTCGGCCCCCACACCCACAGCACCCAGAGCACCGTGAAGCCCGAGAAGGAGAGGCGGTATTCGGCGAGCAGGTTGCGCTCCATGTAGTTGCGCACGGCATTGGCCACGCGAAAGACATTGGAGACGGCGGCGAAGGCGTCGATGTCGATCCCCAGCCCCTCGACCCGCGCGCGCGCCTCGCGCTCCTCGCGGGTGAGCGCAACCTCCCTGCTCATGCGTCGGCGCCCCCGATCTCGGGGAGGTTGCGCCGCTCCAGCGTCGTGCCGCTGCGCCAGGACATGGCGACCTCGCGCCAGTAGCCCGCGATCGGCTCGCGGGGCTGCAGCCGGGTGAGCTCCTCCACCGGGGAGTCGCCGATCCAGAGCTCGAAGCTGCCGCGGAAGCAGCGGCCGACCTCGCCCTCGTACGCGGACATGGTCACCAGCTCGTCCAGGCTGTCGCTGCCGTCGCCCTCGATCGCGGGCATCCAGCGGTTGTGCACCATCGGCAGCGCGTTGACGAAGCCGGCATGGTCGCTCTCGGCCTCAATCTCGAAGGTCGCGTGCAGCAGGCGGCGGTCGTTGGCGGCGAGGCTCGCGCCGAAGCGCCCGCCGGGCTCCAGGCGCGGCCCGGCCCGGCCCACCGTGACCGGGCGGGTGAGATAGATCGAGCCCAGTTTCTTGGGGTAGCCCTGGTGATGGCCGCGCACCATGGCGTAGTCGGTATCGACCCAGATGTAGGCGCAGCGCGAGTAGTGCCGGTCCCGGTACTTGCAGCGGATGACGACGAACATCTCCCGGTACTGCGCCCGGATAGGGTCGAGCAGCTCCTCGAAGGTGTTGGAGCAGCTCTGCCACTCCGCCCAGATGAGCGCCACGGCGCCGGGGTCCTCGTCCGCCGGCGCGAGACCGGGCGGGATCAGCTCGGCCACCGCATCCGGATCGGTCCGGTATTCGAGGGTGAGCATCTGGCCGGAGTAATGCCACGGCACGGGCGGCAGCAGGGAGGCCCGGCCGCTGCCGGAGCGCGGAAACATGAAGCCTTTGAGGGACAAGACGAATCACTCCCGGAATCGCGACGATTCCTTGTCTTTCCTGAGCCGCGATCCTATCGTCAGGGACCGAACGATTTCAAGCCGAGGGCCAGCCATGACGGAGTTCCGGCGCATCCTGCTCGACGGTTATCCCGTCGTCGTGACCAGAGAAGGCGAGCGCCTGCACGCGAAGGACGGGCGCTCGGTCGCGCTGGCAGATGCGATCCACCTGCCGCCGACGGAGCCGCGCAAGATCATCTGCGTGCACCTCAACTACAAGAGCCGGGTGGACGAGTTCATGGTGACGCTGCCGGCGACGCCGACCTACTTCCACAAGCCGGTGAGCGCGCTCTGCGGGCACCGTGCCCAGGTGGTGCGGCCCGAGCGCTGCCAGTGGCTGAACTACGAGGGCGAGATCGCCATCGTCATCGGCCGGCACTGCCGGAACATCGCGCGCGAGGAGGCTGGCGACTACATCGCCGGCTACACCATCGCCAACGACTACGGCCTGCACGACTTCCGCGATACCGACGCGGGCTCAATGCTGCGGGTGAAGGGCTCGGACACGCTGTGCCCGGTCGGCCCCGCCCTGGTGGGCGGCTGGGACTTTCGCGGCAAGTCGGTCCGCACCTACGTCAACGGCGCCCTCGCCCAGGACGGAAACACGGACGAGATGGCGTGGGACATGCACTATCTCGTGGCCGACATCGCCCGCAACATCACCTTGGAGCCCGGCGACCTGCTGCTCTCCGGCACGCCCGCCAACAGCCGGCCGGTTCAGCCCGGCGACGTGGTGCGGGTGGAGGTGGACGGGCTGGGGGCGCTGGAGAACGAAATCGTCCAGGGACCTGCGCCCATCCGCGACGATGTCGGCGCCCAGCCGACGAGTACGGAGGAAGTGATGTCCACCGCGCTCGGCGGCGACTGGGAGTTCCGCGGCATTCGCGCACCGCGCAAATCCTGACTTCCTCCAGCCCGGCGCCGGCGCGCGGCGTCAGGCGGTGGAGCCCTCCAGGATCTGCAGGGTCTTCAGGTCGCTGTGGAAGTCGAGGGCGTAGTCGCCGCCCTCTCTGCCGATGCCGCTGATGCCGCAGCCGCCGAAGGGCGCGCTCAGGTCGCGGACGAGAAAGCAGTTGACCCAGACCGTGCCCGCGCGCACCCGCTGGCCGATGCGCTCGGCCCTCGCCGCGTCGCCGGTGTAGACGACCCCAGCCAGCCCGTAGTGCGTGCCGTTGGCGAGCGCCACTGCCTCGTCTTTGTCCGCGAAGGTTTGCAGGGTCAGCACCGGGCCGAACACCTCGTGCTGCACGATCTCGGCCTCGTTGCTGCGGGGCTCGATCAGGGTCGGCTCGTACCAGAGCCCGCCCTCCTTCGTGACGTGCCCGCCTCTCAGCACCCGGTCTCCCGCCGCCCGCGCCCGCTCGACGAAACCGTGGACCCGCGCGAGGTGCTCGGGATGGATGAGCGGAGAGAGCGTGGTGCCGGGCTCCCGGCTGTCACCCGCCACGTGCTCGTCGGTGTAGGCGAGCATTCGCTCCAGGAACGCGTCGCGCACCGATTGCTCCACCAAGAGGCGCGTGCCTGCCAGGCAGATTTGGCCTGCGTCGTCGTACTGGCCGGCGGCCTTGCGGGCGGCGGCATCGAGGTCGGCGTCGGCGAACACGATGAAGGGGCTCTTGCCGCCGAGCTCCGCCGTGAACGGCACGATGTTGTGGGCAGCGGCAGCCCCGATCTGTCGGGCCGCCTCGGGCGAGCCGGTGAAGGAGATGCGGCGCACCCGCGGGTCCGCGACCAAGGCTGCGCCGACCTCCTCGCCGATTCCCTGGACGACGTTGAAGACACCGGGCGGGAACCCCGCCTCGTCCACGAGATCGGCGAGCAGGGAGGCCGTGATCGGCGACCATTCCGCCGGCTTGAGGACTACGGTGTTGCCGGCGGCGAGCGCCGGCGCGCACTTCCAGGTCGCGAGCATGAAGGGCGCGTTCCAGGGCGTGATGATCACCGCGGGGCCGGCGGGCATGCGCAACACACGGTTAGCGGTGCCGTTGGAGTTCCAGGCCCGCGCCTCGTAGTCGCAGGCGAGGTCCGCGTAGGCGCGAAAGTTCCGCGCCCCTCGGGGGATCACCCGCAGCTCCAGGCTCTCCTGAAGCATCGCCATGTCGAGGCATTCGAGCCGGGCCAGGGTGGCGACGTTCGCGTCGATGAGCTCGGCCAGACGGTGCATGTAGACAGCGCGCTCGGCCGGGCTCTTTGCCGACCAGCCGGGGAAGGCGTCCGCCGCCGCGCTTACCGCCTGCGCGGCGGTCTCGGCATCGCCCGCCGCGAAGTCTCCGAGCTTCCGGGTCCAGTCGAGCGGCGAACGATCCTCGAAGCGGCGTTCCGAGGGCACGCGGCGCCCTGCGATGTAGTGATCGGGTGAGACGGAGACGCCGTCGATGTCGATCCGGGGCGCAGTCATCGACTCCTCCGCTCTATGCCGTGCGGGTCGAGGCGCGGGGCTAGAGGAAGTTGAGGTAGCGCGACATCTCCCAGTCCGTCGTGCTGCCGAGGTAGTCGTCCCACTCCTTGCGCTTGATCCCGATGTGGTTCGCGACCAGCAGCGCGCCGATGGCGGAGACCAGCGCGTCGTCCTGCTCCAGGGCGTCGAGCGCCGCGCCCAAGTTCTCGGGCACGGTCACGTCGGTATCGACGCTCTCCAGCCCGTCGCCGGTCTCCGCCGGCGGTAGCGGATAGTCGTTCTCCACCCCGAGCCGGGCCGCCCGCAGCATGGCTGCGGCGGCGACGTAGGGATTGGCAGCGCCGTCGGCAACGCGATGCTCGATGCGCGTCGCCGGGCCGCGCTCGCCGGGCACCCGCACCGCGACGCCGCGGTGGTCGTATCCCCAGTTCGCCCAGTAGCCGGCGAGGCTGGCCGGGCGAAGCCGGCGGTAGGAGTTGACGGTGGGTGCAATCAGCCCGGCCATGGAGCGGTGATGATGCATGAGCCCCGCGATGCATTGCCGGGCGAGTTCGGAGAGGCCGTCCGCCTGCGCGGGGTCGGCGCAGGCGTTGTTGCCGTCCTTGCCGGCGAAGCTGAGGTTGAGGTGGACTCCACTGCCGCCGCGATCCGAGAGCGGCTTGGGCATGAAGCTGAGCAGATAGCCCCGCTTCGCCGCGACCTCTCGCGCCATCAGGCGGAAGAGGAAGATGTCGTCGATGGCGCCGAGCGCGTCCCGGTAGCGTAGCGTGAACTCGAACTGCGGCCAGTCGAATTCGCTGTTGATCGCCTCCAGCGGGAAGCCGCAGGCCTCCGCCTGCGACCAGATGTCGTCGACCAGGCCGGCGGGGTCGACTGCAGTGCCGGTGCCGTAGACGTAGGCGCCGGGGGTATCGTAGGGCACCCAGTTGCCGGTGGAATCGCGCTCGAAGACGAAAGCCTCGAGCTCGATGCCGAGGAAGGGCGCGAGGCCGACCTGCTGCCATGCGGCAATCGCGCGGGCGAGCGCGCCCCGTGCGCAGAGCCCAAGCGGTTGCCCCTCCTTCTCCAGGTCCGCCACCACCACGCCGGTGCCGGCTTCCCAACCGGGCCGGACCTGGTCGAGGTCGAACACCGCCTCCATATCCGGCAGGCCTTCGGGGACACCCGATCCGGGGGCGGGGATCAAGGCACGCTCGTAGTCCACGGCGTAGACCCCGACGCACTGCCGGAGCGTGCCGGACTCGGCGATTGCGCGCGGGACGTACTTGCCGCGCGCGAGGTTCAGGTGGTCGCAGAACAGGACCCGAATGCGTTCGTAGTCGCTCATGCCAAGCGCCCTATCACTCGGCCATGCCGGTCAGCAGGTCACCGACACGGGCAGGTACTTGATGCCGTTGATGAAGTTGGAGCGGAGCCGGAGCGCCTGGCCGGCCGGTCGGATGGTGCGCACCCGCCGCGTCAGCTCCTCCAGCACGATGCGCAGCTCCAGCCGCGCCAGCCAGAGGCCGAGGCAGAGGTGCGGCCCGCCCCGACCGAAGGCCATCTGCGGGTTCGGATCGCGCGCGAAATCGGTGTTGTAGGGATCGTCGAAGACCCGGTCGTCGAAGTTGCCGGAGATGAACCACAGGATCACCTTGTCGCCCGCCGCGATGGTGCGCCCGTGCATCTCGCAATCCTCCACGGCGGTGCGGCGAAAGTGCATGGTGGGCGACGAGATGCGCAGCAGCTCCTCCAC
This sequence comes from Alphaproteobacteria bacterium, assembly GCA_022826665.1. Taxonomy (GTDB): domain Bacteria; phylum Pseudomonadota; class Alphaproteobacteria; order UBA828; family UBA828; genus WTGU01. The sequence goes on along the minus strand of JAJDUK010000024.1, from coordinate 196,518 downwards.
CGCCGTGGCCCAGAGCGTCTCGTCGGCGCCCTGTAGTTGTTCGAAGAGCTGGGGCTCGCGCGCGAGCAGGTCGACAGAGGAGGCGACCGCGTAGCGCGTGGTGTCGTTGCCCGCCACCACCAGCAGCGTGAAGAAGTTCTTGAACTCGTGATCGGTGAGCGGCTCGCCGTCGCGATCGGGCTCCAGCAGAAGGCTGATCACGTCGCCGCGCGGCTTCCCGCGCCGGAGCGCGGCCTGGCGCTCCGCGTACTCGAAGACCTCCGCGCCGGCCGGCGAGCGGAAGGGCATGAGGCGGAAGGCGTCAGTGTCGGTCTGGTCGACCACGTGGTCGGTGAAGTCCGGGTCGCTGTTCGCCATCATCTCGTCGCCCTTGTCGGCGAGCCAGGCGCCGTCCTCCTCCGACACCCCGAGAACGCCTGCCAGCATCAGCATGGGTAGAGGCTTCGCGATCGCGTCGACACAATCGAACTCGTCCTGCTTCAGGGCCTCATCGAGCACGCGGGAGACGATGGCGCGGACCCGGTCCCGGTAGGTCTCGATGAAGCGGCGCGAGAAGGTGCGGTTGACCAGGCGGCGCAGGCGGGTGTGCTCGGGCGGGTCCTGCTCCATCATGGTGAGCCGCGCGATCCGCTCCTCGTCCGTCATCTCTTCGAGCCGGATTCCTTGCCGGGTCGTGAACTGCCGGAAGTTCTTGCTGATCTCCGCGATGTCCTCGTGGCGGGTGATGGCCCAGAACCCGGAGGCGTCGCGCTCGTCGAACCACGCAACCGGGTCGTCGCGCCGCAGCGCCTCGAAGGTCCTGTGCGGCACGCAATTGACGAAGGAGTCGTGGGAGGAGAGGTCGGCGATCCCCTCCGGCTCGGAAGAAAGAAGCGCGGACATGGCGGTCTCGTTTGGTTGCGAACCGGTTGGCAGCATGATAGTTCGGATACGAACGATCTGTCCACCGAAGTCGTTCGCTGTGCGTGCCAGCCCGAGCCGGCGGGTCGGCTCCGGGGCGCGGGCGAGGCGGCAAAGGAGGAGACGTGGGAGATATCGCGGGCGCCGGCTTTCTGTCGCATGTGCCTACGATCATGCTGCCGAAGGAGGTCCGGCTTGCGCTGAACGAGGGCCGCGAGCTGAGCCTCGTGCCCGGTCTCGAGCGGCTGCGCAGCGAGGTCCTCGACGACCTTCAACCCGATACCTTCGTGGTGTTCGACACCCACTGGTTCACCACCGTGGAGTTCATCGTGAGCGCCCACGAGCGCCGCCGGGGCCGCTACACCTCGGGCGAGCTCCCGCGCGGCATTCACGGCCTGCCCTACGACCTCGCCGGGGGCCCGGCGCTGGCTGCCAGCATGGCAGCGGCGGTGCGCGAGCACGCCGGCATCCCCTGCATCGCCAACGACGATACGCACCTGCCGATCCACTACCCCACCGTCAACCTCGCCCACTACCTGAATCGGGGCGAGCGCTGGGTCTCCGTCAGCATCTGCCAGACCGCGCGGGACGAGGATTTTCTGGCGGTGGGGGCGGCGCTGGGGCGGGCGATTGCCGAATCGGACGAGCGCGCGGTGCTGCTCGCGAGCGGGGGCATGAGCCACCGCTTCTGGCCGCTCTCGGAGATCGACCGGCACGAAGCCTCGGACCCGATCCACATCCGCACGCCCGAAGCGCGCGCCGCCGACCTCGAACGCCTGGCCTGGTGGGTGCAAGGCGACCACGCGGCAGTCATCGACTCCATGGACGCGTTCCGCCCCCACAAGCCGGAAGGACTGTTCGGGCACTACCTGATGATGGTCGCCGCTCTGGGCGGACGCGAATGCACCGCGACCGGAACGCCGTTCAGCGACTACGAAAACGCGGCGGGCACCGGGCAAGTGCACGTCTGGTTCCCGCGCCCGCCGCAGGGCTGGAGCGCCGAGGGCTAGGCCCGGCGTCAGGCTTGGGGAAAGCCGGTGGGGCGGGAGCCGTGGGCGTCCGTACCGCCTGCGGTGCCGGGATTGCTGTAATAGATGGTCATCTCGTGGATGAGACCGTCCCGGCAGCGGAAGAAGTTGCAGTTGCGGAGGCGCTGCACGCCGGCGTCGCGGTAAGGCGAATCGGGCTTCGGCGTCAGCGTCACGAGAAACATCGCGGCGCAGCGCTCGTTGGCGACATCCACGTAGTGGACGAACTCGGTGAATTGGGGCTCGTAGTTCGCGAGCAGATGCTCGAAGAAGCGCGGCAGCGGAGTCTCGCCGGCGGTGGGCCTGGCCTTGAAGAGGCGCGGCGCGGCATCGCCGTGATAGATCGTGACCGAGGCGTCGTCGGTGAAGCAGGCCACCACCGCCGGGATGTCGGCTTGCGCGACGCTGCCGAAGTAGTGCCGCTCCACCAGGTCCACGTAGTCGTCTCTCGTCATCGTGCGCAGTTCCAGCGTGCCGGTGCTAGAGCAGGATCTCGACGAAGCCGAGGGCGACCAGCACGGCGGTGAGGAGGATGGCGCCGACGATGGCGGTGACCCGCACCACTCGCCTCACGGGGTTCTGGGTGTTGGCGAAGGGGATGAGATTGAAGAGGAGCCCGCCGGCCACCACCATGATGCAGCCGGCCGAGAAGAGCGGCCGGTAGACGGGCTGGAATATGAAGACCAAAGCGAGCAGGCAGAGCGCGATGATCGCAATCACGATCAGCCGCGCCGTGCGGCGGGACATGTTGCGACGTGCGGGCTTTTCCTGCGCTGGCGCTTCCTGGGGCTCCACCTGCGCCTCGCTCATGAGGCGATCCTCATGCCGTCGTGGTCGAACAGATGGACCTGCCCTGGCGTCGGCGCCACGTGCATGGTCTCGCCGACCGCGGCCGGGTGCCCCCGGCTGGTCACCACGCGCAGGTCGTCCTCGCCGATGCGGAGATGGATCAGGGTCTCCGCCCCCATCGGCTCGATCAGGTCGACCTGGCCCGAGATCGTGGTGGGGCCAGTCTCGGATGCGGGTGCCAGTCCGCGCGGGCGTACGCCCACGGTGACCGGAGCATTGCGCCGCGGGGCGGTGCCCTGTAGGGAGATCTCCGCATGCAGCGGCAGCACGACCTCCTGCCCCAGCATGTTCACGGTCGCCGTGTCCTCGTCCGCGTCGATGACGTTGGCCTCGACCAGATTCATCTGCGGCGTGCCGATGAACCCCGCGACGAAGACGTTGGCGGGCTTGGCGAAGATGTCGTGAGGGCTGGCCACCTGCTCGATGATGCCGTCGCGCATGACCGCGATCCGGTCGGCGATGGTGAGCGCCTCGATCTGATCGTGGGTCACGATCACGGTCGCCTTGTGCAGGCCGTTGAGGAGCTGCTTGATCTGCCCGCGCATTTCCTGGCGGACGGCAATGTCGAGGCGGCTCAAGGGCTCGTCGAAGAGGAAGCATTGCGGGTCCCGGATGACGGCCCGGCCGACCGCGACGCGCTGCTTCTCGCCCTCCGCAAGCCGGCCGGGGACCCGGCCGAGCGCGTGGGAGAGGTCCAGCAGGCCTGCAATCTCCCGCACCCGGCGGTCGATCTCCTCTTTGGTGATGCGCTCGGCATGGAGGGGGAAGGCCAGGTTCTCCGACACCGTCAGGCTCGGATAGAGCGCGTAGAACTGGAACACCATGGCGATGTCCCGATCGCGCGGCGCGAGCTCGTTGACCCGCGCACCCGCGATGAAGATGTCGCCCGCCGTCGCGTCCTCGAGCCCTGCGATCATGCGGAGCGTCGTGGTCTTGCCGCAGCCGGAGGGCCCGAGCAGGCACACCACCTCGCCGGCTTCGACGTCGAGGTCGATGTCGTCGACCGCGGCGAGCGAGCCGAAGTGCTTGGACAGGTTGCGCAGCTCGATATCGGCCATGGGCCCGCTACCGCCTGATGGTGCCGAAGGTGACGCCGCGCAGGAGCTGGTTCTGCAGCAGGAACGTCACGAACACCACGGGGATCAGGAACAACGTCTCGATCGCCGCCAGCAGCCCCCAGCGCACGCCGATGTCACCACCGATGGTCTGCGCCATGGCGACCGGCACCGTTCGCGTGTCGCGTCCGGTGAGCAGCAGGGCGAAGAGGAACTCGTTCCAGGTCAGGATCAGGCCGAAGACGGCGGTCGCCGCGATGCCGGCCTTCACCTGCGGCAGGCAGATGCGGAAGAAGATCTTCATCTCCGAGCTGCCGTCCATGCGCGCCGCGTCCTCCACCTCGCGCGGTATCTCGTCGAAGAAGCTCTTCATCATCCAGATGGTGAAGGGCAGGTTGAAGGCGGCATAGAGCAGGATGATGCCAATGTAGCTGCCGCTGAGCCCGCTCAGGCGGAACATGATGAAGATCGGGATGATGACGATGATCGGCGGCAGCATCCGGGTGGTGAGGATGATGAAGAGGTAGGTCTCGTTGCCCCGGAGCGGCCAGCGCGAGAAGCCGTAGGCCGCGATTGTGCCGATGATGAGCGCGACCCCGACCGAGGCGCCGGCGATGAAGATGGAGTTGAAGAAGAAGAGGTCGAAGTGGGTGTCCACCGCCGCGCCGCCGCGCTCGTAGGCGCGGGCGAAGACGCTGACGAAGTTGTCCAGCGTCGGCGTGAAGATGAACTTGGGCGGGGTGGAGAGCGCGTCGGTGTGGCTCTTGAACGCGGTCAGGATGATCCACAGCACCGGGAAGAAGTAGATGAAGCTGATGACCGTCGAGAACGCGGTCCGCCCCCAGCCTGCCTTGCCGATTTCACGCCGTCTGCGGGCCATGACCTATTGTTCCTCCACGTCCCGTCGTCTGACGAAGAAGAGATAGAGGTTGGTCAGAACGATCACCACGAAGAGCAGAATATAGCCGAGCGCCGCCGACTGGCTGGTCTTGAAGTACTGGAAGGCCACCCGGTAGACGTAGACCGCGATGGTCTCGGTCGAGGTGCCGGGCCCGCCCTCCGTGATCAGGAACACGATGTCGAAGAGCTTGAACGCCTCGATGGTGCGGAACAGGATCGCCAGCAGCAGCAGGCCCCGGATGTAGGGGAAGGTGATCGTCCAGAACCGCCGCCACCAAGACGCGCGGTCGATCTCGGCCGCCTCGTAGAGATGCTTCGGCACGCTGACGAGGCCGGCCAGCACCAGCAGCATCACGAAGGGCGACCACATCCAGACGTCGGCGAAGATGATGCCGGCGAGCGCGCCGACCTCGGAGCCCAGCAATATGAAGGGTTCGCCCGTGATCGCCTTGATCCCCTGGCTCAGGAGACCGAAGGTCGGCTCGTAGTAGTAACGGAAGAAGGCGCCGACCGCGACGAAGCTCAGCATCATCGGCGTCAACACCAGCATGAGCAGCACGCGGCGGCCGGGGAAGGTCTTCTCGAAGAGGAGCGCGAGAAGGAAGCCCACCACGAGCTGAAGCAGCACGTCGACCGTCACCACGATGGCCGTGGTCTGGAAGCGCTCCCAGACCACCGGGTCGGTCAGCACCTTCTGATAATTCTTAAACCAGACGAATTCAGGCTCTTTGATGCGGTTCGCGCGATACCGATAGAAGCTCAGGCCGAACGACCAGAGCAGCGGGAATATGTTCATGATGAAAAGCACGGCGAGCGCCGGCGAGACCAGGAGCGGCCCGCGGTTGCGCTCGAAGAAGCGCTCCAGGAGCGTGCCGTGCTCGGCGTGATACGTGGTGACGGCCATGCGTCAGGGGCCGGTCAATCTCTATGATCCGGGCAATCGGTGGGAAGGAAAGGGGGCGGCCCCTTATGCGGAGCCGCCCCCGTTACCGCCTCGATCGCTAGTCCTCGATGCGTCCCGCTTCGCGCAGGAGCTCATCCTGGAAGACGGCGATGTTGTCCAGAGCCTCCTTGGCGGAGATCTGGCCGGTAATCGCCTTGTCGAACTCCTCCTGCTGCTGCACCAGCAGCTCGAAGAACTCGGGGATGTGCCAGACGTCCCTCTGCCAGTCGAGGCTCGGGCCGAAGGCGTGGTTCCACGGCCGGTACTCCATGTACTCGGGCGTGGTGTAGACGCTCTGGAGCCCGCTCTGGCCGCCACGCGAGGCGAACTCGTGCTGCACCGGGGTCGAGAGCCACCACTTGCAGAAGTCGAGCGCCTCCTTGATCACCGTGTCGCTGTTCCAGGTGGTCAGCACGAAGGGCTGCCCACCGATGTTGGACCAGCGAACGATCTCGTCGCCCACCAGCAGACCCGGCATCCGCGCGAAGTTGACCTTGTCGTGGACCTTCGAGAGTTCCGGCGCAATCGCGGACTCGCCGAAGCCGATCCACTGGATGATCCAGGCCACCTTGCCCTCGCGGAACAGCTCGTCGACCTTGAAGATGTCCATGGTGCCGGTCTGGACCACCGGCGGCATGAACTCGGTCAGCGAGAGATAGTGCTCGAAAGCCTCGACCGCGACGTCGGAGTTCACGACGCCGATGGCCTGGCCCTCGGGCTCCTGGGTCTCGTCCCAGATGCTGCCGCCGTGCTGCCAGATGAAGCCGTTGATCTGCATGCTAGAGAAGTCGTAGCCCTTACCGGCCTGGTAGGCGATCCCGTAGAAATCGTCGTTCAGGGTCTCGCCGCCCAGCGACTCGCCGGAGCTGCGACGGAAGAACTCGCCGAAGTCACGCACCTGGCCCCAATGGACTTCGTTCTGTTCCTCGGGCGAGCACGGCAGGTCGTAGCCGTACTTCTCCTTGAACGCGGCCATCTCGCCTTCATGGCAGAACAGGTCCTGCCGGTAATAGACCACCAGCACGTCCGGCATCTGCGGGAAGCCGTAGTAGTTCTCCGTGCGATGCGGATAGGTGGAATAGGACGCCACCAGGTTGGGATGTAGATCCTCGAACACCGCCTGCAGACCGGGATCCGCATCGATGAACTCGTTGATCTTCATGTAGTAGCCGCCCTCGATGTTGGCGCCCAGCCACTGACTGTCGCTGACCGCCATCTGGTACTTCTCCTCGCCCGAGGTCAGCGAGGCCGCGAGCCGCGTGTAGTAGTCAGGCCACGGGATGAAGTCGATCACGAGCTTCACGTTGTTGCCGCTTGGCGCGTTGTAGCTCGCGTTCGCCATGTCTTGCATGATGCGCGTCGGCGGCCAGTCGGGCGCCGCCATGTTGATGGTGATGTCCTCGGCCTGGGTGGGGCCTCCCCACATGGCGGAGCCGACCAGCGCCACCGCGCCGGCGAGCAGTGCCGCCTTGCCCTTCGTCATGAGTCTCATGCTTGTCTCCCTCACTCGGTCTACTCGCAAACCGCGGCGGTGCCTGCCGTCAATCGTGTCGGCCGGCCGCTCCGGCGGGCGCGCCGCATCCTACGCCACCATGGTGCCGGAGTCGCTCAGGAAAAGTCGTGTATCGGCGCCGGCGAGCGCAATGCGCACGCTGTCGCCGGCTGTATAGCGGGCGCCCGTCGCTTCCGCCACCACCATGCGAAGCGGTACGCCGGCCGCCGAAAGGTCGAGAATCGTGATGTCGCCCTGGGGCTCGGTAATCTCGATCGTCGCCGGCACGCCGTCTCCGTTCTCCTCGACCAGCGAGAGGTCGTGCGGCCTGATGCCCACCAGAAGCTCTGTTCCCGCGTCGAGCGCCTGCAGCCTCTCGCGCCACGGGTTGCCGTCCAGTTCCATGAACGGCAGCTCGATGGCAGGCCCTGTGTTGCCGCCCAGCTTGAGCGTGCCCTTGACCAGATTGATGGGCGGGTCGCCGATCAGCGAGGCGACGTGGCGGTCGACCGGCTTGGCATAGAGTCGGTCGGGGGTATCGACCTGGGTGATCTGCCCGTGCTGGATCACGGCGATGCGCTCGCCGATGCTGAGCGCCTCAAGCTGATCTGGCGTCGCGTAGATCGTGGTGGTGCCGAGCTCCCGGTGGAGCCGCTTGAACTCGGCCCGCATGTCGTGGCGGAGCTTGGCATCGAGGTTGGTGAGCGGCTCGTCGAAGAGGAAGAGCCGCGGGCGGCGGATGATGGCGCGCCCGATGGCGAGCCGCTGCTGTTCGCCGCCGCTGAGCGAAGCCGGCCTGCGGTCGAGCGTGTGGGTGATGCGCAGAAGCTCCGCGGTCTCGCGCACGCGGCTGTCGATCTCGGCACGCCGCATCTTCATCTCGCGCAAGGGGTAGGCGAGGTTCTGGAAGGTGGTCAGGTGGGGGTAGAGGGCGAAGCTCTGGAAGACCATCGCCATGTCGCGGCGCTTGACCGGAGTGCCTGCGAGATCGATCCCGTCCACCATAAGCGTGCCGGCGTCCGGCTTCTCCAGCCCGGCGATGACGCGCAGAGTCGTGGTCTTTCCCGCCGCGCTCGGCCCGAACAGCACGAAGAACTCGCCATCATCGACCTCCAGGTCGACGCCACGTAGCGCATGCACCGAGCCATAACTCTTGGTCAGCCCCGTGAGGCGTACCTCCGCCATCCGATGTGTCCGCTCCGATGAGTTCTCCCAGGCCCGCGAGCGGCGACCGAGCAGTTCCACCAGGACCAGGTTCGGCTGCCTCTCGCGCGGCGCAACAATAGCACCATGGCCTCGCCTGCCAAACGTGCGGCGCGTGTTTCCTTTCCTTGCGACAGGCGGTTGCTCCCACGAGCCTCCTGAAACGCGCTTCACAAATAGGCCACGCTATGCAACAACCCGGCCCCGACGGTCGTTGGCGTGGCTCAGAAGTCCCGCAATTCGGCTCGTCGCCCTTTTGAACGAAAAGCAGCGCCTTCGCCTATGGCCAAAGAGGACTTGCTCGAGTTTTCCGGCACGGTTCGCGAGAAGCTGCCGGATACGATGTTCCGCGTGGCGCTCGACAACGGTCACGAGATCATCGCGCGCCCGGCGGGCAAGATGCGCAAGTTCCGCATCCGCGTGCTCGTCGGCGACCGGGTCGATGTCGAGATGACGCCCTACGATCTGTCGAAGGGCCGCATCATCTTCCGCCACAAGTAGGCCAAGAGCAGGCGAGTAGGGCGCGCAACGGGCGGAGCCTCCCGTCCGCACGCCTCCCCCGTACTCTGTTATGATCGGGAGGTATCGGGAGGAAGAGGGGCATGGCCCATCCACGCTTCGGCGATATCGCGGCCTGCGTCTTCGACGCCTACGGCACGCTGTTCGACTACAACGCGGCGGCCGGGCGCCACGTTGCGGCGCTCGGCGACAGGGCCGCTCCGCTCGCCGAGCTCTGGCGTCACAAGCAGCTCCAGTACACCTGGCTGCGCAGCCTGATGGGCCGCTACACGGGGTTCTGGCAAGTCACGGGCGACGCGCTCGATTTCTCCATGGGGGAGCTCGGTATCGAGGACGACGCACTGCGCGCCCGGCTGATGGAGGCCTACCGCACCCTGGACGCCTACCCGGAGGTGCCGGAGACGCTGGCGACGCTCAGGGCGCACGGGCTCAAGACCGCCATCCTTTCGAACGGCGAGCCCGAGATGCTGGAGGCGGCGGTCGAGGCAGCAGGAATCGGTAGCAGTCTCGACGCCGTGCTCTCCGTCGAGGAGGTCGGCATCTTCAAGCCTCATCCTTCGGTCTACCAACTGGTGGTGGATCGGCTCGGCGTGCCTCCGGCCAAGGTGAGCTTCCAATCCTCGAACGCGTGGGACGCCAACGGGGCGGCAGCCTTCGGCTTCCGTGTCGCCTGGTGCAACCGCTTCGGTCAAGGGCAAGAGCGTATCCCGGAGGCGCCCGACGCCGAGATCAAGACTCTCGCTGAGCTTCCTCCCTTGCTGGGCGTCGCCTGAGGGTCGCGCCATGCGCTTGTTGCGAACCCTCGGCCTGATCGCGTTCCTGGTCGCGGGCGTTGCAGCGAGCGTCGCGCAGGCCGACTCGTGGCTGACCGGTCGGGTGCTGGTCGCGAGCGAGCACATGCCCGACCCGCGCTTCCAGGAGACCGTGATCTATCTCGTCGATCACGACGAGAACGGCGCGTTTGGACTGGTCGTCAACAAGCCGATCAGCACCGCGCCGATCGAGGGACTTCTCGATCGGCTTGGCATCGACCTCGACGATGAGGGCCTGGACGCACTGCGCAGCGGCCCCATAACCCTGCATTACGGCGGCCCGGTTCAGCCGGAAATCGGCTTCCTACTGCACTCGGCCGAGTACGCGATCCGCGGTACCAGGGTCCTCTCCGGCGCGTTCGCGCTCACCACCAACCTTGAGGTGCTGGTCGACGTCGCGTTCGGTCATGGGCCGCGCCGCAGCCTGCTGATCTTCGGCTATTCCGGCTGGGGGCCGTCGCAGCTCGAGGGCGAGCTCGCGCGCGGTGACTGGGCGGTGATCGACGCCGATCCCGACCTCGTGCTGGGCACCGACCACGAGAGCAAATGGCGCCGCCTGCTCGGCGGCATCATCATTTGAATCGCTGCCTGCAGACCGCAGGCAGAATTTCTTGGGAAAGGACGCGGCCGCGGCCGCTCAGGCGAGCTTGCCGTGGCAGCGCTTGTACTTGAGGCCGGAGCCGCAGGGGCAGGGCGCATTGCGGCCGACTCTGCCCCAGGTCTCAGGATTGCTCGGGTCGAAGGCGGCGCGCCGAACGGTGCCACCACCCGCCGCCGCCTGAGCCGGTTGAGCTGCCTCGCGCCGCGCGGGCGCGCGGGCACCGCCGGCGGCCGCCAGGGCAGGCGCCTCCTCGGCCATCGCTCCCGCTCCCGCGGCGGCGAGCGCGGGGTCGCGACGGGTTTCCTGCATTTGCGGTGCAGTCCGCTCGGGCACGGGCGACTCCTCCTCGTCGGCGCCCTGAAGCCTGAGCTCGACGTGACTGAGCAGCTGGGTCGTCTGTTCCCTGAGGCTCGCAAGCATGTTCTCGAACATGCTGAAGGCTTCGCCCCTGTATTCGTTGAGCGGGTCACGCTGGCCGTAGGCCCTGAGACCGATTCCCTGGCGCAGGTGGTCCAGGGTCAGCAGGTGGTCCTTCCAGCTTTGATCGAGGATCTGTAAGAGCAGGCTCTTCTCCGCGAGGCGCCAGACCTCGGAACCATACGTGGCGAGCTTGGCGGCGGCGTGGACATCTGATTCCTTGACGATGCGATCGCGGATCTCCTCGTCAGCGATACCCTCTTCCTTGGCCCAGTCCTTGATCGGCAAGTCGATGCCGAGCAGCCGCCGGCAGGCGTCGTGCATGCCGTCCAAGTCCCACTGCTCGGGGTAGGCCTTCTCCGGGATGTGGTCGTCGACGATGGCTTCGACCACCTCATGGCGCATGTCGACGACCGTTTCCGAAACGTCGTCGGTGCGCATCAGGTCCTTGCGCTGCTCGTAGACCACCGAGCGCTGGTCGTTCATCACGTCGTCGAACTTCAGAAGGTTCTTGCGGATCTCGTAGTTGCGCGCCTCTACCTTCTGCTGTGCCTTTTCGAGCGCCTTGTTGATCCACGGATGGACGATCGCCTCGCCGTCCTTCAGTCCGAGCTTGGAGAGCATCGAGTCCATGCGCTCGGAGCCGAAAATGCGCATGAGGTCGTCTTCCAGCGAGAGGAAGAAGAGCGAGGCGCCGGGGTCGCCCTGTCGGCCGGAGCGGCCGCGTAGCTGGTTGTCGATGCGACGTGCCTCGTGGCGCTCACTACCGACCACCAGCAGCCCGCCTGCGGCCAGCACCTTCTCGCGCCCGGCCGCGACCTCGGCACGGATGTTGGCGGCGGCCCGCTCCTTCGCCACCTCGTCTTCCTCTTCTCCGAGCTCGTCGGCGATGCGGAACTCGATGTTGCCGCCGAGCTGAATGTCTGTGCCGCGGCCTGCCATGTTGGTCGCGATGGTGAGCGCGCCGACCCGGCCGGCCTGCGCGATGATGTGCGCCTCCTGCTCGTGATAGCGGGCGTTGAGCACGTTGTGCGGAACCGATTCCTTCTTCAGCCGCTCGGAGAGGAGCTCGGACTTCTCGATGCTGGTCGTGCCCACGAGCACCGGCTGGCCCCGCTTCTGGCAGTCCTGCAGAAGCTCAAGGATCGCGTTCCACTTCTCGTCTGCGGTGCGGTAGACCTCGTCGTCGCGGTCTTCCCGGATGCAGGGCTCGTTGGTTGGGATCTGGATCACGTCGAGGCGGTAAATGTCGCCGAGCTCGGCGGCCTCGGTCGCCGCAGTGCCGGTCATGCCGGCGAGCTTGGGGTACATGCGGAAGTAGTTCTGGAAGGTGATCGAGGCCAGCGTCTGGTTCTCCTGCTGGACCCGCACGTGCTCCTTGGCCTCGAGCGCCTGGTGCAGCCCTTCGGAGAAGCGGCGGCCCGGCATCATGCGCCCGGTGAACTCGTCGATGATGACGACGCGCCCCTCGTTCACGATGTAGTCGGTATCGCGTTCGAACATCTTGTGGGCGCGGACCGCCTGATTCAGGTGGTGCACGACCGAGACGTTCTCGATGTCGTAGAGGTTGGGGCTCTTCAGGAGGTCGTGCTTGGCGAGCAGGGCCTCGACCCGCTCCGCCCCCTCGTCGGTGAGAGTCGCCGCGCGGGCCTTCTCGTCGATCTCGAAATCGCCGTCGAGAAGCTCGGGAATCACCTGGTCGACCTTCTGGTACATCTCGGAGCTGTCCTCGGACGGCCCTGAGATGATCAGCGGCGTGCGCGCCTCGTCGATCAGAATGCTGTCGACCTCGTCGACGATGGCGAAGTTGAAGGGGCGCTGGACCATGGTCTCCAGCGTGAACTTCATGTTGTCGCGCAGGTAGTCGAAGCCGAACTCGTTGTTGGTGCCGTAGGTGACGTCTGCGCCGTACTGCTCGCGCCGTTGATCGTCATTCAGGCCATGCACGATGCAGCCGACCTTTAGGCCCAGGAACTGATAGATCTCGCCCATCCAGGCGGCGTCGCGCTGGGCCAGGTAGTCGTTCACCGTGATGACGTGCACGCCCTTGCCTTCGAGCGCGTTGAGATAGACCGGCAGCGTCGCCACCAGGGTCTTGCCCTCGCCGGTCGCCATCTCGGCGACCCTGCCCTGGTGCAGAACGATGCCGCCGACGAGCTGCACGTCGTAGTGGCGCTGGCCGAGCGTGCGCTTCGCGGCCTCGCGCGTGACGGCGAAGGCCTCGACGAGCAGGTCTTCCAGGGTCTCGCCGTCTTCGATCCGCTTCCTGAATTCCGGGGTCTTGGCGCGGAGTTCCTCGTCGCTCAGCGCCTCCAACGACTTCTCGAGGCCGTTGATGGCGCCGATCTGCGTGGCATGGGCCTTGACGATGCGCTCATTGACCGTGCCGAAGAGTTTCTTGGAAAGGCCTTGAAGCATGGCATCATCCCGACAACCATCGCCCGCCGCCGCATGCAGCGACGCCAGTAACCGAGAGATAGGCGTGCGCTCGGGTCCTGTCAACGCGGGTCGCGGTATTCGTCTCGTTCGGCCTCTGCCTGTATGTTTGCGCGGCTCGTTATCAGGAGAGGTCGATGACCGCGATATCACCCCTTGCGCCCGCGCGCTTCCCCGATTTGCCTGTAGTTTCCGGCGTCCGGCTCGCCGCCGCCGAGGCGCGGCTGCGCTATCGGGGCCGGCCCGATCTCCTGCTCGCGTCCTTCGCGCCGGGGACAACGGTCGCCGGCACGCTCACCCGCTCGCACACGGCGGCGCCGCCGGTGCACTGGTGCCGCGCGCTGCTGGGTGAAGGCGACGGCACGGCACGGGCGCTGGTGGTCAATGCGGGCAATGCGAACGCGGCGACCGGGGAGCAGGGCCACGCCGCCGTGCGCCGGACCGCCGATGCGGCCGCTGCGCTGGTGGGGTGCCGGGCGGACGAGGTTTACGTCAGCTCGACCGGGGTAATTGGGGAGCAGTTGCCGGTGGAAAAGCTGACCGCCGCGTTGACCCCGCTTCACGCCCGTCTCGCGGACGACGCCTGGCCCGAGGCCGCCGCCGCGATCATGACCACGGACACGTTCCCCAAGGGCGCGAGCGCGCGGGCTGAGATCGACGGCGTGCCGGTGGTCGTCAATGGCATCGCCAAGGGCTCCGGCATGATCGCGCCCAACATGGGCACCATGCTGGCCTACGTGTTCACCGACGCGAACCTGCCGGCGGCGGCGCTGGGGCCTCTGGTTCGGCGCGGCGTGAACCGCTCGTTCAACGCCATCACGGTGGACGGCGATACCTCGACCAACGACACCTGCCTGCTCTTCGCCACGGGCGCCGCGGGGAACCGGAGGATCGGGCGGGCGGGCGACCGGAGGCTCCAAGGGTTCCGTGCCGCGCTCGAAGGCGTGCTGACCGATCTCGCCCAGCAAATCGTGCGGGACGGGGAGGGGGCCCAAAAGCTGGTCTCGATCACGGTGCGCGGCGCGGCTTCGGAGGCTGCGGCGCGCAAGCTCGGGCTCGCCATCGCCAACTCGCCATTGGTCAAGACGGCGATCGCCGGCGAGGACCCGAATTGGGGGCGGATCGTCGCGGTGGTTGGCCGCGCCGGCGTGCCGTTCGAGCAGGAGCGGCTCTCGATCTGGCTCGGCGGCGAGCGCGCGGCCAAGGACGGCGTGGCCGATCCCGCCTTCGACGAGCCGGCGGCGGCCCGTCACATGAAGGGGCAGGAGGTAGAGATCGCCGTCGAGATCGGCGCCGGCCCCGGCTCGGCGACCGTCTGGACCTGCGACCTGACCCACGGCTACATCGAGATTAATGCCGACTACCGCTCCTGAAGGGGAGCTGCCGATCGTCCTCGTGGCGGCGGTCGCGCTGGTCGATGCCGACGGCCGCGTGCTTCTGGCGCGCAGGCCACCGGGCAAGGCGATGGCAGGGCTATGGGAGTTCCCCGGCGGCAAGGTCGCGGCCGGCGAGACGCCGGAGAGCGCGCTGATCCGCGAGCTCCGCGAGGAGCTCGGGATCGACACGGAGCAGAGTTGCCTCGCGCCCCTGGCCTTCGCTTCCCATAGCTATGACGACTTCCACCTCCTCATGCCGCTCTACGTCTGCAGGATCTGGAACGGCTTCGTGACGCCGCGGGAAGGCCAGGAGCTCCGCTGGGTGCGGCCGGCGCGGCTCCGCGACTTCCCCATGCCGCCGGCCGATGCGCCGCTGATCCCCGTGCTGCGCGACCTCCTCTAACCCATGAGAATCGCCGCGATCGACATCACGCGTCATCGCATCCCGCTCGCCCCGCCCGTGCCGGTCTCGTGGGACAGCAGGCCGCGCGAGAGCTTCACGATCAACCTCGTTCGCGTGCGCACTGACCAGGGGCTTGAAGGCGTCGCAGCGGGCGATTCGATGGGTGGGTTTGACGAGCACGCCGATTTGTTTCTCGGCCGCGATCCGCGCGACATCGAGTGGCATTTCGCCGTGCTGGACAATCTCTGCTTCCACTACGGGCGCTGGTGGCCGCTCGACCTCGCGCTCTGGGACCTGCGCGGCAAGATCGAGGGAGAGCCGGTGTTTCGCCTGCTGGGTGGCACCGATAATTGTGTGCGGGCCTACGCCTCCACGGCGCTCCGGCGCGACGAGGCCGCGAGCCGCGACACCGCAAAAGCGCTCGTCGCCCGTGGGTTCGGCGCCATCAAGCTGCGCTTCTCCACCGATGACTGGCGCCGGGATATCGCGCGCGCCGCCGCCGTGCGCGACGCTGTGGGGCCTGGCATCGACCTGATGGTCGATTGCAACCAGGCCTGGCGCATGTCCTGGGACACTGCGCCGCCCTGGGATCTGGCGACCGCCCGCACGGTGGCGCACGCGCTTGCCGAGCTCGACATCTACTGGATGGAGGAGCCGCTGCATCGGGGCGACTACGCCGGCATGGCGGCGCTGCGGGCCGAGACGGGGGTGAGGATCGCGGGCGGCGAAGTGACCCGCGAAGCCCACGAGTTCCGCACCCTGATCGAGCACGGCTGCCTCGACGTGCTGCAACCGGACTGTGTTTTCGTCGGCGGCATCACGGGATGCGCGCGCATCGCCGCCGCGGCGCGCAAGGCTGGCCTGATGTTCACGCCGCACACGTGGGGGAGCGGTCTGGGGCTTCTCGCGAACGCCCAACTGACGGTCGGAGTCGGCGGCGCACCCTACCTGGAGTTCCCCTTCGATCCGCCTGATTGGGTGCCGGCGCGCCGCGACTTCGGCCTCCAGGAGACCATCGAGGTCGACGACGAGGGGTGGCTGACGCTGCCGGGTCGCCCTGGCCTCGGCGCCGAGCTCGACGAGGACGTTCTGCGCGAGACGCTGGTTGACGGGGTGGGATGACACAGGTGCCTGCGCCCGCCATGATCCGCCTCCCCATCCACGACCGCCGAGGAGTCGCCGGTGACCGATGATCTTTGCTTCACGCCCGCCACCGAGCTTGTGCCCCTGATCCGGCGCAAGGAGCTCTCGCCGGTCGAGCTGATCGACGCGGTGCTGGCTCGCATCGAGGCCTGCGAGCCCCGCATCAACGCCTTCGCGACGTTGACCGCCGAGCGGGCGCGGGAAGCCGCAAAGCGCGCGGAGGCCGCGTTGATGAAGGGCGATGCCTCGGGCGCACTCTTCGGCCTGCCCGTCACCATCAAGGACCTGACCGAGACCGCCGGGATCCCCACCGAGCGCGGCTCCCATTCGCTGAAGGACCACGTGCCGACGGTGGACGCCCCGGTCATTCCGAGGCTGGAAGAGGCCGGCGCCATCATCCTCGGCAAGACCACCACCTCTGAGTTCGGCTGGTCCGGCGTGAGCAACAGCCCGCTCACCGGCATCACCTCGAACCCGTGGAAAGAGGGCTACAGCACCGGCGCCTCCTCCGCCGGTGCCGGTGCTGCCGCGGCGGCAGGCTACGGGCCGCTGCACCAAGGCTCGGACGGCGCGGGCTCGATCCGCATGCCCTCGCACTTCAGCGGCATCTTCGGCCTCAAGCCGACCTACGGGCGGGTACCCAACTGGCCGGTGCCGAACAACGATCAGGTCTCCCACGTGGGGCCCATGACCCGCACGGTGGCCGACTCCGCGCTGATGCTGCAGGCGATGGCCGGCCCGCACCCGTGGGATCACACCAGCCTGGAGGCCCCACCCGCCGACTACCCGGCCAGGCTCGGCGACGGGATCGCGGGGCTCAAGGTCGCCTTCAGCCCGGACCTCGGGCACGCGCGGGTCGACCCGGACGTCGCGGTGCTGGTGCAGAGCGCGGCCGAGGCGTTTGAATCGCTGGGCTGCACGGTGGAGAGCCCGGTGCTGCCCTTCGGCCCGGAGGGGCCTGAGATCATTCGCCTGCTCTGGCCGATCCATCTTCACGCCTATCGCCCGCTGCTCGCCGAGTTCGAGGAGCAGATGGACCCCGGCCTCGTCGCCTGCATCCGGGCGGCGGACGGGGTGACGGGCGCCACCTACCTGGAGACGCGGGCGCGCAAGCTCGCTTACGTCGAGGCGGTGCACCGCTTCTTCGAGGAGTGGGACCTGCTGCTGACGCCGGCCGTTTCCGTGGCGGCGTTCCCGGCCGAGCGGCTGCAGCCCGAACACTGGCCGTCGCATCCGTGGGACTGGATCGTGTGGGCCGAGTTCTCCTACCCCTTCAACTTCAGTCAGAACCCCGCCGCCTCGGTGCCCTGCGGCTTTACCGATGCGGGTCTCCCGGTCGGACTGCAGATCGTGGGCAGGCGCTTCGCCGATCTGACCGTGCTCCAGGCAGCCCGCGCCTTCGAGCAGGCGCGCCCGTGGGCGGACAAGCGGCCCGCGCTGTGATCGGCGGCACGCATCGGGACGGCACACACGGCGAGCGCCGTGTTGCTTGCCGGCCACAGGCGCCTGACGCTATAAGGGGCGCGCGCGAGGGCCGGGATTGCATCGCCTGCGCGCACCCTCGGTCGGAGTGTAGCTCAGCCTGGTAGAGCACCGTCTTCGGGAGGCGGGGGTCGGTGGTTCAAATCCACTCACTCCGACCACATCAAATCAAGCACTTAGCCGCCTCCCGCACCTTTCCCTGTCGCCGAATAGCCGCGCGATTGTGCGGAAATCCCAGAATCAGCCGGCGGAACGCGCGGTAATCCACGCGGCGCTCGGCTTGGAAGAGGGCGCGGGCTTGCTCTAGACTGCGGCCCGACTGCGTGCCGCGGCCGGCTCGCCACCGGGCGGCGGGTCGGAAGAGGGGAGAGACTGGATGAAACCGCCACCGTTCGACTACTGCTGTCCGGATACCCTGGACGAGGTGCTGACGCTGCTCGCGGAGCACGGCGAGGCCGCCAAGGTGATCGCGGGCGGCCAGAGCCTGGTGCCGATGCTGAACCTGCGGGCGCTGCATCCGGGCGTGCTGATCGACATCAACCGCCTGCCTGGCCTCGATCACATCAGTCTGGAGGATGGGCAGCTCAGGGTGGGCGCGCTGGCGCGGCACAAGGCGGTGCTGGAGTCGGCGGCCGTGAGCGAGGCCTCGCCGCTGATGGCTCTGGCCTATCCCTATGTCTCCCACGGTCCGATCCGCAATCGCGGCACGCTCTGCGGCAATCTCTGCCACAACGACCCGGCGTCGGAGATGCCGGCGGTGGCGCTTGCGAGCGGCGCGGAGATGGTGCTGCAGAGCGCGGGCGGCACGCGCACCGTCGCCGCCGAGGACTTCTTCACCGGCATGCTTTCCACGGCGGCCGAAGCGAACGAGATTCTGGTCGAGGTCCGCGTGCCCCGCGCGCCGGCCGGCCAGGGTGCGGGCTTTCACGAGGTGAGTCCTCGCAAGGGCGACTTCGCTTACGTGGCGGTAGGCGCGACGCTGCAAGTGGCGGATGGCGCCTGCACCGGCGCGCGCATCGTCTGCGCCGGCGTGGGCGACGGGCCGCACCGGGCTTACGCCGCAGAGGACGCGCTCACGGGCGCAGCACCGGGCGACGACGCCTTCCGCCAGGCGGCGGCGGCGGCGGCGGACAGCATCGACCCCAGCGAAGACTTTCACGCGGACGCGGACTATCGACGCGATCTGGTGCGCAGCCTGACCCGGCGCGCCCTCGCCGACGCCGCCTCCCGCTGCAACTGAAGGGAGGTGGAGATGACGACGCCACGCACCGTCGAGCTTGTCGTCAACGGCGAGCACCGCGCCGGCGACGCCGAGCCGCGCATGCTGCTGAGCGATTTCCTGCGCGAGCAGCTCGGGCTAACCGGCACCCATGTCGGCTGCGAGCACGGGGTCTGCGGCGCCTGCACCGTGCTGGTCAACGGCGAGGCCGCGCGCTCCTGCCTGATGCTCGCCGTCCAGGCGGCGGGTACGGAGGTCCGCACCATCGAGGGCCTCGGCGGAGTCGACGACATGCACCCGCTGCAGGAGGCCTTCTGGGAGAAACACGGGCTGCAATGCGGCTTCTGTACCCCCGGAATGCTGATGACGGCGGTCGAGCTGCTTGAGAGCACGCCCAACCCGAGCCTCGACGACATCCGCGAGGCGATCTCGAGCAATCTCTGCCGCTGCACCGGCTACCAGACCATCGTCGAGGCGGTGCAGGCCGCGGCCGAACGGATGCAGGGAGAGGCGCAATGACCCGCGAACGCCACTACATCCCCGAATCGCGTCAGCGCGAGAAGCCCAAGTCCAAGTATTTCGCCATCGGGCACAGCATGAAGCGGGTGGAGGACACCCGCCTGCTCACCGGCTCCGGCACCTATGCAGACGACGTGTCGCTGCCCAACATGGCGCACGCCGCCGTGCTGCGCAGCCCCCACGCGCATGCCCGCATCGTGAGCATCGACAAGTCCAAGGCCGAGGCGCTGCCCGGCGTGCTCTGCGTCATGACCGGCGCCGAGGCGGCGGAGGTGACGGGGCCCTGCGCGGACTTCTCCAGCCCGCCCACGACTCAGCACTGCATCGCCGTGGACAAGGTGCGCCACGTGGGCGAGACGGTCGCCGCCGTGGTGGCGGAGAGCCGCTACATCGCCGAGGACGCCTGCGAGCTGATCGAGGTGGAGTACGATCCGCTGCCGGCGGTGGTCGACCTCGAAGAGGCGGTGACGTCGACTGGCGACGCCGTGCTCCATCCGGAGCGGGGTGATACCAATGTGGCGCACCATCGCGTCATCGACTTCGGCACGGTGGACGAGGATTTCGCGCAGGCCGATCTGGTGATCGAGCGCAGGCTGCGCTGGCCCCGCTCCGGCGGCACACCCATCGAGACCGTCGGCGCCACCGCGCACTACGACCGCGGCACGGGCAAGTTCACGATCCACGCCAACACGTCGATGTACAACTACGTGGGCTGGCTGATCGCGGTCTCGCTCAAGGTCGAGCCCCACCGGCTCAACATCGTGCCCACGGATGCCGGCGGCAGCTTCGGCAGCAAGCTCTTCTGCCACAAGGTCTGCACGCTCGCCGGCACGCTTGCCCGCGCCGCGGGCCGGCCAGTCAAGTATCTGGAGGACCGCATCGACAACATGACCAGCGGCGACGCTCACGGCTCCGACCGCGTCTACGACGCCAAGCTCGCGCTGAAGCGCGACGGCACGATGCTGAGCATGCGGCTCAAGGTGATCGACGATTACGGCGCCTACTTCCAGTACGGCGTCGGCCAGCACGGTAACGCCATGGCGCAGGTGACCGGCCCCTACAAGATCAACAGCGTCCAGGTCGATCTCACCGCCGTGTTCACGAACAAGTGCCAGCAGGGGGCCTATCGCGGCTTCGGCTCTGAGGTCGGCAACTTCGTGATCGAGCGCTTGGTCGATGCCGCTTGCGAAGAGCTCGACATCGACCCCATCGAGATGCGCCGGCAGAACCTGATCGAGCAGGACCAGTTCCCCTACATCATGCCGACCGGCAACATGTATGACAGCGGCAACTACCAGGCTGTGCTCGACGAGGCGCTCGGCATGATCGACTACGACGGCTGGCGCCAGAAGCAGGCCGAGGCGCGCGAGGAGGGCCGCTACATCGGCATCGGCATCTCCACCTGCCAGGAGCGGAGCGTCTTCAGCGCCACCGAGTTCTGGATGTGGAACCCGAACGAGACTCCCGGCTTCACCCTCTCAAGCTCGCCGGAAAGCGTCTCCGTCAACATCGACCCCACCGGCAAGGCCTTCATCACGCTGAACGCGCCCTTCTGGGGCAACAGTCCGGAGACCATGGCGGTCCAGGTGCTGGCCGAGAAGCTGGAGATGGACCCGTCAGACATCTCCGTCGGCTACGCCGATTCCGACAAGGGCTTCAACTCGTCGGGTCCGGGCGGCAGCCGCTTCACCGTGATGATCGCGGGTGCCGTCAGCGGCGCCGCTGACGTCATCAAGGAGAAGATGCTCAGGGTCGCGAGCCACATGCTTGAGGCGGACCCGAGCGATCTCGAATTCCGCAACGGCTCCATCGGTGTCCAGGGCGTGCCCGGCAAGGAGAAGACCCTGGCGGAGGTGGCGCTCCACGCTCACTACTTCCGGTTGGACCTGCCGGAGGACCACGACCTCACCAGCGGCATTGACGCGGCCTACGTCTACGACCATCCGGTCACGACCATGCCGTCGGAAGACCGCACCGACCTCGGCATCTTCTATCCCATCGTCGGCCACATGTGTCACATCCCGGTGGTCGAGGTGGATGTCGAGACCGGCAAGGTCGACTTCCTCGACTACGTGGCGGTCCACGACTGCGGCACCATGGTCAACCCGATGACCCTCGCCGGCCACGTGCGGGGCGGCACCGTGAACGGCATCGGCAGCGCCCTCTACGAGCACTTCCACTATGACGAGAACGGCCAGCTGCAGAACGCGCTGCTGAGCGACTACCTGCACCCGACACCGATGGAGACGCCGGTCGATATCCGCGTGGGCCATGTGGAGACGCCGTCCCCCTTCACCGAGTACGGCATCAAGGGCGGCGGCGAGGGCGGGCGCATGGGCGCCCCGCCGGCCATCGCCGCGGCGGTGGAGGACGCGCTCAAGCCCTTGGGTGTGAAGGTGGACTCGCTCCCCCTCACGCCCAAGGTGCTACGCGGCATGATCCGCGAGGCTGAGGCGAACGGGGGCTGAAGACGCCGCCAACCAGAGCGGCGCGCGCAGGGGGAGGGGGCCATGTATGTCGGTCAGGCGATTCGGCGCCGGGAGGATGAGCGCTTCCTCCGGGGGCGCGGCCGGTTCGTCGAGGACATCACCCTCGACCAGCCCATAGCCCACGCCGCTTTCGTTCGCAGC
The DNA here is from genome assembly GCA_022826665.1 of Alphaproteobacteria bacterium. Classification (GTDB taxonomy): domain Bacteria; phylum Pseudomonadota; class Alphaproteobacteria; order UBA828; family UBA828; genus WTGU01. Next base: position 174,591 of record JAJDUK010000024.1, on the reverse strand, counting down.
CCCCATGCCCATGCCGCGGTGACGCACGTCGATACCGCGCAAGCCGCGGCAATGCCGGGGGTGCTCGCCGTGCTCACCGGCGCGGACTGGACTGCTGCCGGCCACGGCGAGGCCGAGGGCGTCTGGCCGGTCAAGGACATGAGCGGCGCGGACTCGCGCACCGCCTACCGGCCGCTCATCTGCGTCGATGGCGTGGTTCGCTGCGTGGGCGAGATCGTCGCCATGGTCGTGGCCGAGGACCGCCACCAGGCGCTCGATGCCGCCGAGGCGATCGAGGTCGCTTACGAAGAGAAGCCGGCCAACACGATCACCGCCGGGGCGCTCGACCCCGACATCCCGCTCGTGCATCCTGCCTTCGGCACCAACGAGGTGATGGTCACCGAGCACGGGCTGAAGGAGGAGACCGAGGCGGCGCTCGCGAACGCCCATCACGTGACCGAGGTCGTGGTGCCCACCAACCGCGTCACCGCCGCCTCGATGGAGCCCCGCGCCTATCTCGGCCACTACGACCGGGTCAACGACCGCTACACGGTGTGGACCACCAACCAGGCGCCGCACATCGTGCGCCGCTACTTCACCAAGTCGCTGCACATTCCCGAGCACAAGCTGCGCGTGATCGCGCCGGATGTCGGTGGCGGCTTCGGGATGAAGCTCTACCACTATCCCGAAGAGGGGCTGGTGCTGTGGGGCGCGATCGTGTGCGACCGGCCCGTGCGCTGGGTGGGCACGCGCTCCGAGTGCTTGCTGGGGGACACCCACGCGAGAGATCACCACACCGTGGGCCGCATGGGCTTCGACGAGAACGGCAAGATTCTCGGTGTGAAGTTCGAGACCCTTGCCGCCTTCGGCGCCTACGAGAGCCAGTGGCAGGCGAGCATCACCAACGCCTATCACTTCACGATGCTCTCGCTCGCCTACGACATCCCGGCGATCCACACCCAGGTCCGCGCCGTCTACACCAACGCGACGCCAGTGGACGCCTATCGCGGCGCCGGCCGGCCCGAAGCCGTCTATCAGGTCGAGCGCATGATCGAGAACGGCGCCCAGGAAATGGGCATCGACCCGCTGGAGCTGCGCGCGCGCAACCTGATCCCGCCGGAGAAGTTTCCGTATCAGACTGCCCTCGGCATTACCTACGATTCCGGCGACCCGCCGGTGCTCATGGGGAAGATCAAGGCGCTCGCCGACTACGACGCGCTCCGTGCCGAACAGGCCAGGCTCAGGGCGGAAGGCCAGTGGATGGGCATCGGCATCTCGGCCTTCTTCGACATGGCCGGTGCGGGCCCGGTGAAGATGATGAACGACCTTGGCGCCAAGGTCGGCTGCTACGATGTCGCCAGCGTCCGCGTGCACCCGGACGGGCGCATCACCGTGTTCGCCGGCAGCCACAGCCACGGGCAGGGCCACGAGACGACCTGGAGCCAGATCGCCGCCGACCGCCTCGGCTGCGACATCGACCACATCGACCTGGTGGAGGGTGATACAGATCGTGTGCCCATGGGCATCGGCACCTGGGGCTCGCGCTCCCTCTCCACCGCCGGCATGGCGGTCTACACCGCCGCCGACCGGGTGGTGGCGAAGGCCAAGCGCATGGCGGCGCACATGATGGAGTGCGCGCCCGAAGACCTCGACCTCGCCGACGGCGAATTCACGGTCAAGGGCACCGACCGGAAGCTCTCGTTCGCGGCTGTGGCCAATGCCTCCTATCATAGTGGCGACCGGCCTTCCGATCTGGAGATCGGCCTGGAGGAAACTTCGTTCTTCGACCCCGCCGATTGCACCTATCCCTCGGCCATCCACCTCTGCGTCGTGCTGGTCGATCCCGAGACCTGCGCGGTGACGCTCCGCAACTACTGGGCGGTGGACGACGTCGGCACGGTCATCAACCCTATGGTGTTGCACGGGCAGGTCCACGGCGGGCTGGTCCAGGGCATCGGCCAGGCGTTGATGGAGGAATGCGCCTACGATGCCGAGAGCGGCCAGTATCTCTCCGGCACCTTCATGGACTACGCCATACCCCATGCGGAGGACGTGCCCTCCTTCGGCCTCGATGCGCACTTCACGCGGGCGCTGGGCAACCCGCTCGGGGCCAAGGGGGCGGGAGAGAGCGGCACCATCGGTGCGCCGGCCTGCATCTGCAACGGGGTGATCGACGCGCTCTGGCATCTTGGCGTGCGGCAGATCACGCAGCCGATGACGCCCAAGAAGATCTGGCGCGCCATCGAGGACGCAAAGCGGACGCAGCACTAGGTCCGGGAGCAATCGCGGGGGAGAGGCGATGGCAGGCGTTTCGGTAACCTTCACCGTGAACGGCCGGGAGGTCACGGCGACGGTCGATCCGCGCACCCTCCTGGTCCACTTCCTGCGCGAGCATCTTAAGCTCACGGGCACCCACATCGGTTGCGACACCAGCCAGTGCGGCGCCTGCACGGTGCACCTGGATGGCAGGCCGGCAAAATCCTGCGCGCTGCTGGCGGTGCAGCTGGAGGGCGCCGAAGTGACCACCATCGAAGGGGTCGCCGGGCCGGACGGAATGCACCCCATGCAGGCCGCCTTCAAGGAGCACCATGGCCTGCAGTGCGGCTTCTGCACCCCCGGCATGGTTATGATGGGAATCGACATCGCGAACCGCCACGAGGCGCCGGACGAGGCGACCATCCGCCGCGAGCTGGAAGGCAACCTCTGCCGATGTACGGGCTACCACAACATCGTCGCGTCGATCGCGGCCGGCGCGAGTTCGATGCGGGGCTAAGGGGAGGGGGCGATGTATCCGTTCACCTACCACCGGCCTGCCTCGCTCGACGATGCCAAGGCCCGCCTTTCCGCGAGCGAGGACGGCCGCCCGCTCGCCGGCGGCATGAGCCTGCTCCCGACCATGCGCTTCCGCCTCACCTCGTGTGCGGACCTGGTCGATCTCAACGGTATCGAGGCACTGGCCGGGATCGAGCGGGGCGACGGTCACGTGCGGATCGGCGCGATGACGCGGCACGCGGCGGTGGTGGAGTCGCCCGAGGTGGGGGAGGCGATCCCGGCGCTCGCGGCGCTCGCGGGTTCGATCGGCGATGTGCAGGTGCGCAACCGCGGCACCATCGGCGGCTCGATCTGCTTCGCGGACCCGGCGGCGGATTACCCGGCCGGCTTGCTCGGCCTCGGCGCCACGGTCAACACCGACCGGCGCGCCATCGCCGCCGACGATTTCTTCACCGGGCTCTACGAGACCGCGCTGGAGGACGGCGAGATCGTGGTCTCGGTGGATTTCCCGGTGCCTGCGCGCGCGGGCTGGGCCAAGTTCGGCAACCAGGCCTCGCGCTTCGCAGTCGTCGCGGTGATGGTATCGCTCTCGGGCGGCTCGGTACGCCTCGCGGTGACCGGCGCCAGGTCCCACGTCTTTCGCGTGCCGGAGATGGAGCAGGCGCTTGCCGGAGACTTTTCCGCAGAGGCCATGGACGGCATCGCGGTTTCCAGCGAGGGGCTCAACGAGGACCTCCATGCCGATAAGGACTACCGCGCCCACCTCATCGGCGTGATGGCGAAGCGCGCCGTCCGCGACGCTCTCGCCCAATGAAGCCCGCACGCTTCCGTTACCTGCGCGCGGCGAGTGTGAACGATGCGCTGCAGGCGCTCGCCGAGAACCCCGACGCGCAAATCCTGGCTGGCGGCCAGAGTCTCATCGCCATGATGAACCTCAGGCTGGTGAAGCCTGCCTGCCTGATCGACATCAACCGGATTTCGAATATCGGCTACATCGATGAAGACGGCGACGGCGTCGCCATCGGCGCGCTGGCTCGGCACAACGATGTGAAGCACTCGCCGCTGATCCGGGAGCGCTGCCCGCTGCTGACCGAGGCTTACGAGTCGATCGCGCACCACACTGTGCGCAATCGCGGCACGCTCGGCGGCAATCTTTGCCACGCCGATCCGTCGTCGGAGACGCCGGCGGTGATGGTTGCCACGGGCGCCACGTTGATGCTGCAGAGCCTGCGCGGCCAACGCGAGGTCGGGGCGGAGGACTTCTTCCTCGGCACCTACGAGACGGCGCGGCGGCAGGACGAGATGCTGACCGAAATTCGCCTTCCCGGTCGCAGGACCGACGGCTGGGCCTTCGCCGAGATCAGCAACCGGCACGGCGACTTCGCCATCGCCGTGATCGCGACGACGCTGCGCATCGAAGACGGGCGCTGCGAGGCGGCCCGCGTGGTTGCGAGCGGCGTCGGCGAGCATGCTGCGCGGCTCGAGCCGGCGGAAGAAGCCCTCATCGGCGGGCCGATCGACGATGCGCGGCTCGATGCTGCCGCGGCCGCCGCCGCCGGCGCGGTCGATCCGCACAGCGACAGCCACGCCGATGCCGCCTATCGGCGGGACGCGATCGCCGCACTGACGCGGCGGACCGTGCGCCGGGCTGCCGCGCGCTGCGACTGAGGGGGACGCACTATGGAGCGCGAGACGATCAGCGTCACCGTCAACGGCAGGGCCTACGAGCGCGCGGTCGAGCCCCGCCGGCTCTTGAGCGACTTTCTGCGCGAGGACCTGCGCCTCACCGGCACCCATGTCGGCTGCGAGCACGGCGTCTGCGGCTCCTGCACCGTGATGATGGATGGTGTCACCGCGCGCTCCTGCCTCACCTTCGCGGTGATGGCGGACGGCGCAGAGATCGAGACTATCGAGGGCTTGGGGTCGGTGGAGGCCATGCATCCGGTGCAGCAGGCGTTCTGGGAGAAGCACGGCCTGCAGTGCGGCTTCTGCACGCCGGGTATGTTGATGACCGCCGTCGAGCTCCTGAAGGCGAACCCCGATCCCTCCGTCGATGACATCCGCGACGCCATTTCCGGCAACCTCTGCCGCTGCACGGGCTATCAGACCATCGTGGAGTCAATCCAATACGCGGCGAAGCTGATGCGGGAGGACGGCCCATGACCGAGCGCGGCCACATCCCCGAGAGCCGGCAGCGCGAGAAGCCGCGCGCCGACCTGCAATGGATCGGCAAGAGCATGAAGCGGGTGGAGGACCCGCGCCTCCTCGTCGGCAAGGGCATCTATGCCGACGACATCAACGAGCCGGAGATGGCGCACGCCGCCGTGCTGCGCAGCCCCCACGCCCATGCGCGGATCGTCTCCATCGACGTGAGCAAGGCCCAAGAACTCCCCGGCGTGCTCTGCGCGATGACCGGCGCCGACGCGGCCAAAGTCTGCGACCCGCTGCCCACATGGGCGAGCCCGCCGGTGCTCCAAGCGGTGATCGCCGACGACCGGGTTCGTCACGTCGGCGAGGCGGTGGCGGCGGTGGCGGCGGTGGATCGCTACATCGCCGAGGATGCCTGCGACCTGATCGAGGTCGAGTACGAGCCGCTGCCCCCCGTCGTGGATCCCGAGGAGGCGCTGACGTCCACCGGCGATGCCGTGCTGCATCCCGAGCGCGGCGACACCAACATCGGGCTCGAGCGCAAGCTCACCTTCGGGCCGGTGGAGGAGGATTTCGCCGCCGCCGACCTGGTCATCGAGCGCCGCATTCGCTGGCCTCGCTCGGGCGGACAGCCGCTGGAGACGGTGGGAGCCGTCGCAAGCTTCGACGATGGGGCGGGCCGCTTCACCATCCAGTGCAACACGTCGATGTACAACTATTGCGGCTGGATGATCGCGAGCACGCTCCGGGTCGCGCCGCACAAGCTCAACATCGTGCCGACGCTCGCGGGCGGCAGCTTCGGCAGCAAGATGTTCGTCCACAAGGTGCCGGTGCTGGCGGCGGTGCTGGCCAGGGCGGTGGGCCGGCCAGTCAAGTTCATGGAGGACCGGATCGACAACACCACGAGCTGCGACAACCACGCCTCCGACCGGGTCTACTACGCCAAGCTCGCGCTCAAGCGGGACGGCACGCTGCTCAGCCTGAAGACTCGGATCATCGACGACTACGGCGCCTATCTGCAGTTCGGCGTCGGCCAGCACGGCAACGCGCTCTCGCAGTGCGTCGGCCCCTATCGCATCAACAGCGTCGAGGTCGATCTCGCCGCCGTGCTCACCAACAAGTGCCAGCAGGGCGCCTATCGCGGCTTCGGCTCCGAGGTCGCGAACTTCGTCATCGAGCGGCTGGTGGACGCGGCGGCCGACGAGCTCGGCATCGACCGGATCGCGCTCCGGCGTCAGAATTTCATTCAGCCGGACCAGTTCCCCTACCTGATCCCCACCGGGAACATGTACGACAGCGGCAACTACCAGGCGGTGCTCGACGAGACCCTGAAGCTTGCCGACTTAGAGGGCTGGCGGGCAAAGCAGGCCGAAGCCCGCAAGGAGGGCCGCTACATTGGCATCGGCGTCGCCACCTGTCAGGAGCGGAGCGTCTTCAGCGCCACCGAGTTCTGGATGTGGAACCTGGAGCCGGGCGTCGAGTGGACCAGCTCGCCCGACGGGGTCTCGGTCAAGATCGACCCCACCGGAAAGGCCTTCGTCACCCTGCACTCGCCTTTCTGGGGCAACAGCCCGGAGACCGTGGCGGCCCAGGTGCTGGCCGAGCAGCTCACCATTGACCCGGCGGACATCGAGATCACCTATTCGGACACCGATCAGGGCCTCAATTCGACCGGGCCGGGCGGCAGCCGCTTCACGGTCATGGTGACCGGTGCCATCGTCGGTGCAGCCGGCAAGATCCGCGAGAAGCTGCTCCGCATCGCCGCCCACCTGATGGAGGCGGATGTCCGTGACCTCACGCTTCAGGACGGCGCGGTGCACGTCAAGGGCGTGCTCGACATGAAGATGAGCATCGCCGAGCTTGCCGACAAGGCGCATTACTACCGGCTCAGCATGCCAGAGGACCTCGACCTCACCAGCGGGCTCGACGCGACCTACGTCTACGACCACCCGGTGACGACGCTACCGGACCCCGACGAGCGCCACATGGGGATCTTCTATCCGATCATGGGCCACAGCTGTCACATCCCCGTGGTCGAGGTGGATGTCGAGACCGGGCAGGTGCATTTCCTCCACTACGCCGCCGTGCACGACTGCGGCACCATGGTGAACCCGATGACGCTGGAGGGGCACATCAGGGGCGGCACGGTGAACGGTATCGGGACGGCGCTCTTCGAGGAGTTCAGCTACGACGAGGCCGGCCAGCTCACCACCGCGCTCTGGACCGATTACCTGATTCCGACGATCAAGGAGTCGCCGGCCGATATCGTCGTGGGCCACGTGGAGACGCCGTCCCCCTTCACCGAGTACGGCGTGAAGGGCGGTGGCGAGGGCGGGCGCATGGGCGGCCCCCCTGCGATTGCGGCGGCCATCGAGGACGCGCTCAAGCCCTTGGGTGTCACCATCGACAGCCTGCCTTTGCCGCCGAGCAAGCTCCGCGCCCTCATCCGCGACGCTCAGGCGAGAGCGGCCTGATCCTGCGCTGCGTCCGGGCCTTCCGATCCGAAGCGCGCCGCCTCCCAACCTAGCATGACGCGCTTGCGGGAGCGCCCCCACTCGTAGTTTGAGATGACGCCCGAGCGCCGGATCACCCGGTGGCAGGGGATCAGGTACGAGATCGGGTTGGCGGCGACGGCGCCGCCAACGGCGCGCGCTGAGCGCGGAAGTCCCAATGCCTGCGCGAGCACGTGGTACGACGTGATGCGGCCGGGTGGAATTCGCAGCAGCGCCTCCCACACCTTGAGTTGGAAGTTGGTGCCGCAGAGTGTGAGCCTGAGCGGTTCAGCGGCTGCGGCCCGCCTACCATCGAAAGTGCGCGCGACCACGGGTTCGGTTGTGGCTCGATTTTCGTGGAAGCGCGCGGCGGGCCAGCGGCGTTCGAACTCCGCGCGGACGGCTTGGGCATCGCTCCTGTGGTCGTCGGCGAAGCCGAGGGCGCAGATGCCGCGTTCGGTCTGGCCGACGAAGCAGGGGCCGAAGGGGCTCGGGTGCACGCCGTAGGCGACATCCACGCCGTCGCCGCCCTGCTTGAATGCGCCGGGGCTCATCGCCTCGTAGGTGACGAAGAGGTCGTGCAGCCGCGAGGGGCCCGAGAGGCCGGCGTCATAGGCAGTATCGAGGACCGAGGCGGAGGCTTCGAGCTGCGCCTTGGCGTAATCCAGCGTGAGGAACTGGCCGAAGCGCTTGGGCGAGATGCCTGCCCAGCGGCGGAACATGCGCTGGAAGTGGTGGGGGCTCAGGCCGGCCTGCTCTGCCACCTCGCCAAGCTCAGGCTGGTCGCGGAAGTGCTCCTCCAGGTATAGGATCGCGGCTTCGATGCGGGCGTAGTCGCGCGCGTTCTGTGCGATGTCAGTGGGTGCGGTTGTCATGGCGGCCCTCCTAAGCCGCCAATCTATGAGGCCCGCGGGTGCCCGGCCACCCGATAGTTGCGCCCGCTCGCGATGCCGCGTATCGAATCATCAGTCTGAGGAAAGCCAATGAACGAGAACGAGCACTTTACGGTTCTCGATTCCGACCCCGATGATGCGCCGGACCTTTCCAAGGACGGCTGGCCTGAGAAACTCGCCAAGGCCACCGTTCGCCGAGGACGGCAAACGCGGATCGACCAAGCGCTTCGCGATTGGATCGGAAAGCACGGCGCCGAATAGTTGTTGCTGCGCGCGGCGTCTATGTCGTGGGCGTGACCGTCACCCCGTGATTGACCGGCCCGTGGCCGGCGCCATAGCCCGGCGCTGCCTCGATCGCCGCTCTTAGATAGCGGCGCGCCCGCGCAACGGCATCAACGAGGCCCATGCCCTGTGCGATTCCTGTGGCGATGGCCGAGGCCAGCGTGCAGCCGGTGCCATGGGTGTGGCGGCTCTCGATCCTCTGTGCATGGAAGCGCTCGATCCAGCCGGCGTGGCTGAGCAGGTCGGTGATCTCGCCCGACTCGAGGTGACCGCCCTTTACCAAGACCGCCCTGGGTCCGAGTTCGTGAATGCGTTCGGCCGCACGGGTCATGTCGTCCGCAGTGGCAATGGTAAGCCCCGTCAGCCGCTCCGCTTCTGGAATATTGGGCGTCACGAGATCGGCCCGGCCGATGAGCGCAGTCTCGAGCGCGCGCATGGCGGAGTCCTCCAGCAGCGAGGCGCCGCCCTTGGCCACGAGCACGGGATCGACCACAAGGGGGATGCCCTCACCGTAACGCGCCGCGGTGTCGGCGACTGCTTCGATGATGGGCGCGCTGTGGATCATTCCGGTCTTGATGCAGTCGGCGCCGATGTCGGCCAGCACGACGCGCATCTGCTCGGCGACGAAGTCCGCCGGCACGGCGTGAACCCCGTGGACCGTCTGCGTGTCCTGGGCAGTGAGCGCAGTGATCGCTGTCGCTGCGTAGCCGCCGAGCGCGGTTACGGTCTTGATGTCGGCCTGGATGCCGGCGCCGCCGCCCGAATCGGAGCCGGCGACGATGAGCACCCGGCCTTTCATTGCGCGGCCGCGCCGGTGTGCTCTGCCTCAGCGGCCGCGACCACGGCTTCGGCGACATCGTCGACCACCGCGGAGACCAGCGCCTCATCGTCGCCCTCGACCATCACCCGGATGACAGGCTCGGTGCCGGACGCCCGAACCAACAGGCGGCCGTGCTCGCCGAGACGCGCGTGGCCATCCGCGATCGCCGCTTTGGCACCCGCGCTCTCAAGCGCGTCGGTGTCGGCGACGCGGACGTTTCGGAGCATCTGGGGGACGGATTCGAAGAGACCGGTCACGTCACTGGCTCGACGCCCCGTCGCCGCCAGCGCCGCCAAGGTCTGGAGAGCGGCCATCAAGCCGTCGCCGGTGGTCGCATGGTCGCGCATGACGATGTGGCCCGATTGCTCGCCGCCCAGATTGAACCCGTGCTCCCGCATGTGCTCGACGACGTAGCGATCGCCGACACGGGTGCGCTCCAGGGTGAGCCCGATGCCTCCGAGGTAGCGCTCCAGCCCCAGATTGGACATGACGGTCGCGACCACGCCGCCGCCTCTCAGACGTCCAGCCGAGGCCCAACTCGACGCGATCAGCGCGAGGATGTAGTCGCCATCGATCACCGCGCCGGTCTCGTCGCAGATCACGACGCGGTCGGCGTCGCCGTCCAGCGCGATCCCGATATCAGCGCCGCGTTCCAAGACTGTGCGGGCGAGCGCGGCTGTGTCGGTCGAGCCGTAGCCCTGGTTGATGTTGAAGCCATCGGGCTCGGCGCCGATGGTAATGACCTCGGCGCCAAGTTCCCAAAGAACGGTCGGGGCCACCTTGTAGGCGGCGCCGTGGGCACAGTCGATCACGATGCGCCTGCCTTCGAGCCCGAGTGGCTGCGGGAAGCTGTTCTTGACGAACTCGATGTAGCGGCCCTCTGCGTCGTCGAGGCGCCGCGCCCGCCCCAACGCCGACGGCGCCGCCAGTCCGTGCACGCCGGTATCGACCGCGGCCTCGATGCGCGCCTCCATCTCGTCGGAAAGCTTGTAGCCGTCCGGCCCGAACAGCTTGATGCCGTTGTCGGCGAAGAGGTTGTGAGAGGCGGAGATCATCACGCCAAGATCGGCCCGGAGCGCGCGGGTCAGCATCGCCACCGCCGGCGTCGGCATGGGGCCCACCAGGATCACGTCCATGCCCACCGAGATGAAGCCCGCCGTCAGCGCCGGCTCGAACAGGTAGCCCGAAAGCCGCGTGTCCTTGCCGATGACGACGCGGTGCCGGTGATCGCCGCGCACGAAGAGGCTTCCGGCCGCGGCGCCGACCTTCATCGCGGTCTCGGCGGTCATCGGCTCCTGGTTCGCGATGCCACGAATGCCGTCGGTGCCGAAGAGCGAGCGTGGCGCTCCACCGGCGCGGCTCACCGGAGTATCTCCTGCACTGCTGCCTCGGGGTCGCGAATGCCTCGCCACATCGCGAGCGCCTGGCGGGTCTCGGCAACGTCATGCACGCGCAGGATGTGGGCGCCCTCGCCGAGCGCGTGCAGCCCTGCCGCCAGCGAGCCCGGCAGCCGTTCTTTGGGCGCTTCGCCCGCGCTGAGTCGCCCGATGAAGCTCTTGCGCGATGCGCCGACGAGCAGCGGACAGCCCAGGCCGTGGAACAGCGCAATGTCACGCAGGACTTCGAGATTGTGGCGGGCCGTCTTGCCGAAGCCGATGCCTGGATCGACGATGATCCGCGCGCGGGGGATGCCGGAGGCTTCCGCTGCGCTCATGTGGGCGGCCAGCGCATCGAACACGTCGAGGCTCGCGTCGTCGTAGCGGGGCTCGCGTTGCATCGTCTCCGGCGTGCCCTGCATGTGGCTGAGCACGACCCACGCACCGTGCCGGGCGACGACGGCGTGCGCCTGGGAGTCATGGGAGAGCGCGCTGATGTCGTTCACGATGCGAGCGCCCGCGGCGAGTGCGGCGTCCATCATCTCTGCGCGGCGGGTATCGACCGAGACCAGAATCCCGTCGCTGGCGAGGGTGCGGACCACCGGAATCACCCGGCGAAGCTCCTCCGCCTCCCTCGGCGCTTGCGAGCCGGGCCGGGTCGATTCGCCGCCGACGTCGATAATGTCGGCGCCGGCTGCGGCCATGGCGCGGCCGTGTGTGATCGCCGCATCCTCTGCGGCAAAATCGCCGCCGTCGGAGAAGCTGTCGGGGGTCACGTTGAGAACGCCCATGAGACGCGGCCGGTCGAGCGCGAGCCCGCAGACCGGACTACGAGGCGCGCTCAAGCGGGCGCTGAGTTGTGCGATTTCGTCGGCTGCGCCTGGCGCGTTCTTTTCGGCCCAGCGCGAGAGCACGGCTTGTTGCAGCCTGATCCGACGGCGCGCGGGCGTGCTCCGAAAGAGCACGTCCACCAGGTCGAAGGTGAGCGCCTCACCGGGGACCGGGTTACAAGGCCGCAAGTAGACGCTGCCGACGCGCGGCTCCGGCAACGCGCCTTCGGCGTCTTCCTGTTCTGATTGTCTCAGAGGTACCGCCGCCGGCATGACGGCTCAGGTGCCGCTAGGAGCCCGGTTGCGGATGGGGTTCGAGGTCGGGCGGCGTCTTGCCCTTGCGCCGGCTGGAGGAGGGCACTGTGCCGCGCCGTCCCTGCGTGACCACCGGCTCGTCGTCGTCCTTTCGCACGATCGATTCGCCCTTGAGGACTGCCTCGATCTCCTCGCCGTTGAGGGACTCGTACTCGAGCAGCGCGTTTGCGATCCGGTGCAGCGATTCCAGGTTGTCGGAAAGGATTCCCCGCGCCCGCCCGTAGGCCTCGTCGATGATCTTGCGGACCTCGAGGTCGATCTTGTGCGCGGTCTGCTCGGAGACGTTCTTCTGCTGCGTGATCGAGTGGCCGAGGAAGACTTCCTGCTCGTTCTCGCTGTAGCTGAGCGGCCCGAGCTCATCCGACATGCCGAACTGCGTGACCATGCTGCGCGCGATCTGGGTCGCCATCTTGAGATCGGACGAGGCCCCGCTGGTCACCTTTTCGTAGCCGAAGATCATCTCCTCGGCGATGCGGCCGCCCATGGCGACGGTGATGTCCGCCTCCAGCTTCTCGCGACTGACCGAGATCCGGTCGCCTTCCGGGAGGCGCACCACCATACCGAGCGCGCGCCCGCGCGGGATGATCGTGGCCTTGTGGATCGGGTCGGAGGCCTCGAGATGCGCCGCTACCACCGCATGGCCGCCCTCGTGATAGGCGGTAAGCCGCTTCTCCTCGTCGGTCATCACCATGGAGCGCCGCTCGGCGCCCATCATGACCTTGTCCTTGGCGTCCTCGAACTCGATCATGGTGACGACGCGCTTGCCGCGCCGCGCGGCCAGCAGCGCGGCCTCGTTCACCAGGTTGGCAATGTCCGCGCCCGAGAAACCGGGCGTGCCGCGCGCGATCGTGCGGGGCTTCACGTCCGGCGCGAGCGGCACCTTGCGCATGTGCACCTTGAGGATCTTCTCGCGCCCCAGCACGTCCGGGTTCGGCACCACGACCTGACGGTCGAAGCGACCCGGCCGCAGCAGGGCGGGGTCCAGCACGTCCGGCCGGTTGGTCGCCGAGATCAGGATCACGCCCTCGTTGGCCTCGAAACCGTCCATCTCGACCAGGAGCTGGTTGAGGGTCTGCTCGCGCTCGTCGTTGCCGCCGCCGAGTCCGGCGCCCCGGTGCCGGCCGACCGCGTCGATCTCGTCGATGAAGATCAGGCAGGGCGCGTTCTTCTTGCCCTGCTCGAACATGTCGCGCACGCGGCTTGCGCCGACGCCGACGAACATCTCGACGAAATCGGAGCCCGAGATCGTGAAGAAGGGCACGTTGGCCTCGCCCGCGATGGCGCGCGCCAACAGCGTCTTGCCGGTGCCGGGCGGGCCGACCAGCAGCACGCCCTTCGGAATCTTGCCGCCGAGCCGCTGGAATTTCTGGGGATCGCGCAGGTACTCGACGATCTCCTCAAGCTCCTGCTTGGCCTCGTCGATGCCGGCGACGTCGTCGAAGGTCACCCGGCCCTGGCGCTCCGTCAGCAGACGCGCGCGCGACTTGCCGAAGCCCATCGCCTTGCCGCCGCCCGACTGCATCTGGCGCATCATGAATATCCAGACGCCGATGAAGAGCAGCAGCGGGAACCACGAAATCAGGATGCCGACGATGCTGAGGCCGCCTTCCTCCACCGGCACGGCGGCAATCTGCACGTCGTGGGCGCGGAGTGTCTTGACCAGCTCGGGGTCGTAGGGCGCGTAGGTGTTGAAGGCGGAGCCGTTGGTGTAGTGGCCGGTGATCGTGTTGCCCTGGATCGTCACATCCTGGACTTGCCCGGCCTCGACCTCCGCCAGGAACTGTGAGAATGCGAGATCGGCGGAGGTCTGCCGCGACGACGACCCCTGAAACACTTGAAACAGCGCTACCAGGACCAAGCCGATGATGATCCAGAGCGCCAGATTCTTGCCGAAGCTACCCACCGTTCGGCCTCCGATTGTCCTCGCGTTCGTCTACGGCCGACGCCGTCAGCGGCGAAGCAACCCACGCGCAATCCGCACGCGCAGCCGCTGCAGTGTACACGACATTCGCCGCGCGGACGATCAATAGTCTCTTCAACGGTTTCGTCAACTGTCTTCATCCTGCAACGGCAACACGCGGAGCGTCGCCGGGAGGCCCGGTGCCAAGGGACGCGTTGGCCGAAACGACACTGAAAACTCTGCGGCCCCGGCCTCGTGTTGGGGCGATGCGCGTCTGAATCCCAAGTGGGGAGCGGCGAGCGGACCGTCAAGGTCGAACAGCGCGGGCAGTGAAGGCCGCGCCGGTGCCGGGATGCAATCGGTCATGAGCGGCACACCTGCCTTGCGGGCCATTGCGCGGGCCTGAGCCAAGCCGTCGGTGCCGAGTCGGCGGACGACGTAGGGCCTTGCGGAGGCAGAGGGTCCCAGGGAGACGACGAATCGGCGGTCCCACAGTGTGCTCTCGCCCGGCGCGAGCGGGTGGACTTCCGGAGCAGCAGACGGTTCTCGGCATACGACGACTCGCCCATCTCGCTGCGGCACGACACGACATCCGCCGAGCGTCGCCGCCTTGGTGCCGTCGTCGAGCAGTCGGTGGGCGAGCCGCTCCAGTCTTTCTTGCCGTGGCGGATAGGTGCTACCGGAGACCGTGGTAACGACGCAGCCCAACGCACGCACCACCAGAGCAGACGGCGCCCGCCGCAAGACACTCAGATCCAGAATCACGAAGCCCGCCGGCGAGGGGCGCGTGCAGGCAGCAAGCAGGTCGGTGCAGAGCCGGTCCAGCGCGGCACGGTCGCTTGCAGCGCGAGTCGCGGCACTCGCCAACCGCGAAACGCTCAGGCCTTCGGATCCGAGGCGTGCCAATGCCGCTGCCAGGCGTGGGCGGGCATGGCGGGTATCGCGGTTGGTCGGATCGTCAATCCAGGGCTGATTCCAACGAGCCAAGGTCGCGATCAGCGCAGCGCGTGACACGGGAAGCAGGGGTCGGAGCAAACGGACGCCTCCACTTGCCGGCTCCATCGCCAGGCGAACCGGCGCCATGGCGGCCAGCCCGTCGATGCCGCTACCACGGGTGAGCCTTTGCAGTGCGGTCTCCGCCTGATCCTCTCGTTGATGGCCGAGCAGCAGATGGAGCACGCCGGCGCGCCGGCACCAGCCGGTGAGCAGTGCAAGTCGCGCGGCCCGTGCCTGCTCTTGAAGCCCTGTGACGGGACGGGCGCCAGGCCAGTGCAGGGTTCGGTGAGTTATTCCGCGGGCCTCGAGGCAGCGCCCCACCTGGTTGGCCTCGGCTCCCGATTCGGAGCGCAGTCCGTGATCGACGGTGAGTGCGTAAGCCGCTCCTCCCCGGGCGCGCGCCCAGCGATCGGCCAGCAAGCAAAGTGCGAGGCTGTCCGGACCACCGGAGACCGCCACCGCGATCCTCGGCATGGGCTCGAAGGGGCCGAGCGGCGCCATGAGCACCTCGAAAGCCGCCGCATCGATGGCTGCGGCGCCGGGCTCCACGCTTTCGGGTCTGACGATGCGGGGCGCGGCCACGGGCAGAGACACCCCGGCCCTGGTCAGGGACAGTTCGCTTGGCGCCGCCCCTGCTGTGCCGCCCGGCGGATATTGAGCGGCGGGTCGGAAAACGCTTGGTCGAGCTGCTCGAAGGCCCGGCACGCCTCCTCGCTGCGGCCGAGCTTGAGCAGTGCGATGCCGAGCTTGACCATGTTGTCCGGTGCTTTGCGGCCCTCCGGGTACTGGCGAAGGTTGAGCGCGTAGGATTTCGCCGCCTCCGGATACATTTGCCTGGCGTACAGGCTCTCGGCACGCCAATAGGCCGCGTTCTGCGCGAGGGCATCCGTGGGGTTCGCGTCGATGAAGCGCGAGAACGCCTCGTGTGCCTCTTCGTAGCGCGCCTCCTCCAGCAAGCCGAATGCCGTCTGGTACTGCTCTTCCGGTGTTCCGGTGAGCGACAGTGCGGTATCGCCAGACTGTTCCGCGGGCACCGTGCCAAGTGTGCGGGGCGCCGCGGAGGGCTCATAGCCCGCATCCTGCCCTGGCGTGATGCTGGCCTGGGCTTGGCCGGTAGGCGCTGCAGCGGGCGCCTCGGTGCCGGACGACGCGACCGAAGCTGCCGGCACTCCGCCTTGCTGCTGTTCGAGGGCCGACAGCCTGAAGTCCACGTCCGCGACCAGCCGCTCGATGCGTCCATCGAGCCTGCGGAGCACGTTGTCGAACTCCTCGAAGCGGCCGGTGACACGGCGCCGCCATTCTCGGGCCTCGTCGATGTCGCTCTCAAGCTCCGCGAGACGTCGGCTGTTTCGCGCCGCCTGCCCGCTCTCCGACCCCGCCTCCGCAGCCGCGCCGCGTTGAGCGTTGCCAGCATGAACCACCCGCTCAAGTTCGGCGAGTTGAACGCGCAGGCTCTGAATCTGGCTCCTCAGCTCTCGGACTTGGGGCCTGAGGTCGATGCCCGACTGGGCTTCGACGGGCGCCGTCGCCAGCAGCACCGATACCGCTGCAATCGCCGCTAGGAGCGCCGCCGGTCCCACCGCCGTTAGTCGCTGTCGTCGGCGGCCCGCGACGCCACGCGGGCTGGCTGCGACGCCGCCCATCGCTCTTCCGGCCCCCCGATTTCTTAGTCGATGACGGAGACGGAGCGCCGATTGAGCGCCCACGCCTCTTCATTGTGACCGAGCGCGTAGGGCCGCTCCTTGCCGTACGAGACCGTTCTGAGCCGCGACGGCGCGATGCCCTGATCGATCAAGTACTCACGAACTGCGTTGGCGCGACGTTCGCCAAGGGCGAGGTTGTATTCGCGGGTACCGCGTTCGTCGGCATGGCCCTCGATCACCAGTGAGACCTCGGGGAACAGCCTGAGCCACTCGGACTGACGATCCAGCGTGCGCCGCGCATCTGCACCGAGAACCGCGCTATCGAAATCGAAGAACACGCGGTCGCCGACGTTCTGAACAAGTTCCTCTTGCGATCCGGGAAGCGGCTGGCTCGGGTCGAGCGCCGCCACCGTTGTCTCTTCCTCGATCATGATGTCGCTGGAAGAGGTGTCCGTGCCCGAATCCAGCGTTTGGTCGGCCCCGGTACCGGTGGTCGAAGCGGTTTCCTCTGGCGTGCTCTCGCATGCCGCCACGCCGAGCGCCAACAGAAGCGGCAAGATCAGTCTCAATCGCATTCGCACGCTCTCCTTCATCATTCAGTGGTGGCGGGACCGTCGCTATCCCGTCCACACCTATCTGGAATCCTACCGATCCTCAAACACCAATGCCCGGCGCAACGCATGATTGCGTGCCGTGGGGCTGAGCCGCTGCCGAAGCGGCTGTCTCGTCGGGTGGCAGGGCGACTATATCTTTGGGTCATCACTGGATCAACGGCGACCAGGCCGGATCGGAGGCCGCCGTGCTCGTGAAGAGGATGCGCTCGTTGCGCCCCGTCAAGTCGATGGTGACCAGTTCGGCGCTATCGGGATTACGCGAGCTCGAACGGAAAAACATGAGCACACGCCCGTTCGGCGCCCAGGTCGGGCCTTCCACCAGATAGTCTCGCGCCAGAATTCGCTCGTCACTCCCGTCAGTCTTCATGACGCCGATCGAGAACTGGCCGCGATGGCTCTTGGTGAAGGCGATCAGGTCGCCGCGCGGCGACCATACCGGGGTCCCGTAGCGGCCTTCGCCGAAGGTGATGCGGCGCACGTCGCTCCCGTCGCGCCGCATCACGTAGATCTGCTGGCTGCCGCCCCGGTCCGACTCGAAGGCGATGAACTGGCCGTCCGGCGAGTAGCAGGGCGCGGTTTCGATCGCCGGGTTGTTGGTGAGCCGCCTAGTCCCGCGCGAACGCAGGTCCATCTCGTAGATTTCCGAATTTCCATCGCGCGCTAACGTCATGACCACATGATTGCCATCAGGCGAGAAGCGCGGCGCGAAGGTCATACCGGGAAAATCGCCGAGTATTTCCTGCTGGCCAGTGTCGATGTGACGCAGATAGACCTTGGGCACGCCGCGCTCGTAGGAGAGGTAAGTGATCTCCTGCGCGGTAGGCGAAAAGCGAGGGGTCAGCACCAGATGGCGGCCGTCCGACAAGTAGCGCAGGTTATGGCCGTCCTGATCCATGATCGCCAAGCGCTTGATGCGCTTGTCGGGCGGCCCGGTCTCGGCGATGTAGACGACTCTGGTGTGGAAATAGCCGCTCTCGCCTGTCAGCCGCTCATAGATTTTATCGGACATGGTGTGGGCGATGGGGCGCCACGCTTCGGCCGAGCCGCTCAGCTTCAGTCCCACTAGGTCTTGCTCCGCGAACACGTCCCACAGGCGGAATTCGACTGTGAGTCGACCGGTGTCGCTGGGTACCACGCGACCCGTCACCAGCGCTTGCGCATTGATAATTCGCCAATCCTGGAAGCGCGGCCGCACGCTCATTCCGCCCGCATCACTGATGAAGGCGGCCGGATCGATGGCACGGAACAGGCCGGAGCGCTCCAGGTTGCGGGTGATCACTTGCGTGATCTGCCGGCCAATTTTGGCATCCGCCTCATTCGCGCCGTCGAGATCGACCAGCGCGATGGGAAGCGGCTCCACGTGGCCGCGCGTGATGTCCACGCGGAGCTCGGCCTTGGCGGCCGTAGCGGCGCCGAAGATCGCCAGGGTGAGGACGACGGCGGCCGGGAGAAGCAGGGCCCGGCGCGCCGTGTGCCCAACATGTCCACTCAGTGTCAGCAATCGTCTCATCGTCTCACCGTCGTTTCCTCTGTTTCGATCCTATGCAATCCCGGCGAACGCCTCACACCGGTGGACTGAAGGTCATGGTGATGTCGCGCCAACCTTCATACTTGTCCACGTGACGCGTCAGGGCATCGAAGGGGCTGGCCTTCAGCACGGCACGGCGGCCGCTCTCCGCCATCGTCCTGTAGTTGGCGCCCCCGCCGTCGTCGACGATCTCTACCCGGCGAACGGACCCGTCCGGTCCCAACTGGATCCTCAACGTCACCACCAACTCGCCGGCATCAAGGACGCCGGCCGGAACGCTCCAGTTCCGCTCGACCTTATGCTTGATGGCATCGGTGATCGTCCGCCGCACGGGTCCGGTGAGGGGAGCCGGTGCATTGGCCTCCGGGGGCAGTTCCTCGTCCACACCGGCGATGCTCGCGAGCATGTCATCGAAGGACGGCTCTTCCGTCTTTTTCTCGGGCGGCGGGGTTGCGTCTGGCTCTTCGTCCGTGAGGCTTTGCAGCAGGGTGTCGAAACTCGGCTTCTTCTTCACCGGTGGCTTGGCAATGGGCAGCGGCGGCGGTCCGGGGTCGGGCGGCGGATCCGGCTTCGCCTCGGGTTCCTTCGGCGCCGGCTCAGGTTCGGGCTCTACGACGGGCTCGGGCGGCGGCGCCGGTTCCACAATCGGCTCCGACTCCGGCTCGATAACCGGCTCCGGATTCAACGCGGCGAAGACCTCGGGCTCCGGTTCCGGCACAGGCTCCGGCTCGGGCTCTGCGACGACCTCAGGCTCCGGTTCGGGTTCCGGCGCAGCCTCGGGGATCGGCTCCGGCTCTGGCTCGGGCTTGGCCTCCTCGGCGGGAGCAGTCGACTCCTCGGCGAACTCCACCACGCTGACCACGATCGGCTGGTCGCTGGGGGCGAGCGCGTCGCTCTCGAACACCTGCGGCAGGCCCAGCACTGCGGCGACGATCACGCCGACATGGAGCAGGCCGGAGAAGAGCCAGCCGCGCTTACTCATCGCTCCCCGCCGTGCGCGGTTCCGTGACCAGCGCCAGGTTGTTGAAGCCTGCCCTGTTAAGCGCGCCCATGACCTCCATCACGCGGCCGTAAGCGATCTCCTGGTCGCCCCGGATGAAAATTCGAACATCGGGGCGGCGCTCGGTGATCGCCTTGAGCTTGGGAATCAGCTCATCCACCGTGACCTCAGTTTCCTGAAGATAGGTGGTGCCGTCGCGGGCAACGGTGACCGAGAGTGGCTCGTCGTCGCCTGGCAAGGGTGGTGAATCGGCCTTGGGCAGATCGACCTCTACACCCACCGTCAGCAACGGCGCGGTGATCATGAAGATCACCAGAAGTACCAACATGACGTCGACGAAGGGCGTCACGTTGATCTGGCTCATGGGCGGGCGTCGGCGGCGTCCGCCTCTGCTGCGGCCGTTGAGCGCCCCGTCAAATTCGGCCGCCATCAGACGGCACGCTCCTCAAGCTGGCGGCCAAGAAGGGCCCGGAACTCGGTGCCGAAGGCCTCCAGGCGGCCGGCGTAGCGGTCGAGGTCACTGCTGAGCTTGTTGTAGGCCACCACCGCTGGGATGGCGGCCACAAGACCGAGCGCGGTCGCGAAGAGCGCCTCGGCGATGCCGGGCGCTACCACGGCGAGCGAGGTGTCCTTGCTCGCCGCGATCGACTGGAAGCTGTTCATGATGCCCCAGACCGTGCCGAACAGGCCGACGAACGGCGCGGTCGAGCCTACCGTGGCGAGAAAGCCGAGATAGCGTTCGAGCTGATTCAGCTCCCGGTTGAGCGCGGCATCCATGGAGTAGGCGATGCGGCGCTGGAGGCCTTCCAGCCGGTCGGCCGAAAGATGGGAGCCTCGGCTCGCAAAACGGCGCCACTCGTCCATCGCCGAGGCGAACAGCACCGTCATCGGGTGGCTACGCTGATTGGAGAGGTTGTCGTAGAGCTGATCGAGAGAGCCGCCGGACCAGAACGCCTGCTCGAACTCGACCGCGAGCCGGCGGGCGCGGGCATAGCGGAGGCTCTTGTCGAAGATGATCGCCCAGCTCCAAACCGACGCGATCAAGAGGACCACGATCACGGCCTTGACGATGATGTCGGCCTGCATGAACAGGCCCCAGAGGGAGAAATCCTCGGCCACCGCGCTGGCGCCGATCTCTACGGCGCGAACAAGGTCGGATTCCATATCTCCCCCGTTACCGCTGGCCCGCCGGTACCAGTTCCGCAAGCGCCTCGCGCAACGGTGTCGGCAGCCGCACCGCGCGGCCGTTGCGCCCGACGCAGCCAAGCTTGAGGCCGATGCTGGCCAGCAGCGCTCCCGCGCGCATCACGCGTTGCTCGGCCTCGATATGGGCGCCGGCCACCCTGTCGATGGTCGTGCGAACTTCGATATCGTCGTCGAGCCGCGCCGGCTGCCGGTAATCCACAACGCAGCGTCTCACGACGAAGGCTGCATCGTGGTCCCCCAACAGCGTGACGTGGGTGATGCCGGCGCCCCGCATCATCTCTGTCCGCGCCCGCTCGGCGAACTTGAGGTAGTTGGCGTAGTAGACGATGCCGCTCGCGTCCGTATCCTCGTAGTAGACACGGAGCGGGTAGACATGTTCGGCGCCGTGGAAGCGGCCGCCGGGCGGTGCCATCGGCGTGTCCGGTTCAACGACTGTCATGGCCTTCGTCGAGCAGGGCGAGTTGACGCGGCGCCTCCTCCGGCAGCGCCAGGCCCAGGTGACCGAAGCCATGCCGAGTCAGCATCCGGCCGCGCGGCGTCCGCTGCACGAAGCCCTGTTGGATCAGGAAGGGTTCGATCACTTCTTCCAACGCGTCGCGTTGTTCGGAGAGCGCCGCCGCGATGGTCTCGATGCCGACCGGGCCGCCGCCGTAGTTCTCCGCGATGCAGGAGAGGTAGCGGCGGTCCATCGAATCGAGGCCGCGCTGGTCGACCTCCAGCCGGTTGAGCGCGCGATCCGCGACGGCATCGTCGATGGTCTCCACACCTGCAACCGCTGCGAAGTCGCGCACGCGGCGCAGCAGCCTGCCGGCGATGCGGGGCGTGCCGCGGGAGCGGGCCGCAACTTCCGCCGCCCCATCGGCGCTCAGCCCGACGTCGAGAAGCCCCGCGTTGCGAGTCACGATCTCGACCAGCTCCTCGACCTCGTAGAAGTCGAGCCTGAGCGGAATGCCGAAGCGCTCGCGCAACGGCGTGGTGATGAGGCCGGTGCGCGTGGTCGCGCCGACCAGGGTGAAGGGCGGGAGATCGATCCGAACCGAGCGCGCGCCCGGCCCCTCGCCGATGATAAGGTCGAGCTGAAAATCCTCCATGGCCGGGTAGAGGATCTCTTCCACCGCCGGGTTGAGGCGGTGGATCTCGTCGATGAACAGCACATCGCGCTCGTCCAGGTTGGTCAGGATCGCCGCGAGATCGCCGGCACGCGCGATCACCGGCCCGGAGGTCGCCCGAATGCCGACGCCGAGCTCGCGGGCGACAATCTGCGCCAGCGTGGTCTTGCCGAGGCCAGGGGGCCCGTAGAACAGCACGTGATCGAGGGCCTCGCCCCGCTCGGCCGCGGCGGCGATGAAGACCCGCAGGTTCTCCCGCACAGCGCGCTGGCCGACGAAGTCGTCGAGCTTGCGCGGCCTGAGTCCGCTGTCGAGCCGGTCTTCGGCCTCCGCTGCGCCGGCGACGATACGGGCCTCGCTCACTGCGCAAGCTCCTTAAGCCCGGCGCGGATCAGCGCCTCGACCGGGGCCTCGGCGCCGAGCGTCCGGGCCGCGCCGGAGACCGCGCCGTGGGCCTCGGTGGGGCGGTAGCCGAGGTTGACGAGGGCCGCGATGGCGTCGGCGTTTGCCGTGCCGTCAACGGCGGCGGACGCCGGCGCCGCACCCGGAAGGGATGGCACCTTGTCCTTGAGTTCGCTCAGGATGCGCGCCGCGAGCTTGGGCCCCACCCCCGGCGCGCGGGTGAGGCCCGCCTTGTCCTGCGCGGCGATGCAGGCGGAGAGCTCCGCTGCGGGCAGCACGCCCAGGATTGCGAGCGCGAGACGGGCGCCGACGCTCTGCACGGTCTGCAGGAGGCGGAACCAGTCCCGCTCCTGCTCGCTGGAAAAGCCGTAGAGATGGATGTAGTCCTCGCGCACCACCGTCTCGATGGTGAGGTTCACCTCCTGTCCCCGCTGGGGCAGGGAGGCCAACGTGCCGGCGGAGCAATAGGTGAGGTAGCCCACGCCACCGACATCAACGACCGCCCAGCCATCACCCAGGCTGTCGAGAACGCCGCGCAGCTTCGCGATCATCGGGCTGCCCCCGACGCCGCTTGCGTCGGCTGCCAATGGGCGCGGGTGCCTGCGGCATGGGCATGACAGATCGCTGCGGCGAGCGCGTCCGTGGCGTCTGCCGTCGCATCGCCCACGCCCGGCAACAGGTGGCGGACCATCAGCGCGACCTGCTCCTTGTCGGCATGCCCGGCGCCCACCAGCGCCTTCTTGATCCGGTTCGCCGCGTATTCGTGGACGGGCAGCCCGGCGAGCGCCGGCGCCAGCAGGGCGACGCCCCGCGCAAGGCCGAGCTTGAGGGTGGACTCGGGGTTGCGGTTGACGAAGGTCTCCTCGACGACCGCCTCGTCCGGCTCGTACCGCGCGACGATTTCGACGAGGCCTTCGTGCAGGGCGCAGAGGCGCTCCGGCACGCTCGCGCCGGAGTCGGTGGCGACCACGCCGTGTCCGACATGGCGCAGCCGATTTCCTGCGCTCTCGATCACGCCCCAGCCCGTGCGTCTGAGACCGGGATCGAGGCCGAGAACACGCGCCATGCCAGCCGCCCCCGCTCAGGCCGAGAGCTTGCGCAGGACATCGTCGGTGACATCGTAGTTCGCCGACACCTGCTGCACGTCGTCGCTGTCGTCGAGCGCTTCCAGCAGCCTGAAGACGGCCTCCGCCTTGTTCTCGTCGATGGGTACGGTGGTCTGCGGGCGCCAGGCGATCTCGACCCGCTCCGGCGCACCGAACTGCTCGGTGAGCGCCTCGCTGGCTTCGCTCAGCGACTCGGGCGGGCAGATCACCTCATGCCCGTCCTCTTCGCTTTCGCACTCGTCGGCACCGACTTCGAGCGCGGCTTCGAACATATCGTCGCCGCTCGCCGCGTCCGCGGGGAAGCGAATGATTCCAACGCGTTGGAACAGATAGTTCACAGAACCGGTCTCGCCGAGCGTGCCGCCGTGCCGGCTGAAGATCGAACGGATCGTGGCCGCGGTGCGGTTGCGGTTGTCAGTGATGGCATCGACGATGACGGCGACGCCGCCTGGCCCGAACCCTTCGTAACTCAGCGTGTCGAAACGCTCCTGCTCGCCGTCCCCGCCCGCTGCCTTCTTGATGGCGCGCTCAATGTTGTCCTTGGGCACGCTCTGCGACTTGGCCGCCGCGATGGCCGTGCGCAGCCTGGGATTGTGGTCAGGGTCGGGGGCTCCCTCCCTGGCCGCGACATAGACCTCGCGGATCAGTTTGGTGAACCGCTTGGCCCGCCGGGCGTCTTGCGCGCCCTTGCGGTACATGATGTTGGCCCATTTGGAGTGGCCGGCCATGGGCTCTACTCGATCGCGTGGGAAGACACGGGTCGGCGACGCGAGTTGGCGGCGTCTCTCATTACCCTGCCTAAATGCTCATTGTGGCCAGATTGCGGCAGCCTCTCTTGGGGTTGGTACTACATATTGTATACCGCGTCACCCCCGAAACCTACGCCATCCATACGGGAGAGACGATCAGGGCAGGGGCGAGTCGCAGAAACTGCCGGTCATCGAAATTTCGCTTGATACGCGCGCAACTCGAGTGCGGTGTTCAGCTTCTGGTTGCTCAAATCAGGCAACAGTGCCGATCTTCGGCGCCAGGAATGGCACTCGAGTCGATTCGGGCGTCGAATGTGACAAACCGGCCACCGTGCGCAACGGCGAGGGCTAGAAGATATACATCGGTTATCTGTCTCGGGCCGATCAGCTTCCTCCAATCGACCACGTCTCGACTGAGCAGGCTCACTGTATCGGGCCAGAAGCGGTGGTGAGCAGTTGCAGTTGCCCGCTGAAGACGTTCGGCAACGAAAGGTGCCGATTGGCGGTTGGGGTAGGTGGGTTGGGACATGATTCTCACGCACCCGTTTTCGGTGAGCGGGCAAGTGGCCCAACCCGGATCGATGTTGTCCCGCAGCCAGCGCTTAGCGGACTGGTGGTGAATGTGGTCGGAATCCAGCAGCGCGATCAGGACGTTCACGTCCAGTAGCGCGCGCATCAGTCGCCGGCTTCCTCGCGCAACCGGTCAATCAACTCGTTGGTGACGATCCCACCCCGCTTGGGAAACGGATGAAATCCGAATTCTGATTCTTGCCCGGTATCTGCCGTGCCGTCCGCATCCCTTTGCGTCAGAGACTGGCGCAGCAGGCTCGATGTCACGTCTCCCAACGATTTGGACTCGCGTTTGGCGAGCTCTTTCACGGCGATGAGCACGTCGTCGTCGATGTTCAGGGTGGTTCGCATGGCTGGACCCGCTGAAATTACATGATGCTATCGTATCACACATCAAACATCAATATCGACTTGAATCACCGCCGCGCGACTTTCACACTCCTTCCTCTACCCCTCAGACACCTTCACGGCGACAAAGCGCAGGCGGGTGTAGTCGGTCACCCAGCGCCCGTCGGGGCAGAGCCGGTCGCGAGTGAGTTCGATTGTGCGTTCGATGACCGTAGGAACGCGCCCCGGCGGTGCTGCGTCGGTAAAGTTCCCGCCGAACATGTCGATCCAGTCGGCAAGGCCGTTGGGGCAGTCGTCGAGCGGAGTCGGGCGGGCAAAATAACGGAGCTGCGTCACGTCGAAGCCGCCATCCTCCAGCAGGCCGACGTAGTGGCTCGTGCGTGGGAAGTACCAGGGAAAGTCGACCGCCTCGGCCGGGACGCCTTCCTCGGCGAGCGCCTGGTAGAGCGCATCGGTGATGATCCGCACGTTGCGGTACGCGCCCATCTCGGCGACGAAGCGGCCGCCGGGCCGGAGCGCGCGGGCGACGCAGGCGATCACTCCTGGGGGATCCTCCTTCATCCAGTGCAGCGCGGCGTTGGAGAAGACCGCATCGGCGTGGCCCTCGATGGCGAAATCCCGCCCGTCGGCATGCTGGAAGGTGAGGTGAGGGTGAAGCGCGCGGGCGCGCTGGACCATCGCCGCGTCGCCGTCGATGCCGATCACCTCAGCGCCGCGCGCGGCGATGGCCGCCGTCAGCTTCCCGGTGCCGCAGCCGAGATCGACGATCCGCTCACCAGGCTCGGGCGCAAGCAGATCGACCATGTCGGTGGCGAAGGCGGAGACGAAGCCGAATGAGCGGTCGTAGAGCCCGGCGTCCCAGGTCGTGTCTGCGCCTGAACCTGTGCCCGCGCCCGCGGCGTTCCCCTCCGCCGATTGCCGGCTCATGCGCGCGTGCCGAGCCGGCTAGTCGTCCGCAGTTTGATGGTCGCGCGCGGCGTCCATCATGGCGTGGATCATCTTCGGACGCGGCACGGCAGGCTTGGGATGCGCCACCGGACTGTGGCTGTGGCCGAGGCCCAGCACCGTCTCCACCATCTTGAGTGCGAGCGGGCCCGGATTGACCACTGGGACGGGCAGGTTCTCCGAGAGATAGGGCCCGGCCTGCGAGAGCGTGGTCGAACCGAGGACGATCACGTCGGCGCCCTTGGCAAGGCCCCTCTCACAGGTCTCCTTCATGATGGGGAAGACCTCCGCCTCGCGGCCGGTGAACAGCGCCCTCATGTCCGACTTCGCCTCGAACAGCTCGACCGAGGAGCAGAACTGGGAAACCTCGAACTTCTTGAACAGGTTCTTGTAGAAGGCGAGCCAGGCATCGGTGTACTGCGGATATGAGGGGTCGGTCTGCGCGATCACGCAGAAGCGGGTGCCGAGGGTGAGCGCATAGAGCAGAGACGACTTGCCGTTCGAGACCACGGGGATGTCCAGCACAGCCCGTAACTCGGCGACGCCGGAATCGCTCAAGGTGTTGACCGTGATGGCGTCATAGCCCTCCTCGGCCAGCGCCATGCCGGCTTCGAGGATGGCGAACTCGACCAGAAACTCGTCGTGGCGGCCGAGGAAGTGCATCGGACCCGCCTTGAGCGGCTTGTAGTCGAAGGTGACGTTGCCGGAGAGCTCGACCTGCTCCAACTCGGCACGCCTGTAGTCTAGGCCCTCCTCATCATACGGAAACGGCACGATCACTGCGGCGCGTGGCATGGCGATTCCTCCCTTTGATCCTCGTTTTGTCTGTGCGTGTCCCGGTTCTACACGGGGTTCTCGGCGAGCCAGCCGGCGTATTCGCGCACGCCATCCGCGAATGCGATCTGCGGCTGCCAGCCCAGGACGCGGGCGGCTGCCGAGATGTCGAACCGGCCGTGACTCTGGTCTTCCGGGTCAGCGCCCTCGCCGAGCGTGACTTGCGCTCCTGGCACCACGTCGCGCACGGCGTCTGCGATCTCGCCGAATTCCAGGCGCTGGCCGCCCGTAATGTTGAACACGCGCTGCGGCCCGATCTCCCCGGCATCGATTGCCGCGATCACGGCGCTCACGACGTCGTCGATATAGACGTACTGCCGCGTGAAGCCGCGGCCGTAGGGGAGCGTGGTGGGCTGCCCGGCGTGCGCGTCCTTGATCATCTCGCGCACCACGCAGGTGGTGCGCCGGCGCGGCCCGTAGACCCACGAAAATCGCAACACGACGGCGTCGAGGCCAGTCTGTGCCACGTAGGCACGAGTCAGGATGTCGCCGGATGCCTTGGTGGCGCCGTAGATATCGTCTGCTGCGAGCGGCGCGTCCTCGGGCACCGGTTCAAGACCGACGGCGGTGTGGCCATAGGCAGACGTGGAGGAGCAGAACACCAGGCGCACGCCTCGTTGGCGCGCAATCTCCAGCAGGTTGGCGGTGCCGGCGACATTGGTCTCGATCACCGCACGCGGGTTGTCGCGGCCCAGCATGGGACCGGACACCGCCCCGCAATGAATGATCGCTTTGACGTCGCCGCTGCAGATGGCATGTAGCTTGTGAACGTCGGTGAGCTCCGCATCGATCGAGGAAAACCCGCCGTCCTCCCTGGGCTGGATGCGATCGGTGCCGATCACGTCGCGTCCTTCACGCGCGAGCCGAGACGCGACGGCGAAGCCGATCAGCCCTGCCGATCCAGTTACCACGATTGCTCCCGACGCCATCGGTTTCTCCCTGCTAACCCCACCTTGAAGGGTGCGGCGGAGCGGGCGAGCGCGTCAAGCGCGCCAAATTTGTACGCCGACATACCGGACTGAACACGTCGCCCTCGCGTGGCGCGGTCGATCGTCTACAATCACTCCTCCAATGAGCACACACTACCCATGACCGCCCGCCCCACCCGCGATCCGAAGAAAATTCGGCAGATCCTCGAACAGGAGCGCGCCGAGCTGCTTGCGCTGAGCGAGGCAGCGGCGGACGAGCGACGCCCGGTGGCACTCGACCAGCAAAGTGTCGGTCGCGTCTCGCGCATGGATGCAATGCAGGTGCAGGCGATGGCGCAGTCGGTGGAGGCCCGCCGCCGCGCGCGATTGCCGCTCATCGAGGCGGCGCTGCGCCGGCTCGATACCGGAGACTACGGCTATTGCACCGATTGCGGGGAGCGAATTCCCGCCAAGCGGCTCGCCATCGACCCGACCATCGCCCGCTGCGTCGACTGCGCCGGTTAGCGACCGACTGTAATCGTCGCGTCCATGTAGAGCACCGCACGGCCTGCGATGGAGACGCGCTCGCCCCGGTCCTCGCAGACCATTCGCCCGCCGCGGGCGGAAAGCTGGCGCGCGGAGAGTCGTCGCTTGCCAAGACGGCCAGCCCAATAGGGCACCAGTGCCGTCTGCACATTGCCGGTGACCGGGTCCTCCGGCACGGCGTTCTTGGGCGCGAAGAAGCGCAGCACGTAGTCGGCGTCGCCCTCGTCTCCGGGCGCGGTCGCCACGACCCCGCGCCGGTCCAAGGCGGTCAGCCCTGCGTGATCGGGATTGAGCGCCGCCACCTGGACCGCGTTCTCGAACACCGCGATCCAGTCCGCGCCGGCGAGCACTTCGGCGGGCGTTGCGCCGAGTGCCCGCGCCAGCACCGCCGGGGGAGTCGCCGGGCTCGCAGGCTGGGCCGGAAAGTCCATGACCATCGCCTCGCCGTCGCGCGCGACCGTGAGCCTGCCGCTGAGCGTCTGGAACGCGACGCTGTCCGTGCCGGGCTTGAGCTCCTCGAACACGACGAAGGCGGCGGCGAGGGTGGCGTGACCGCAGAGATCGACCTCGACGTTGGGCGTGAACCAGCGCAGGCGATAGCCTTCGCCCTCGGGCACCAGAAACGCGGTCTCCGACAGGTTGTTCTCGGCCGCGATGGCCTGCATCGTCGCCTCGTCCAGCCAGGCGTTGAGGGGGCAGACCGCGGCCGGATTGCCGCCCAGCACCCGGTCGGTGAAGGTGTCGACCTGAAGCAGTCTGATCGTCATCCACGCCTCCTATTCACCTGCGCGACGCTTCGACCAGGTAAGCACCCCAAGACCCGCGAGCAGGAGGGCAGCCGCGACCCACGCCCAGCCGCTCAGCCGCTCACCGAAGATCACCGCTCCCCAGCCCGGCCCTGTCAGCACGATGATATAGCCGAACTGGGAGAGGAAGAGCGGGCCGCTGCGCCTGAGGATTTCGAATATGAGATACCAGACAACGGCGGTGATCACTGTCGCACCCAGGATCGCGAGATCGCCGGCAAGCATCGGGCCGGGGAAGAGGTAGGTCTCGCCCATGCCGATCATCACCGGGACGAGCACGATGGCAGCACCGAGCTGAATGCCGCAGGCCAGCGAGAGCGAGTGCGCCTTTGGCGGCCAGAGCAGCGTGCCTGCGATGTTGAACGCGGCGAAGCAAACCGGCGCGAGCAAGGCCAGCAGCAGCCAGCTTGCCTCCGCAAAGCTCGGCACTGTGATGCCCGGCAGCACCAGGATGACAACGCCCACGAGGCCGAGGGCCACGCCCACGGTGCTGAGCAGCCGGAAGCGCTCCATCCTGAGCGTCATTGCCATCAGGTAGGTGCAGGTCGGCGAGAGGCAGGTGACCATGACCACGAGGCTTGCCGGCAGCTTGGGCGCCACATGGGCGAGAATCGACACCGGGATCGAAACGCCGACTGCGCCGCAGACCGCATAGAAGCGCAGATGCGCCACGCTGAAGCCCACGGGCGTGCGAGTCGCGAGGCAGCCGAGCCAGAGGATCAGCCCGGCACCGAGGGTATGCCAGAAGACGTAGGCCAGCCCCGGCACGCCATTGGTCGTCGCGACCTTGTTGATCGAGAAGAGCAGGCCGTAGAGCGCGCCCGCGATCAGCAGGTAGACGACCGCGAGTACGCCGACCCGGGGCGCCGTTGCCGCAGCGGCGCTCGGCCGCGCTTCGCCCGCGTCGGTCATGGTCTCGGTAACAGGGTGCCGTTGCGCTGCTACGCGCTACGGTCCAGCCGCTGGCCCCGGCCGGTGCGAATCGTCGACGGCGTCCGCTACCACTTCGCGTGCTTGTAACGTTCGGCCCAGTCCACGCCCTGCCAGGTCATCTGCGAATCGGGCTTCAAGAAGATGAGCCAGCGGGGCTCGACCAGCGTCGGCTCCAGGTACTTCGGTCCATTCTCGCCCAGATAGCGCAGCGACATCTCGGTCGCGACCTCGACCCACTTGCCGCCGGTGTTGGGCTCCTCGACGATCTCGGCCCTTCCCTTGGCCATCACCTTCTGCATCGTCTCCCAGATATCGACGCAGATGTGGACTCGCGGGTCCCGCTGGATGTGCTTGGCCCAGACTGAGCGCGCGCGGGGGACGACGTAGTAGCCGCCGTCGCGGTACTGGTACCAGAGCGGCACGATGTAGGGCCAACCTTCCTCGTCGAGGCAGGCGAGCCGGCAGAGGTGGGGCCCCTTGAGGAATTCGTCGACCTCTTCGTCGGTCATACCGCCGACTTTGCCGCGCCACGAGTCGTCATCCGCCATCTTGTCTCTCCCTTATCCGGCTGGTACGCGGCCACTCCGCCGAGGCCCGACGATGCCGCACTGACGGCGCATGATAACATGGTATGCCGCGGCCGCGCCGGCCGCGCGCGCAACCGTGAGCGAGGGAGGCCTTGAATGCAGCTTGGCGTCGTTTTTCCA
Organism: Alphaproteobacteria bacterium; assembly: GCA_022826665.1. Classification (GTDB taxonomy): domain Bacteria; phylum Pseudomonadota; class Alphaproteobacteria; order UBA828; family UBA828; genus WTGU01. The sequence goes on along the minus strand of JAJDUK010000024.1, from coordinate 143,834 downwards.
CAAACCGAGATCGGCAACGATCCCGCGGTCGTTCGCGACTACGGGCAGGCGGCCGAGGCGCTGGGGTACAAGCATGTCCTCGCCTTCGACCACGTGCTCGGCGGCAACGCCGCCACCCACGATCTCCGAGGCCCCTACAAGCACACCGATGCCTTCCACGAGCCCTTCGTGCTGTTCGGCTTCCTCGCTGCCGTCACCCGGCTCGAATTCGTCACCGGCATCATCATCCTGCCGCAGCGCCAGAGCGCGCTGGTGGCGAAGCAGGCGGCAGCGCTCGACGTGCTCTGCGAAGGGCGGCTCCGGCTCGGCGTGGCGATCGGTTGGAACCACGTGGAATACGAAGCCCTCGGCATGGACTTCGGGGATCGCGCAAGGCGCATCGAAGAGCAGATCGAGGTCATGCGCCTGCTCTGGACCAACGAGCTCATCACCTTCGAGGGGCAGGACCACCGCATCACCGATGCTGGCCTTAATCCACTGCCCGTCCAGCAGCCCATACCGGTCTGGTTCGGCGGCCATGCCGATGTCGTCCTCAAGCGCACCGCCCGGATCGGCGACGGCTGGTTCCCGCTCTTCGCGCCGGACGAGGAAGGCGCGGCCGAGGTCGAAAAGTTCCGGGGCTACATCCGAGACGCCGGCCGAGACCCTGCAGAGGTCGGGATCGAGACCTGGCTCGATGTGTTGGACAAGACGCCCGAGCAGTGGCGGGCGCACGCGGCAGGCTGGAAGAAGCTCGGCGCCACGCACTATTCGGTCAACACCATGAACTCGGGCCTCACCACGCCGCGGGCACATATCGAGGCCATCGAACGGATCAAGACGGCACTCGCGGACATCTGAACCCGGCGGCGCTGTAGCGGCATGGGCGAGGGCAGGGCGGCCGTCCTCGGGGAGGACGAGCGCGCCTTCCTGGAGGCGAAGCGGGTGGCGTACCTCGCAACGGCGAATGCGGCCGGTGCACCCCATGTCGTGCCCGTTTGCTTCGCCATCCAAGGCGCCTCCGCCTATATCGCGATCGATCGCAAGCCCAAGAGCGGGAGGCCGCTGAAGCGCCTCCACAACATCACGGAGAACCCGAACGTCGTGCTGACCGCCGATCACTACGACGATGACGACTGGACGAGACTCCGCTGGGTCATGGTGCGTGGCCGGGCGGAGATCATGGAAAGCGGTGCCGAGCACGACGCGGCCCAGGCTCTCCTACGCGTGAGGTATCGGCAGTACCGCGCGATGGACCTGGCGCCGCTCCCCGTGATCGCGATCAGGATCGAGCGGGTCACGAGCTGGAGCGCCGCTGCCGGAGGCGGCGCGTCGCGATGACCGCACGGGCGGCGCGCCCTCGCGCTCTCTCATTGTTCGCGTTGCCGGGCATCCCCATGGTGCAGCCCGGCGACGATCTCGCGGCTCTGATCGCAGATGGCTTCGCGCGGGCCGGCGAGGCTGCGGCCGCCGGCGACGTGCTCGTGGTCGCCCAAAAGGTCGTGTCCAAGAGCGAGGGGCGCTACGCCAATCTGGCAGAGGTCGAGCCCGGTGCCCAAGCCAGAGAGCTTGCCGCGCGCACAGACAAGGACCCGCGCATGGTTGAGCTGATCCTGAGCGAGTCGCGGCGAGTGGTGCGTCATCGGCCGGGAGTCATTATCGTCGAGCATCGCCTCGGCTTCGTCATGGCGAACGCCGGCATCGACAACTCCAACGTGGAGCCGGCGGGCGCGGACGAACGGGTGCTGCTCTTGCCCCGCGACCCCGACGCCAGTGCCCGGCGCCTGCGCGAGGGGTTGCGGGAACGGCTCGGTACGGACTGCGCCGTGATCGTCAACGACAGTGTCGGCCGCGCTTGGCGCGTGGGCACCGTGGGCCTCGCGCTGGGCGCCGCCGGACTGCCCTCGCTGCTCGACCTCCGGGGGCGCGACGATCTCTTCGGCCGGCCGCTGGAGGTGACGCAGGTGGCGCTGGCGGACGAGCTTGCCGCTGCCGCTTCGCTGCTGCAGGGCGAGGCCGACGAGGGCATGCCCGTGGTGGTGGTGCGCGGCCTCGCCGCCGCGGGACCGGGCAACGATGGCGCCGCGCTCATTCGCGACGAGGCCGATGACCTCTTCCGCTGATACCAGCTACGTCGCGCTCTCCGGCGGGGTGGGCGGCGCCAAGCTCGCGCTCGGGCTCTGCGACGTGCTGGAGGACGCCGGCCGGCTCACGGTCGTCGCCAACACCGGCGACGACTTCGAACACCTGGGCCTCAGGGTTTGCCCCGACCTCGACACGCTCACCTACACGCTGGCCGGGCTCGCCAACCCGGAGACCGGCTGGGGGCGGGCAGGGGAGAGTGGCGCCTTCATGGAGGCACTGGACGCGCTCGGCGGCGAGACCTGGTTCTTCCTCGGCGACAAGGACCTGGCCATCCATGTCGAGCGCACCCGGCAGCTGCGGGCAGGCGAGAGCCTGAGCGCGGTCACGTCCGACCTGTGCGCGAGGCTCGGCATCGAGGCGCGCATCGTGCCCATGAGCGACGATCCGGTGCCGACCGTTGTCGAGACGGAGGACGGCCCGCTCGCCTTCCAGCACTATTTCGTGCGAGAGCGGTGCCGGCCGAAGGTGTTGGGGTTCCGTCACAAGGGGGCCGAGCAGGCGCGGGCCTCGGCCGGCCTTCTCGATGCGCTGGCAGCGCCCGATCTCGGTGCGGTCATTATCTGCCCGTCGAACCCCTACATCAGCATCGACCCCATCCTTGCGCTGCCGGGCGTGCGGGCCGCTCTCACGTCCTGCGAGGCACCGGTGATCGCGGTCTCGCCCATCATCGGCGGGGAGGCGGTCAAGGGGCCGACCGCGAAGATGATGGCGGAGCGCGGCATCGCGCCGAGCGCCGCCGCCGTTGCCGAGCACTACGCCGGCTTGATCGACGGCTTCGTGCTCGACGAAGCCGACCGGGCCGAGGCGGTCGGAATCGCCGCGACCGGCGTGGCGGTCGAAGTCACGGCCACGATGATGACCGCGCGCAAGGAGAAGCAGGCCCTCGCCCGCGCGGTTCTCGCGTTCGCTGAGCGGCTCAGCGCGGCGGGCTACTCGAGCTCCACGGCGTAGGCCGAGGCGGGCAGCGCTTCGGGGATCAGCCCCTGGGCTTGGAGGAAGGCCGCGAAGCGCTCGTAGCGCGCGGTGTCCAGCGCCGCCGGCCGTAACGCGAAGCGCGGCAGCGTGTCGCGCCAGGCGCGCTTGTTGAGCTCGTCGTCGAGCTCCTCGCGGCCGTTTAGAAACAGTTGCCACGACTCGTCCGGGTGGTTGATGAGGAACTGCACGCCGCGTTCCAGGGCGTCGACGAAGGCCCGGAGCGCGGGGTCGCCCTGCCGGTCGGTGTGGGCGACGACGATCAGCTCGTCGTAGGGCGGCACGCCCTCCTCCTCGATATAGAAGGCGCGGCCCGGATGGCCCTCGATGTCCATCTGGTTGAGCTCGAAGTTGCGGTAGGCGCCGATCACGGCATCGACTTGGCCCGAGAGGATCGACGGCGAGAGCGAGAAGTTGACGTTGACCAAGGTCACGTCGTCTACGCTCAGGCCGTGGCGTTCGAGCATGGCGCCGAGCAACGCGTCCTCAAAGCCGCCCACCGAGTAGCCCACCGTGCGCCCTTTGAGATCCGCGATCGACTGGATCGGGCCGTCAGCCAGCACCAGCAGCGTGTTGAGCGGTGTCGCCACCAGAGTCGCGATCCTGACCAGCGGCAGTCCCTCGGCCACCTGGAGGTGAAGCTGCGGCTGGTAGGAAACCGCGAGGTCCGCCTTCTCGGCGGCGACCAGCTTGGGCGGGTCATTGGGATCGGCCGGCGCGATGAGCTCGACCTCCAGGCCTGCGTCCGCGAAGTAGCCCTTCTCAAGCGCCACGTAGAGCGGCGCGTGGTCGGGATTGACGAACCAGTCGAGCAGCACGGTCATCTTCTCGGCGGCATTCGCCGGTTTCGGCGCTATCAGGGCCGCAGCCATGCAGAGGGCGAGCGCCGCCAGAAGCGTCTTGGTCATGGTCCGCATTTGTCGTCCTCCCTATCGGTGAATCACGTGTCGGGCTGCCAATGAAGGGCCCGGCGCAGCACGTGGTCGATGATGAAGTAGATCGCCACCGCGAAGACCGCGAGGGTGAGCAGCGCGGCGAACATCAGGTCGATTTGCATGCGCGCGTTGGCGTGGAGCATGAGGAAGCCGAGGCCCGCGCTGGAGCCCACCCACTCGCCCACGACGGCGCCGATGGGCGCCACCGCCGCCGCGACGCGGACGCCCGAGGCCAGCGCGGGCAGCCCCGCCGGCACACGGATGCGCCAGAGCGTCCGCCACGGGCTCGCGCCCATGGCGCGAGCGAGATCGAGCCAGCCCGGCTCGGTGCGCCGGAGGCCGTCGAAGAAGTTCGCGGCCACGGGGAAGTAGATGATGAGCGTCGCCATCGCGACCTTGGACGCGATGCCGTAGCCGAGCCAGAGCACGAGAATCGGCGCGAGCGCGAAGACCGGCACCGCCTGGGACGCCACCAGAACCGGCAGGAGCCAGAGCCGCGCCGGCCTGACGTACGTGAGCACCAGGGCGCTGATCACGCCCAGCAGAGTGCCGAGCACAAGGCCGAGCGCAATCTCCAACAGGGTGGTCTGGGCGTGGCCCAGGATCAGACCGGCGTGCTCCCACCAGGTCACACCGACTCGCGCCGGCCCCGGAAGAATGAAGTGAGGGGTGTCGGCCAGCCAGACGACCGCCTGCCAGACCAAGACCAGAAGGCCGCAGATCGTCGTCAGCCTGAAGACGCGCATTACAAGCCCTGGCCATCAGTGGGGCTGCGAGTCGGCGCCGGCCTCGTCGGCCGCCGTGAGCCGTTCCAGCAGCGCGGCGTGCTGAGCCTGGAGGGTGCGGTCGCCCGGCTTGCGGGGCGGTGCGCCGCCGGGCTCGGGGGCACGCTGCAAAGTCGCCGGGCGGCCGGCCATGACGTAGATCCGCTCGCCCAGCCGGAGCGCCTCCAGCGGGTCGTGGGTCACCAGCAGCACCGTGCGTCCGGCGAGGAGGCCGGCGGCAAGCTCCTGCAAGCGCATCCGCGTGATCGCGTCGAGCGCGGAGAACGGCTCGTCCATGAGCACGATGGGCCGGTCTTCCATCAATGTGCGGGCGAGTGCCACGCGCTGGCGCATGCCGCCGGAGAGCGTGCGGGGCAGGGCATCGGCATCGGCGCCGAGGCCTACGCGCTCCAGCATCGCGAGGGCGCGCGCCCGGTCGGGCTTCTCGCCGCGCAAGCGTGCGCCGAGGGAGACGTTGCCGAGTGCGCTGAGCCAGGGCATGAGCAGGTCCTGCTGCGCCATGTAGGCAACCGACTCGCCGCCAAGGACGCTCAGGCTGCCGGACTCGAGTCGCTCCAGGCCGGCGATGACCCGTAGCAGACTCGACTTGCCCACGCCGCTCGGCCCCAGCAGGCAGGTCCAGCGGCCCCGCTCCAGGTCGAGCTCCAGGCCGTCGAAGAGCAGCGTGCCCTCGAAGCCGAAGCGTGCGCCCTCGACCCGGACGGCGTGGTCCGATTCGGATTGTGGGTGTTCTAGTGGGGTCACGTCTCGTTTCCTACGCCGGTCCTAACCGGATCAGGTTCAAGGGGTCGTCGGGGTGGGTCCGACCTCTCAGCCGCGTACGGCTCCCCCAGAGCGGTTTCGATTGTGGCGAAGCGGTCGCCGCGTTGCAAGTGTGCCGGGCTTTTCTTCGTTTCCCTCAATCGCCGGGCGCTCGCTCCGCGAGCTTGGCTCCGCGCTTCACGCGCGGCGCTATCGCGCCGTCTGGGCCTGCCGGCCCGGTCCCTCTCATGTGCTACATCTCGACTGTCGCTGGTTTAGGTGCGGCGGTGGAGCCGATTTTTGGGGGCAGGCGATGGAATGGAGCGATACGGGGATCGTCCTCTCCGCTCGCCGCCACGGCGAGAACGCCGCCGTCGTCTCGCTGCTCACCGAGCATCACGGCCGCCACGCCGGGCTGGTGCATGGCGCGCGCGGCCGACGGGGGCGCGGGCTCTATCAGCCGGGAAATACGCTCACGGCCCGCTGGCAGGCGCGCCTGGCCGAGCACCTCGGCCGCTACACCTGCGAGCTGGTGCGCGCGCGGGCGAGCCTTCTGCTGGACGACCCGCCTCGTCTCGCGGCGCTCGCCGCCGTCTGTGCGCTGACGGAGGCGACGCTGCCGGAGCGGCTTCCCTATCCGCAGGTCTACGGCGCCACCGGGCGGCTGCTCGACACGCTGGAAGCGAGCGAGCGCTGGGCCGAGGCAGTGGTGCGCTGGGAGTTCGCGCTGCTCGCCGAGCTCGGCTTCGGTCTCGACCTTTCGGCCTGTGCGGCGACCGGGGCGGTCGAGGACCTGGCCTACGTCTCGCCCCGCAGCGGGCGGGCGGTGTCGCAAGAGGCCGCCGGGCCCTATGCGGAGAAGCTGCTCCCGCTGCCGTCCTTCCTGGCGCGACCGGAAGACACTGCTGCTGCCGCAGCGGCCGACATCGTCGCGGGCTTGCGGCTGACCGGATGGTTCTTCGAGAAGCACGTGTTCGCGGGGCAGGGCGGCCGGATGCCCGCCGCCCGCGAGCGCTTCATCGACCGCATTCAGGCAAGCACGAAGCCGTTGCCCGCCGCGCCTATAGTGCAAGACCCTTAACCGGCGCGCCGCCTGTGCTATAGCGGCTGTCATGGCGCGAATCGCAGGCGAGGCTGAAACGGAGGGCGCGGTCCACCCCGTGCCGCTCGGCGATGCGCTGAGCGAGCGCTATCTCGCCTACGCGCTCTCCACAATCACCGCGCGCTCGCTGCCGGACGTGCGCGACGGGCTCAAGCCGGTGCAGCGCCGCCTGCTCTACGCGATGCGGGCGCTGAAGCTCGACCCCGACGCGGGCTTCAAGAAGTGCGCGCGGGTCGTGGGCGACGTGATCGGCAAGTACCACCCGCATGGCGATGCCGCGGTGTACGACGCCCTGGTGCGGCTCGCGCAGACCTTCGCCGCGCGCTATGCGCTGGTCGAGGGGCAGGGCAACTTCGGCAACGTCGACGGCGATAATGCTGCGGCGATGCGCTACACCGAGGCGCGGCTCACCGAGGTCGCGCAGGCGCTGCTCGACGGCCTCGACGAGGACGCGGTCGACTTCCGCGAGACCTACGACGGCGGCGACAGCGAGCCGGTGGTGCTGCCGGCGGCCTTCCCCAACCTGCTCGCGAACGGGGCGACGGGAATCGCCGTGGGCCTCGCCACCAGCATCCCGCCGCACAACGCCGGCGAACTCTGCGACGCGCTCACCGCGCTCCTGAAAGATCCCAGACTCTCGGACGATGCTCTTGTGGCGCTGGTGCCGGGGCCGGATTTTCCTACGGGTGGCGTGCTGGTGGAGGACCGCGAGCAGATCGTCGAGGCCTATGCGACGGGGCGCGGCGGTTTCCGGGTCCGCGCACGCTGGGAGAAGGAGAACATCGGCCGCGGCCAGTACCAGATCGCGGTCACCGAAATTCCCTATCAGGTGCAGAAGGCGCGGCTAATCGAGCGCATCGCCGAGCTTCTGCAGGCCCGCAAGCTCGCCCTGCTGGCGGACGTGCGGGACGAATCGGCCGAGGACGTGCGCATAGTGCTGGAGCCCAAGAGCCGCACGGTCGAGGCCGAGCTGCTGATGGAGATGCTGTTCCGCCAGACCGAGCTGGAGACCCGCATCGGCCTCAACATGAACGTGCTGGATGCGGCGGGTGTACCCCGCGTGATGACGCTCAAGCAGGTGCTGCAGGCGTTTCTCGATCACCGGCGCGAGGTTCTGCTGCGGCGCACCGCCCATCGTCTGGCGGCGATCGCCCACCGGCTCGACGTGCTCGGCGGCTATCTCGTCGCCTACCTCAATCTCGACGAGGTAATCCGCATCGTCCGCGAGGAGGACGAGCCCAGGCCCGCGCTGATGGCCGCGTTCGAGATCAACGACGTGCAGGCGGACGCGATCCTCAACATGCGCCTGCGCGCACTACGGCGGCTCGAGGAGGCGGCGATCAGGCGCGAGCACGAGGCGCTGGAGGCGGAGCGCGGCCAGTTGGAGAAGCTCGCGAACAGCACCCGCCGGCAGAAGACCGCGCTCGCCGCAGAAATCGCGGATATGAAGACGCGCTTCGGGCAGGAGACCGCGCTCGGCGCGCGGCGAACCGCCATCGGCGAGGCGCCGCTGCCGCAGGAAGTCCCGGTGGAGGCGCTGGTGGAACGCGAGCCGATCACCGTGATCTGCTCGGCGAAGGGGTGGATTCGCGCGGTCAAGGGCCATGCCGAGGCAGACTCGGCGGTGCGCTACAAGGATGGCGACCGCGAGCGCTTCCGCTTCCATGCCGAGACCACGGACAAGCTGCTGCTCTTCGCCACCAACGGGCGCTTTTACACGCTCGCGGCGGATCGGCTTCCCGGCGGGCGGGGCTTCGGCGAGCCCGTGCGCCTCATGGTCGATCTCGGCAACGATCACGAGGCGGTCGCGCTCTTCGCCCACCGCCCCGGCCGGCGGCTTTTGGTGGCGGCGAGCGACGGGCGCGGCTTCTTCGTGCCCGAGGATGACGTGGTGGCGCAGACCCGCACCGGGCGGCAGGTGCTCAACCCGTCACAAGGAGCGGAGGCTGCGGTCTGTGTCGAGGCCGCCGGCGACTGGGTCGCGGTCGTCGGCACCAACCGGCGGCTGGTGATCTTCCCGGCTGCCGAGGTGCCGACCATGGCGCGCGGCCGCGGCGTGATCCTGCAGCGCTACCGCGATGCAGCGCTCTCGGACGCGCAGGTGTTCGACGGCGCGGCGGGGCTGCGCTGGCGTTCCGGCACGGGCGTCCGCACCGAGACGGCGCTGGACCAGTGGCACGGCAAGCGCGGTCAGGCCGGCCGTGCCGCGCCGCGCGGCTTCCCCGCCGCCAACCGTTTCCTGTAATGGTTGAGTGCCGGGCTCCTGATTCGGAGGATCAGAGCGCGGCGTCGCGACAGTCCGAGCGTTCGATCAGGCTTTCAAGCGTGTTATCGGCACGCGCCGAACCGACGGTCAGAAACAGCGCAGCGGCGAGACCGACACCCAACGCAACGAACAGGAGTACGAGACCATAGCGGATCGCATACCGATTGCTTTGGCGGTTGCGCGGATCGGGCTCCGCCATGCCGATGCTTTCGACGCCGCTCTTGCGCCGGCTATGCGTATTCTCCGTATGGCCGCGATCCATACGATCCTATTCCCAATTCGTGCGGCTTCGAGAGCGGTCGCGGACCGATGATTCGCTCTCCTGCCACTGCCAGCCGATTGCCAAACAAAGCAACGAGTTGCCCTTTGTGAAATTTCAAAGCGTGTTGTTAAAAATTCTCTGATATTCGGTGCGCAAGAGTCGCATAGGTGGAACGGGTAGTCAATCGCACATGATATACCGACATATCATATCCCCAACATTGCGAACCGTATGTGTTGCAGGTGATGGCAGGGTGATCCGATCGGCACTCGTTGCGCCGAATAACGGCGGAGCGGGGGAGTGAGATTTCCGAGCAGGCTGCCGTTCAGGCTTCCAGGAGGCCCAGCGCGCGGGCGAGGGGAGGGGCCTCGCGCCAGGGGGCGGGGGAGGCGGAGAGACGCGGCACATGCGCGATGGGTAGCGGGCCTGCGTGCTTCGCGATGGTTTCCGCCGTCTCCGCCGGGGGCACCGGGCTCTCCGGCGATTCGCTGATGACGAGACCGGCGACCTCGATGCCGCGCCCGCGTATGGCCGCGAGCGTGGTGAGCGTGTGGCTGATGGTGCCGAGGTAGCTGCCCGCCACCACCAGCGCCGGCGCGCCGAGCGCCGCGATCCAGTCGAGCACGGTGTGCTCGTCGTTCAGCGGCACCATGGCGCCGCCGATGCCCTCGATCAGCAACGGATCGCCTTGGACGGCCCGGCAGTAGGCGACGATCTCTGCCAGGTCGAGGCGGCGCCCCTCGCGGGCCGCGGCCATGTCGGGCGAGAGCGGGGCTGCGAAGCGCCAGGGCGTGATCTCGGCGACCGCCGCCTCGGTGACGGCCTCGCCCAGGCTCGCGAGGAGGATGCCGGGGTCGCTCACCGCGAGCGTCGCCGGGTCGTACCCGCTGAGCACCGGCTTGAGCGCGCGCACGGGCCGCCCCGCCGCGCGAAGCTCGTGGCAAAGCGCGGCCGCGACCAGGGTCTTGCCGATCTCGGTGCCCGTGGCGGTGACGAAGAGCGTGCTCATGGCTGGTCCCGGTCGAGGATGCGTTCGCGAACGATGTCCGACAGCCGCTCGATGTCGGTGTCGTCGTGGCCGGCGCTGAAGGTGAGCCGGAGCCGCGCCGTGCGCTCGGGCACCGTCGGCGGGCGGATCGCGGTAACGAGGAAACCCTCGTCTTCCAGCAGTCGCGAGGCCGCAAGCGCGCGCTCCGGCGCGCCGAGCAGGATCGGCACGATGCAGCTCTCCGGCGCCGGCAGGTTGAGACGCGTGCAGAAGAGCAACGCCTTGCGCAGCGGCGCCGCGACAAGGTCCGGGTCGTTCGCGATCAGGTCGAGGGCCGCGATGCTCGCGGCGACCACGCCCGGCGGCAGGCCGGTGGAATAGATGAAGGGCCGCGCGCGGGTGCGAATCAGGTCGATCACCGGCTGCGAGGCGCAGAGATAGCCGCCGTAGCTGCCGACTGCTTTCGACAGCGTGCCCATCTGCAGCGGCACCTCGATCTTCGCGCCGCCGGCAAAGCTCGATCCGCGCCCGCCGCCGACCACGCCGATACCGTGGGCGTCGTCAGTCATCAACCAGGTGTCGTGGGCCGACGCAATCTCGGCAAGCGCTGTCACCGGCGCGAGGTCGCCATCCATGCTGAACACGCCGTCGGTGAGCAGCAACGCGCGCTCGTGACCGGCGCGGTGCTCCGCCAGCAAAGCCTCCGCATGGTCGAGATCGTTGTGCCGGAAAATCTCGACACGCGACTGCGAGAGCGCCGCGCCCGCGCGCAGGCACGCGTGGCTTAGCTCGTCGGCCACGATCAGGTCGCCGGCACCGACGAGGCTCGGAATGATGCCGAGGTTGGCAAGGTAGCCCGAGCCGAAGACGCAGGCGTCGTCGGTACCCTTGAGCCGAGCGAGGCGGCGTTCCAACGCCGCGAAGAGGGGATGGTTGCCGGTCACCAGCCGCGACGCGCCGGCACCTGCCCCCCAGCGCTCGGTGGCCTCGATGGCGGCCCGCTTGACCGCCGGGTGCTGCGACAGGTTGAGGTAGTCGTTGCTGCAGAAAGAGATCAACCGTCGGCCGTTGCGTCTCACCTCGACCGGCCCGCACGGCGCGGTCTCGTGAACGGTGCGGCGCAGCTGCCGCTCCGCCAGAGCGGCGAGCTTGTCCTCGGCGAAGCGTTCGAGCGTATCCATGCGCACTCCCGCGCCGAGGCGGCGGTGCCGCGCGCTTGGCGGCTAGAGCTCGCCTTCCCGGCGCAACATGCGGATGGTCTCGCGGAAGGCGTCGACGGTGACGGGGAGATCGTCGGCGGTGTTGGCGGCCGAGGTCATGCCGCCGGGCCAGCCCTGAATGTCCACGCCGTTCACCAGCAGGCCGAGGCGGATCTTGTTGACCAGTTCCGGTGGGCGCTCCTTGAGCTCGGCATAGTCGATCTCGAGGGGATCGAAGGTCGACGGCGTGATCGCACGCCCGCGCGGGTTCATGAAGAGGTGGAAGGAGGAGAAGGTGCCGTAGACCGACCAGGGCACGCCTTCGTCCTCCAGCACCCCGTTGAGTCCGGCCCGCAGCTCGGCACCGAAGGCCGTTGCCCGCTCGCACGCGTCCGAATCCCGCACGATCTCGAGCGCGGCCGTGCCGGCTGCGGCGGAGACGGGGTTCGCGTTGAAGGTGCCGGGGTGAAAGATCTTCTCGCGGCCGCTTGCCTTGGTCTCGTAGAAGTCCAGGTCGTCGAGGATCTCCTTGCGCCCCGCCACAGCCCCGCCCGGCAGGCCGCCCGCGATGATCTTGGCGTGGGTGCTCATGTCAGGCGTGACGCCGAAATACCCCTGCGCGCCACCGGGGGCGACGCGGAAGCCGGTAATCACCTCGTCGAAGATCAGCACCACGCCGTGCTTCGCCGTCAGCTCCCGCAGGAAGCCAAGAAACTCGAACGCGTGGGGCACGAGCCCGAAGGAGCCGCCGGTCGGCTCCAGGATCGCCGCAGCGATGTCGTCGTCGGCCTCGAACGCGGTGCGCGCGGCCTCCTTGTCACCGGGCGGCAGCAGGATCACCTGGGACGCGAGGTCCGGCAGCACGCCGGCCGTTGGCGAACCGTCGAAATGCGAGATGTAGCCGGAGGTCATGTGGTCGTGCCAGCCGTGGAAGTGGCCCTTGAAGCGCGCGATCTTGTGCTTGCCGGTGTGCGCGCGGGCGAGGCGGAGCGCCATGTGCGTCGCCTCGGTGCCGGAGGAGGTGAAGCGCACCCGTTCCGCGCACGGCACCATTTCGCGCACGATCTGCGCCCAGCGTACCTCGCGCTCATGGTTGGCGCCTGGGTGCGTGCCGTCGGGCAACGCCTCCTGGATCGCGGCGAGCACCTCCGGCCGGCCGTGGCCGAGCAGCAGGGCGCCGTGGCCGCCGGCATAGTCGACATACTCGTTGCCGTCCCGGTCCCACTTGCGCGAGCCCTCGGCCCGCGTGACGTAGATGCCGTAGGGCTGCATGTGGCGCGCATCGTGGACGATGCCGGAGGGCAGGATGTCCCTGGCCTCGGATGCGAGCGCCGCCGAGCCGGGCGTCTTCGTCAGGTAGGCCTGAACGATGCCGGAGTTGGAGGCGAGCAGGTCGGCGCTCGCCGCCGCCTGTGATGTTGCCGTGTTCATGTCCTGTCCTATTCGATGTAGGGATCGACCGCGTCGCGCACGGCCTTGGCGACCGCGACGGCGCCCGGCGTGTCCGAATGGACGCAGATCGTCTCCGCCTTCGTTGGTACGTCTTTGCCATTGACGGAGCGGATCACGCCGTCCTTCACCACGCGCATGATCTGCGCCACCGCCTGCTCCGGCGCCACCGACTTGTGCTCGCGCGTGATGATGCAGCGGCCCTCGTCGTCATAGTCGAGGTCGGCGAAGATCTCCCACACGACATCCGCGTACTTGGGCCAGATGGTCTCGTGCATGGTGCCGGTGGTGCCGTACATGGGCACGCCGAAGACCTGTGCCGCCTCGGCGCATGCGGTGGCCACGTCTTCGTCGATCCAGGCGGCGCCGTAGAGCGCGCCGTGGGGCTTCAGGTGATTGAGGGTCATCCCCTCCATTTCGAGGAAGCCCTTCAGCGCGCCGCACTGATAGATGATGGCGTCGCGCAGCTCCTTGCGATCCATCTTCATGTAGCGCCGGCCGAAGCCGTCCCGATCCGGAAACGACGGGTGAGCCCCCACCTTCACGCCGTGCTTCTTGGCGAGCACGATGGTCTCGTGCATCACGCCGGGGTCCGAGGCGTGAAAGCCGCAGGCGACGTTCGCCGAGGTGATGTAGGGCATGATCGCCTCGTCGTCGCCGCAGGTGTAGATGCTGTAGGCCTCGCCCATGTCGCAGTTGATGTCGATCCCCATGGTTTCCCCCTGCCGTTCCGTCGCCTCTACGCCCTCGGTCACGGGTAAGTAACGAGAACTGTCCGTCAAACGTAGCAGGATTGTTTCCCAATCTCGATTCCGTAGCCCGCGACCTTGCCGAGTCCTGTGGCGGCCCCGTGGCTTTTCGCTCTGTGGCCGTGTGGTTATATGGCGAACCAGTCGGACCCCGAGTCGCAATGAATGCGCCTTCCGATGCCGTGACCAGAATTGGTCGTCGAGTGACGCGTGAACTCGACCAGTTGAAGAAGTATCGACTGGCGGCCGGACTCATTTCCTTCGCCGGCCTCGTGCTCGGCACGCTGCGCGATCTGGCGCCGATCATCGCCGTGGTCGCAGTCTTCCAGGTCGCGATTCTGCGCCAACCCTTCCCCGATCTTGGCGGCATCGTCGGCGGCCTCGTGCTCGTGATGCTTGGGCTCGCGCTCTTCATCAAGGGCCTGGAAATGGGCCTCTTCCCGCTCGGCGAGGGTCTGGCCCAGGGCTTCGCGCAGAAGGGCAGTCTGTTCTGGCTGCTCGTCTTTGCCTTCGCGCTCGGCTTCGGGACCACGGTCGCGGAGCCGGCGCTGATCGCCGTTACGGCGGAGGCCGCCCGGGTTGCCGCCGAGGCCGGGGTCGTCGCCGCCGATCCGGACGCGATGGACTCTTACGCGCTCGGGCTGCGCTACACGGTCGCCATCTCGGTCGGCGTCGGTATCACGCTCGGTGTGCTCCGCATTCTCAAGGGCTGGCCGCTCCACTACTGGATCATCGGTGGCTACATCATCGCCGTCGGCCTAACCTTTATCGCGCCCGACGAGATCGTCGGGATTGCCTACGATTCCGGCGGGGTCACGACGTCCACCATCACCGTGCCCATGGTGACGGCCCTCGGCGTTGGCCTGGCCGCGTCGATCCGCGGGCGCAACCCGCTGATCGACGGCTTCGGGCTCATCGCCTACGCCAGCCTCACGCCCATCATCTTCGTGCTCATCTTCGGCATGGTGACTTAGGGCGCGGCGCGATGGAGCTGATCTCTCTCATACTGTCCGCCGGCCTCGATACGGTGCAGGACGTTGCCCCGCTGGTCGGACTCGTTCTCTTCTTCCAGATCACCGTCCCGCGCCGCCGCTTGGCGGACCCCGGCGGCGTCACGACCTCGACAGTCACGGTGCCGCTGGTCGCTGCACTCGGCCTCGGCCTTGCCGCCAATGTGCCTGGGCGAAGCCCTCTGTTCGACGGCTTCGGACCCATCGCCTTCGCCAGCGTGTTTCCAATCATTGCCGTGCTGGGCTACGCCCAGCTCTCGTCGGCGCTTGAGAGTGCTCAAAAGCGCCGCCGCAGGCGTGGTCGCGCCTGATGCGGATGCTCTGAGGGGCAACAGACATGGTGGATATTCTCGTCGTTCTGCCATCCGTGGGCCTCGATACGGTGCGCGATATCGTGCCGCTGCTCGCCATCGTGCTGTTCTTCCAGATCGTCGTCCTGCGCCAGCGCCCGGCGAATCTCGGTCGGATCGTGGTCGGCTTCGTCTATGTCGTCGTTGGGCTCGTGTTATTCCTCATCGGGCTGGAAGAGGCGCTCTTCCCTCTCGGCAAGACGATGGCCGCCCAACTGACCGACCCGGCCTTCCTCGGTCTTGCAGCGGGCGCTACCGCTCATTGGCTCGACTACGGCTGGATCTACGCCTTTGCGGCGGCCATCGGCTTCGGCACCACCATCGCGGAGCCGTCGCTCATGGCCGTTGCGCGCAAGGCCGGCGCCGTCTCGGGCGGGACGATCAACCCCTGGGGTTTAAGGATTGCCGTTGCCGCGGGCGTTGCCGTCGGCGTCGGGGTGGGGACCGTCCGCATCGTCACCGGGATACCGCTCCACTATCTGTTCATGGGCGCCTATGCGCTCGTGATCCTGCTGACGATCTTCGCCTCGCGCAGCATCATTGCGCTCGCCTACGATTCGGGCGGCGTCACGTCGTCGACCGTGACCGTGCCGCTGGTGGCTGCTTTGGGGCTCGGCCTCGCCGCCAACGTACCGGGGCGCAGCCCGATGCTCGATGGCTTCGGCCTTATCGCGTTCGCATGTGTGTTTGCCGTCATCGCTGTGCTGGGGTTTACCCAGCTTTCGTCGGCGCTCGCCGCCCTGCGCAAGCGCCGATCATCCGGGAAAGGAACCTGAACGATGCGTTTCAAGCTCATCATGGCGCTCGTGGATTCGGGCGAGACCGATGCCGTTCTCGCCGCCGGCCGTCGCACCGGGGCGACCGGTGCTACAATCATCACCGGCTGCCGCGGCGAGGGGCTCGAGCCGCAGCAGACCTTTCTCGGCTTGAGGCTGACCGGCCAGCGCGACATCGTGATGTTCCTCGTGGAAGAGCATATGAGCCGCAACGTCCTTGAGGAGATTGCGGCGGCCGGGGCCTTCGAGGAGAAGTCGGGGACGGGGATCGCGTTCCAGATTGCCATCGAAGACGCGATCGGCCTCTCCCATCAGATCGCCGAGATCAAGCACGAGATCGAGGACCAGATATGAGCAGGAAGGCAAACACGGCCACGGCAGAAGCGCAGGGTGCGCAGCTCAACACGGTGCGCGCGGTGATGTCGCCGATGCCGGCGCCGATCGACGGCGTGGCCACGGTGCACGAGGCTCTCCAAGTGATGCGCGAGAACAACGTGTACTCGCTCGTGGTCGAGCGCCGCCGGCCCGGCGACGAGTACGGCATGGTCGTGATCTCCGACATCGCCAACAAGGTGATCGCGGACAACCGCTCGCCCGACCGGGTGAATGTCTACGAGATCATGTCGAAGCCGGTGCTCACCATCAGCGCAGATATGGAGATCAAGTACGCGATCCGTCTGCTCGGCCGCTTCGGCCTGTCGCGTAGTGTGGTGGTCGATGGCAACGAGGCAGTCGGCTTCGTGACGCTGACCGACATGGTCTTTCGCTTCTACGAGCAGGAGGCGAGACGGCAGGAGGCGAGCGGGTAGGGCGGCGGCAAGCAATGACCGTGTCTGACGCAATGCCGCGGGCGGCACTGGTCACCGGCGCCGGGGCGCGCATCGGCCGCACCATTGCCGAGGCGCTGGCGCAGGACGGCTGGGCGGTCGCGGTGCACCATCGCGAGTCCGGCGATGCCGCCAGGGATGTCGTCGCAGGGATCGAGAGCGCCGGCGGCCGCGCCGTGGCGCTCAAGGCCGATCTCGCCGAAGAGGCCGAGGTCGAGACCTTGGTGGCGCGCGCGATGGAGGCGCTCGGGCCGCTCGGCTGCCTCGTCAACAACGCCTCTCCGTTCGAACGCGACGATCTGCAAAGCGCGACCCGCGCGAGCTGGGATCTCCACATGGCGGTCAATCTGCGCGCGCCCTTCGTGCTGATGCAGAAGTTCGCCGCAGCGCTGCCGGACGAGGCGGAGGGCTGCATCGTCAACATGCTCGACCAGCGCGTCTGGAGCCTCACGCCGCACTTCATGTCCTACACGCTCAGCAAGGCGGGCCTCTGGACGCTCACACAGACGGCGGCGCTCGCGCTCGCGCCCCGTATCAGGGTGAACGGGATCGGCCCCGGACCGACCCTGCCGAGCGCGCGCCAGAGCCCGGAGCATTTCGCCGCGCAATACGAAGCCACGCCGCTGAAGCGCGCCGTGGCCCCCGGCGACATCGCGGAAGGCGTGCGGTTTATCCTCGCCGCGCGTGCGCTGACCGGGCAGATGATTGCCCTGGACAGCGGTCAGCATCTCGGCTGGGCGATGCCGCAGGGGAAAGAAATCCTCGAATGAACACAAAGACCCCAACGCCGGATCAACCCGCAGCCACGCGGCGCCATCTGCTGATTCGCGACCTCGTCGTGCCCTGCTCGATCGGAGTCCACGAGCACGAGCGCCACGGCACGCAGCGGGTGCGGATCAATGTCCGCGTGCACGTCACGGACGACGAACGACCGATCGAGGACAGCATCGCCAACGTCGTCTCCTACGAGACCATCGTGGACGGCATTCGCGCCATCATCGCCGGCGGCCATATAAACTTGGTCGAGACACTGGCCGACCGCATCGTCGAGCTCTGCCTCGCCAACCGCCGCGTGCACAGCGTGTGGGTGCGGGTCGAGAAGCTAGACCTCTACCCGGATGCGGGCGGCGTGGGCGTCGAGGTGGAGCGGAGCCGCTAACCCAGCACGCGGCCGGCGACGGCGTCGAGGCGCTTCACCATTGCCGGGTCTCGGGCCTCGGGCGCGGTGATCACCGCATTCTCCAGCGCCCGGTCGCAGCCGGCGGCGCAAGGCTCCCGGCGGGCGGCGAGCGCTTCTCCCAGTGCCGCGACCAGGCGGCGGGCGGCGGCGGCATTCTCCTGCAGGGTCCGCACGATCGCTTCCACCGTGACCGCGTCGTGGTCCGGATGCCAGCAGTCGTAGTCGGTCACCATGGCAACGGTCGCGTAGCAAATCTCTGCCTCGCGGGCGAGCTTGGCTTCGGGCATGTTGGTCATGCCGATGACCGTGCACCCCCACTGCCGGTAGAGCTCCGATTCGGCGACCGTCGAGAACTGCGGCCCTTCCATCGCGAGGTACGTACCGCCCCGGACGATGCCGAGCCCGAGGCTCTGCCCGGCCGACAGCAACTGGTCGCCAAGACGCGGGCACACGGGCTCGGCCATGGAGACATGTGCCGCGAGGCCGGCGCCGAAAAAGCTCTTCTCGCGTGCGAATGTGCGGTCGATGAACTGGTCGACGAGCACGAAGTCGCCGGGCGCGATGTCCTCGCGCAGGCTGCCCACCGCGCTGAGCGAGACGATGTCGGTCACGCCCACCCGCTTGAGGGCATCGATGTTGGCGCGGTAGTTGACCGCGCTCGGCGGCAGGGGATGGCCGCGGCCGTGGCGCGGCAGGAACACCATCTCGGTGTCCGCCAGACGGCCGAGAAGGAGGGAGTCCGACGGCGTACCGAAAGGCGAGCGGACGTCGATCCGCTCGACCTCGCTCAGACCCTCGATCTCGTAGAGGCCGCTGCCGCCGATGACGCCGAGACGGACCGGCGTGGTCTGGTCGGCCACGGACGCCCGCTAGCCGAGATGGCGTGCCAGATGGGCGAGGGATCGGTCGCGGGCGAGCGCGGCAGCCTCCGGATGGTAATCTGCCCGCTGGTCGCAGTTGAAGCCGTGGCCGGCGCCCTGATAGACGTGAACCGTGACGTCCGGGTGGGTCGTCGTGATCTCGTCCACGTCGGCCATCGGGATGCCCGCATCTTCGGTGCCGAAGTGGAGCATCGTCGGGCAGGTGGGCGTCTCTCCCACGAACTCGATGATCTGGCCGCCGTAGTAGCCGACCGCCGCGTCGATCTCCAGCCGGCAGGCGGCAAGCCAGGCGAGCGAGCCGCCCCAGCAATAGCCCACCACGACCACCTTCGGCGCGCCTTCGAGGGCATCGACGCCGGCCTTGATGTCCATGACCGGGCCTTCCCAGCCGATATCGGCCTTGTGCCCGCGCCCTTCGTCCACCGTCTCGGCGCTGTAGCCGAGCTCGATTCCCGGCTCCTTCCGGTCGAACAGGCACGGCGCTAGGACGAGATAACCCTGGGCCGCGTAATCGTCGCAGACCCCTCTGATGTGGCCGTTGACCCCAAAAATCTCCTGCACGAGCACGAGGCCCGCACGGGGCTCGCCATCGGGCGCAGCGCGGTAAGCGTTGAGAACGTGACCATCGTCCGCAGTCAGCTGGACAACTGCGCCCATCGTGGGTGCCTCCCTGATCCTCCATTGTGTTGCGCCCATTCGAGCGCTGGCTCTTCACATAGCAGAAGGGACATAGGCACGCCACTCGCAGCAGCGCTAGACATTGAAGCGGAAATGGATGACGTCGCCGTCCTGCACGACGTACGTGCGCCCCTCCTGGCGCATGCGCCCGGCGGCGCGGGCTGCCTGCTCGCCGCCGAGCGCGATCAGCTCTTCCGCCGCGATGGTCTCGGCGCAGATGAAGCCGCGCGCGAAGTCGGTGTGGATGCGGCCGGCCGCCTCGACCGCCGTGCTGCCCTCGCGAATGGGCCAGGCGCGCGCTTCCGTCTCGGTGGCGGTGAGGAAGCGGATCAGGCCGAGCAGGCGGTGCCCGGCGTGAATCACGCGGTCCAGGCCCGGCGCTTCGAGTTCGAGGGCTTCGAGGAACTCGCGCTTCTCATCCGGGTCTTCGAGGAGGGCGATTTCCGCTTCGATCGACGCCGAAACGACCACCTGTTCCGCGCCGGCGGCGGTGGCATGGGCGGCGACGGCCTGACTCATCGCGTTGCCCGTCGCCGCGCTCGCCTCGTCGACGTTGCTGACGTAGAGCACCGGCTTCGCGCTGAGCAGGTTGAGGGCCGCGAATTCGCGCGCGGTCGTCTCGTCGGGCAGATGGAGCCCGCGTGCCGGTTGGCCGTTCTCAAGCAGGGCGAGCGCCGGTTCGATCGCCGAGAGCCGATCCTTCGCCTCCTTGTCGCCTCCGCGGGCGCGCTTGATCGCTGCCTCGCGCTGGCGCTCCAGGCTCTCCAGGTCGGCCAGCATCAGCTCGGTCTCGATCAACCCGATGTCGTGCAGGGGATCGACCGCACCGGAGGCGTGCGCCACCTGGTCGTCCTCGAAGCAGCGGACCAGGTGGAGCAGCGCATCGACCTCACGCACATGGCCCAGGAAGCGATTGCCTAGTCCCTCGCCCTTGCTGGCGCCAGCGACGAGGCCGGCGATATCCACCACCTCCAGCACGCTCGGCACAACCTTGCGCGAGCCGGCGAGGCGCGCGACTTCGTGGAGCGCCGGGTCCGGCACCGGCGCGCGCCCCACGTTGGGCTCTACGGTGCAGAAGGGGTAGTTGCCGACCTCGGCTGCGCCGCTCGCCACCAGCGCGTTGAATAGCGTGGACTTGCCCACATTGGGCAGGCCCACGATGCCGCACTTAAACCCCACCCGATGGTCCTGTAGGCGTCTCGCCGCCGGCCTGCGCAGGGCTCGATCCCGGCGGCGGGGCGAGGAGCGCGACCCGGCTCATGAAGGCGCTGGCGTCGCCCGCCATGAGCGGCGGGAAGGCATCGACGATGGCGTCGAGAGTCGGGTCGAGCCAGGTCCGGTCCGACGCGCCGAAGTTGGAGAGCACGTGGCCGGTCATTCGGTCCCGATCGCCGGGGTGGTCGATGCCGATCCGCACGCGCCAGAAATCGGCGCCGATATGGGCGCGGATGCTCCTGAGCCCTTTGTGGCCGGCGACGCCTCCGCCGCGCTTGGCGCGAACCTTGCCGGCGGCGAGATCGACTTCGTCGTGCAGGACGATGACGGCCGCCGGTTCGAGTCGGTGGAAGCGCATGGCGGCGCCGACGGCGCGGCCCGATTCGTTCATGTAGGTATGGGGCTTGAGCGCGAGCACCGCTACGTCGCCCACGCGGCCCTCGGCGATCTCGCCTTGGAAGCGCGTGCGCCGCTTGAACGCGCCGAAGTCATGCGCCGCGGCCAGCGCATCGAGCGCCATGAAGCCCACGTTGTGGCGATGCCGGGCAGCATCGGCGCCGGGGTTGCCGAGGCCGACCAGCAGGCGGGCGGGGGCGCCGCCCTGGGCGGCGCGGGAGCGGCGGAAGATGCCCGTGTTAGGAGTCCTCGCTTTCCTCGGCCGGCGCGCCCTCGGCATCTTCGGCCCCTTCCTCGGCGCTTTCCTCCAGTTCCTCGCCCTCTTCGCCTTCCTCCTCCTCGACCGGCTCGACGATGACCGTGGGCGCGGCGATGGTGGCGACGGTGAAGTCGCGGTCGGTGATGGTGGGCGTCACGCCCTCCGGAAGCTCGATGTCGCTGATGTGGATGCTGTCGCCGATCTCGTATCCGGACACGTCGGCCACGAGAAATTCGGGGATCGCTTCGAGGGGGCACATCAACTCAACTTCGTGACGGACGATGTTAAGCACGCCGCCGCGCTTCAGGCCTTCGCTCTCCTCCTGGCCCTCGAACCGGACCTCCACCCAGACGGCGAGCGTCGCGCCTGCGACGTAGCGGATGAAGTCGACATGGATCGGCGCATCGCTGACCGGATCGACTTGGACGTCGCGGGCCAGAACGCGAATCACGTCGCCGTTGACCTTGAGGTCGTAGAGGCGAGCGAAGAAGCCCCGCCGGCCGATCTCGCGCTCCAGCACGTTGTAGTCGAGCGATACGGACAGCGGATCTGCGCCGCCGCCGTAGACAATGGCTGGAGTGCGGCCTTCGCGCCTGAGTGCCCGCGCGCCTCCCTTGCCGCGCGGCGCGCGCGGCAGTGCCTCGATCATTGCTTCGTCACTCATGGTTCAGGTGTCTCCAGAATTCTGTCGCGCGTCAATCGAAGAGGCTCGAGACCGAGGTCTCCGAGCTGATACGGAGAATCGATTCGGCCATCAATGGCGCGATTGGGAGCACACGGATGTTGTCCGCGCTCTCCACGGCTTCGGTTGTCTGAATGGTGTCCGTCACGACCAGCGACTCGAGCTCAGACGACGAGACCCGTGCCACCGCTTCGCCCGATAGCACCGCGTGAGAGACATAGCCGTGGACCGCCTTTGCGCCCGCCTCCTTGAGCGCCGCTGCTGCGTTGCAGAGGGTCCCGGCCGAATCGACGATATCGTCGACGATGATGCAGCGCCGACCCTCGACATCGCCGATGATGTTCATGACTTCCGATTGGCCCGCACGCTCGCGCCGCTTGTCGACGATCGAGAGATCGGCCTCGAAGCGCTTGGCCATGGCACGAGCCCGCAGCACGCCGCCCACATCGGGCGAGACGAACATCAGAGGCTCGTTGTTGTAGTTCAGCCTGATGTCATCGACCATTACCGGCGCCGCGTAGAGATTATCCACCGGAATGTCGAAGAACCCCTGAATCTGGCCGGCGTGCAGGTCGAGCGTGAGAACCCGGTTGGCGCCGCTCGCCTCGATCAGGTTGGCGACCAGCTTGGCGGAGATCGGCGTGCGCGGTGACGATTTTCGGTCCTGCCGCGCGTAGCCGAAATAGGGCACCACCGCCGTCACCCGCTGCGCCGAGGCGCGCTTCAGGGCGTCGAGGCAGATCAGCAGCTCCATCAGGTTGTCGTTGGCCGGTGTCGACGTCGATTGAATCAGGAACACGTCTTCGCCGCGCACGTTCTCGAGGATCTCCACGAAGATCTCGGAATCGGAGAAGCGGCGAATCGAGGCTCGAGTCAAACCGATGCCGAGCGCCGACGAGATCGCCTCAGCCAGCGGCCGGTTGCTGTTCCCGGCAACGAGCTTCATCGATGACGGTTCCCTGGAGCGTGGATCGGGGCAAGACCTGCAGGGCCGCCCTGCAGGCCCCGAAGGCGCGCGGACTGTATCAATCTGACCCTGCTCTGTAAACGCCGTTACCGAACCGTGACGGAGACCGCGATGGGCGCCTCGACCAGTACCGCATGTGCACGCGGCACCTCCGGTCGCGGCTTGAAGCGCGGCACGAGAGTTTGTCTCGATGACGGCAGGAGCGGAGCATCTCTCAACACGATAGACGGTGCAGCCGATGCGGTGGACGCTTCGATCTGCACCACGAGTGGCGCTTCGATCGGCGGCCTGGGCTGTGCTTCGCTTAACGCTGTGGGGAATGCGGCAGACGCTTGGATTGCCAGCGAAAGCGGCGCTTCGATCGGAGCCTGGCGGGGCGGTCTCGCGGGCGTCTTCCGCCGAGGTGATTGGGCGAGTTGGCGTACGTCCGGTTGATCGAGCAGCTGCGCAATGCCTGGCGCACCGGCACGAGCGACGAGTCGCGGCAGAACGCCCCATGTGCCGGTCAGCTGGTCCTCGCCGACGCGGTTGCTCTGGGTAACGGTGCCGAGTCTCGAGCCATCGGGATGCAGCACATCCCAGGCAATCGTGACGGTCGCGCTATCCGTGGCGGTGTCGTCTCGTGAGACCGAGACCCAGCCCTGGATCGTCGGACTGCCGGCCTCGGGGGCATCGGCGACAGTGATGCCGATGCGGGCGAGTGAATGCCGCATAGCGCGGGCAAGCGCGATCCCGCCGTTGCCCGGAGCGCCGTGTACGGTTTCGATGACTACGGGCACTTGGGGCGGACGATCTGGATCTGGGGATGCCGGCGGTTTCAGTGCGGCAGCGACCCGCGCGGCGGCCCGCTCAGCGACGGCGGCCAGATCGGGCGTCGGTGCGTCGCTGGCCTGCGCACCGAGCGTCGGCTCCTCGAATCGGAGCGCAGTCTCGCCGTCAGGCGTGATCAACGACCACCTCAGCTTGCCTGCGGCGACCGAGACGCGCCCGGCCAGCACGATGCTGCCTCGGCCGCCGGCGTAGGCGCTCGCCGGCACGTCGCGCAGGTGCAGCGCCTTCACCACTTCGTCTACCAGCGCAGCCGACTGGTTTGCCGGCAGCCCAGCGATGGGCGGCACCAGAATGCTGCCCCAGGCGACATCTCCGGGGCCCAGCCATGCTTGCGCGCTCTTGTCTGCGGGTTGGAAGGGGCGGGGCAGGTCGCCGCAGGCCGCGAGCGCCACGCACAGGATAAGGCCCAGCGCGAGCGGTATCGCCCTCCGCCAGGCGAAACGGGCCATGCGTCCGGGACGCATCATGAGCTCGACACCGCCAAGACGCAGCTCGCCACCATGCCGACGAACAGCAGGACACCGAAGATGATCACGTAGGGCATGTCAGGGGCCGAGTGCGACGATGGAGATGTTGCGGCCGTAGTCGGGCTCGCCGCGGTGGACGCTCCGGCGGTAGCTGAAGTAGCGGTCGGCCTCGGCGCAGGTGTCGCCGCCGGTTGCCGCGACCGTCGCGAGGCCCAAGGTGCCCAAGCGGCGGGCGACGTAACCCACGATGTCGAAGAGGAAGTGCCCGTCGCGATTTGCCGGCGCGAACAGGTCTTCGTCCTCTGGCCTGCGTGCCAGGAACGGCGCCGGAAACTCCGGCCCTACCTCGTAGGAAGTTGCCCCGATCGCGGGGCCGATCACGGCCCGTATCCCGCCCGCCCGCGCGCCGAGGCCCAGCATGACCTCGACCGCGGCTTCCAGGATGCCGTTCAGCGCGCCGCGCCAGCCAGCGTGCGCCGCGCCGATCACGCCGGCCTCGCGATCCGCCATCAGCACCGGCACGCAATCGGCGGTGAGGATCGCGAGCGCGAGTCCGGGCGTCGCTGTCGCCATGGCATCGACGCGCGGCGCGTCCTCTCGCGCCCAGGGTGCGGTCACGACAAGGGCTTCGGCGCTGTGGACCTGATACGCGGTGCAGAGCGCCGTCGGCGAAAGCTCGCAGGCGCTCATTGCCCGCGCGCGATTCTCGCGCACCGCCTCGGGGTCATCGCCCGAGCCGTAGCCGCAGTTGAGGGAGCGGTAGAGTCCCTCGCTGACGCCCCCGGCGCGACCGAAGAAGCCGTGGTGGATTCGGCCGTCGGGGTCGTCCAACAGCGCATGAGAGATGGGCTCGATCATGGCGCCGCAGTTGCCTCAGTCTCGAAACCCGGTGGCGCATCCAGCGCCGGGTGCGCGATCGCCAATGCCTTGAACAGGGTGCCCATCCCGTGCACGCCCGTGAGGCGGCGTAGCGCGGAGTCGATTTTTTTGGCCTGATCGGCGCTCGCGCCCTGCCGCAGCTGGGCCGCCCGAGCGTCGATTCCGAGTGCTCTCAGGATATCTCCCTGGGACACGGGTCCGAACACGCCGGCGCCTGCGTGTCGGGCCGCTGCCGCCAATGAGGAGAAGTCTACGTGAGCGGTAAGGTCGGCAGAGCCGGACTCGTCCAGCGCGTCGTGGCGGCGGTGCCGCTTCATCGCTTGCAGGGTATCGCCGAAGCCTGGCCGCTCGGGCCCGTAGTCGATGATGAGCGCTGCGCCGCCATCGGCAACGATGCGTGCGGCGATGGCGCCTGCAAGCGCCTCTCGTGCCGGTGCGCGTTCGACGATGGCGCCGGACGGCGCGCACCCGAGCCCATCCCCAACGGGGACCGAATCAGAGGCAGCGAAGCGGAGTACCTGGGATGAGGGCGTGAGCGTGACGACGCGCTCCTGCCACGCGTTGCCGACCCGCTCGAATTGCCGGATCGGCAACGCGTCGAAGAACTCGTTGGCGATGACCAGCACCGGGCCGGGGGGCACAGTCTCGAAGTGTTCGTGCCACGTCGGGCGGGCGTCAGCGAGCAGAACGGCCTGCTCCGCGCGCAAGCTCTGGCTCGACTCGACGAGATGCAGGTCGATGGCGTCGCGAAAGGCGGGCACGGTCCCCGCGGCGCGCAGCGCATCGGCGAGGAGGGAGCCGCGGCCCGGCCCGAGCTCCACGAGGCGCACGCGCTGCGGCTGGCCCATGCTCTGCCAAACCGCCGCGCACCAGAGCCCGATCAGTTCGCCGAACATCTGGCTTACCTCGGGCGCGGTGACGAAGTCGCCGGCCGCACCGATTGGCCGGCCCCGGCGGTAATAGCCGTGGGTGGGATGATGGAGGCAAAGCTCCATGTAGGTGGCAACGCTGATCGGCCCGTCGCGCCGTATCCGTTCCCTTATCTCTTCCGCAAGCGCGCTCATTACCCGGCCTGCCCGCCCGCACGTCCGTCAATCCGAGGCACCGGCGGGATGCGAAGGATGAGGAAGAGCCCGAGCACGATCATCGGGAGGGAAAGCACCTGCCCCATGCTGATGCCGGGCAGGATGAAGCCGAGGAACGCATCCGGCTCGCGGAACAGCTCGGCGATGATCCGGGCGACGCCGTAACCGGCGAAGAAGAGCCCGGCGACGGTGCCCGGTCGCCGGACCACCCGCCGCATGTGCACGGCGACGGCGAGGATCGTGAACAGGACCAGGCCTTCCAGGATTGCCTCGTAAATCTGGCTCGGGTGGCGGGGCTCGGGCCCGCCACCGGGGAACACCATCGCCCATGAAACATCGCTCACCCGGCCGTACAGCTCGCCGTTAACGAAATTCGCCATACGGCCCAGGAAGAGGCCGA
The DNA here is from genome assembly GCA_022826665.1 of Alphaproteobacteria bacterium. Classification (GTDB taxonomy): domain Bacteria; phylum Pseudomonadota; class Alphaproteobacteria; order UBA828; family UBA828; genus WTGU01. The sequence continues at coordinate 117,379 of JAJDUK010000024.1, read as the reverse complement.
TCGGCACCTGTGCGCAAACCGCATCGGCGACGGAGAGCAGGCTAATCTTCATGATGCGGGTGTAGAGGACCACCACGACCAGTACGCCCAGGGCACCGCCGTGAAAGGACATCCCGCCCTGCCAGACCACGAAGATTTCACCGGGATTGGAGAAGTAGTAGCCCGGTTGATAGAACAGCACATAGCCCAGCCTGCCGCCCACCACCACACCGAGGGTGCCCATCACCAGCAGGTCGTCGGCGTGGCGCTTGGTCATCCCATCGATGCAATTCCCGGCGAGATAGCGGACGTACTGCCAGCCGAGCAGCAGGCCGACGACGTAGGACAGCGCGTACCAGCGGATCGCGACGGGGCCGATCTCCACGGCCACCGGGTCGATGGTGGGGAAGGCGAGGGCGAAGGTCATCGATACGGATCGTCCTGGCTCAGGTAGTCGCGCACATAGCGGCCGACACCTTCTTCGATAGGCATGAAGGGTGCGGTGTAGCCCGCGCGGCGGAGGCGTCCCATCCGCGCCTCAGTAAAGTACTGGTAATGCGCGCGTATGGCTTCCGGCATCTCGATATAGTCGATCGACGGTGCGCGGCCGAGTGCCGCGAAGAGCGCATTCGTAAGCGCCGTAAAACTGCGCGCCGTTCCGGTCCCGACGTTGAACAAGCCGCTTATCTGCGGATTATCCAGCAGCCACAGCATCACGGCGACACAGTCTCCGACCCACACGAAGTCGCGGCACTGGCCGCCGTCGGGGTATCGCGAGTCGCAGGACTTGAAGAGGCGGATCGGTCGGCCTTCGGCAGCGTCCGGATAGGAGGTTGCCAGGACGCTGCGCTGGCCGTTCTTGTGATACTCGTTGGGGCCATAGACGTTGAAGAATTTGAGGCCGGCCCACTGCGGCGGTCTCGGTGCGCCCGCTGCCACCTCGTGAGCGACACGGCGATCGAAGAGATGCTTGCTACGGCCGTAGCCGCTGAGCGGCTTCAGTCGGGTGAGCGCCTGGATCGAACCGTCATCGTCGAATCCGCACGAACCGTCTCCGTAGGTGGCGGCCGATGAGGCGTAGATCAACGGCACGCCCTCAGCCGCGCACCAGTGCCAGAGGTTCAGGCTGAAACGATAGTTGTGCCGCGCGAGCAGGCTTGCATCGGTTTCGGTCGTGGACGAGATGGCGCCCAAGTGAAAGACGGCGCGCACCTGCCCGGATTGGGCTGCGAGATAGGCTGGGAGGTCGGCCGGCTCGACGACGGTATCGAGCTTTCGCTTGGCGATGGTCCGGCCGTTGCCGCCCGCGCCCGGCCTGTCGCAGACCACCAAGGGGCCCTCGCCTCGCTCCTCCAGCGCGGCGATCAGGTTCGAGCCGATGAAGCCCGCACCGCCCGTGACGATGATCATGCCGTTGCCTTCTGCCATACCGTTCGACTCGGCGCGGCAGGTTATAGGGTTGCCCTGTCGGGGCCGGCAAGCACCAAGCGGCACCGCCGCCCGTCGCCGGGACGGTCGATTGGTCAGATCGTCCGTAACAGACCGCCCATGACCAGTCGCAGCTTCTGGGTCGCGGTGAACCGGATGCGCCGGCCGGCGACCGGGAAGTTCGCCCGCTCGATGCGGTCGAGATAGGCCTCGTAGACGCTGCGCATGAGAATGGCCGGCCGCATGGAACGGCGTTCCGAACGCGGCAGTGCCTCGCTCGCGGCACCGAAATGCCGCCGTGCCATCCCGCCGAGTGAGCGGCAGACCTTCTCCACGCCGGGCGTGCGCCCGATTGCCTCCGGCTTGATGTCCGCGAGCCCCTGCTTCTCCAGCAGCTCTCGCGGCAGGTAGATGCGGCCGCGCCTGGCGTCCTCGGCCACGTCGCGAAGGATGTTGGTGAGTTGGAAGGCCTGGCCGAGATGGCGCGCGAAGGTGGGGATGGTGCGCGCCCGATATTCGAAAATTTCGACCGAGAGCAGTCCGACGCAGCCGGCGACGCAGTGGCAGTAGCGTTCGAGCTCGGCCAGGGTGGGCCGCAGCATGGCGCCGCCGCCGTCCATCTCGAACCCCTCCAGAATTTCCATGAAGTGCTTCTCGGCGAGCCCGAAGCGCTCGATCGGAACGGCGAGCGCGCGGGTCACCGGATGGCGCGGCGCGCCCTGGTAGAGAGCGCGGACCTCGCCCCGCCAAGCGTCGATCAGCGCGCGCGACTCTTCGGGGTCCTCGATCTCGTCGGCGACGTCATCGGTCTCCCGACAGAAGGCGTAGAGCGCCAGCATCGCCTCGCGCTTCTCGCGCGGCAGCAGCATCATCGGCAGGAAGAACGAACTCCCGGACGCCCGCGTCACCTCGGCGACGTAGCGCTTCGGGTCGGGCGCTTCGGGAATCGGCAGGGTGACGGCTGTGCTTACCATGCTTGGACGATGCCCCTCAGCGCGAGGCCGGCGCGGCTTACTTTGGGCACCCTGACTCGGCTGGCAAGAGGGTCGCCACGACTCAGACGTTTGTGGAGCGCCCAGGCCAGCTTCACGATCACCGCGCACTCCCAGCGAAAGCGCCGGCGGCGCACCGAGGGCGGCATCGCTTCGGCGCGCCGCAGCAAATCGGCGGTCCCTTCGAGGCACCGGTCGATGGCGTGGCGGACCGCCGGCGATGCCCGCCGCTCGGCGAGCAGCTCGACGCTGCCGCCGGCTTCTTGCAGCCAGGGTTCCGGCACGTACACGCGATCGAGCGCGAGGTAATCCTCTCCACAGTCCTGCAGGTGATTGAGCACCTGGAGGGCATTGCAGAGCGCGTCCGAGCCCTCGATATCGGCGTGCCTACTTTCCCCGTGGATGTCCATCATTACTCGGCCGACCGAGGCCGCCGAACGCTGGCAATAGTCCATCAAGTCGTCCCAGTCGGCATAGCGTAGCTTGGTCGCGTCCTGGATGAAGGCGGAGAGCAGGTCGCGCCCGTTCTGCGCCGGACAACCGGTCTCGATCAGGCTTCGGTGATAGGGCACGGCCCAGTCGGGAAGGGTGGCTTCGTCCTTGCCGAGGGCGTCGCTCGCGTCTTGCAGCCGGGCCACCTTCTCGGCTGCCGGGATGGTTGGCGCATCGGCGATGTCGTCGGCCTTGCGGGCGAACAGGTAGAAGGCATGGACGTGAGGCCGGCAGTCGGGCGGGATCAGGAAGGAGCCGACGGGAAAATTCTCGGTGTTCGCGCGGATCAGCGCGCGGATGTTTTCCTCGCGCGCGGCCGGCGCTTGGCCGCCTGCCGTTTCCACCGCCGCGGATGCGGAAGCCGTCATCGGCCTCTAGGTATCACCGGCCAGCAGCCGCTCGGCGTGCTCCCTGGCCGCGCCGTCGATTTCGTACACGTCGTCGAGCCCGGTGACGGCGCGATGGTTGGTTTGCTCCAGGCAGCGTTCGACCGTCTGAGCGATTTCCAGGAAGCCGATGCGGCGCTCCAGAAAGCCGCCGACGGCAATCTCGTTGGCGGCATTGAGCACGATCGGCGCGCTGCCGCCCTGGGTCAGGGCCTCCCGCGCGAGCCGAAGTGCGGGGAAGCGCACCTCATCCGGCGGCTCGAAGGTGAGACGGCCGAGCGTCGCGAGGTCGAGCCGGGGCGAGGGCGCCGCCATGCGAGCCGGCCACGCTAGGGCGTAGGCGATCGGCGTGCGCATGTCGGGCGTGCCGAGCTGCGCCAGCACGGAGCCGTCCTCGTAGGCCACCATGCTGTGGATCACCGATTGCGGATGCACCAGCACCTCGATCTGCTCCGCATCGACCGGGAACAAGTGAAAGGCCTCGATCATTTCGAGGCCCTTGTTCATCATCGTCGCCGAATCCACCGAAATCTTGGCGCCCATGTCCCAGTTGGGGTGGGCCACCGCCTGTTCGGGCGTGGCCTGCGCCATGGTCTCCACCGACGCCTCGCGGAAGGGACCGCCCGAGGCGGTCAGCACGATCTTCTCCACGCTGTCCGCGCGCTCGAAGTCGAACACCTGGTAGATGGCGTTGTGCTCCGAATCGACTGGAAGCAGCGTTGCCCCGCCACGCTCGACCTCGGCCAGCATGAGCGAGCCGGCGCAGACCAGGCACTCCTTGTTGGCGAGGCCGATGACCGCGCCTCGTGCGGCGGCGGCGAGCGTGGGCTTCAGCCCCGCCGCGCCGACGATCCCGGCCATCACGAAATCCGCGGGTGCGGCGGCAGCCTCGACCAGAGCTTCGGGACCGGCGGCTGCGGTCGTTTCGGTCCCGGCAAGCGCCTCCTTGAGGGCACCGTAGTGCGCCGGATCGCCGATGACGGCCTGCTTCGCGCCCACCGCGCGGGCCTGCTCGGCGAGGCGCTCCACGCTGCGCTGGGCGGTCAACGCCTCGACCTCGAAGGCCACCGGGTGGCGGGCGATCAGGTCGATGGTGTTGCAGCCGATCGAACCCGTGGAGCCCAGGATGGTGACGCGCCGGGGCGCCGCACCCTCGCCGGCGGCGGGGATATACGGTTCGGGCGAGACGTCGACGGCCGCGTCCATCGGCGCCATTCACGAAGTTCCTTCGTCAGCCGGAGTCTTGGCGTAGTATGGCGAATATCTTTCCAGCCCTCTCTCGCCACCGCAACCGCAAAGGCAGAGAGACCAAGCGAGAGACCCGCGCCGCCGGAGGACGACATGAGCCTGACGAGCAAGACCTGCGAACCCTGCCGGGGTGGCATCCCGCCCCTCGAAGAAGCCGAAGCACGCGCGTATCTGGACCAAACGCCGGGATGGGAGCTGATCGACGACGCCACCAAGATTCGCCGCACCTTCAAGCTCGGGGATTTCGCCGAGTCCATCGCATTGGTGAACAAGGTGGGCGATCTCGCTGAGGACGAGGACCATCACCCCGACATCACCTTCGGCTGGGGCTACTGCACGGTCCTGTTCTACACCCACAAGATCAAGGGCCTGCACGAGAACGATTTCATCATGGCGGCCAAGGTCAACGAGCTGGCTGGCGGATAGGCTGCCGACGGATCTGCGTCGATATTCGGGTCTTTACCTGAAAGAGGCCTGGACCACGCCGTGCGGGACGTACCGTGACGGTTGAGTGAGGCGACGCTCGACCTCGGCAGCCTGCTGCGGAGTGAGGTGGAGCGCATTGGAGTCTTGGTCAACCATGCTCAAGAGCACCGCGGCCGCTTCATCCTGACGATCGGGCGGGAGCTTGCGCAGCTTCGCGATCGCCTCTTCGAGTCGCTCAGTCATGTCAGGATGTTAACATGGGACGAAACCTCCCGCGAGCGCACGGAGGTCCTACAGCGAGAGCCGCACGCCCCCGAGCCGGCCGTGCAGCTCACGCTTCCAGCAACGCGTCCAGTTCGGACATCCGAAGGATCAGCATCAGCGGCTCGCGATCCGAGAACGGACGAAAACCGAACCGCCCGTAAAACGTCTTAGCCTGCTCGTCGATGGCCTGCACCACAATGGCGCGGGCGCCGATGACCTCTGCCGCAGCCTGGGCACGGCGTGTGGCGTCGACCAGCAGGTCCGAGCCGAGCCGCCGACCCTGGTAGGCACCGTCCACGGCAAGCTGTCCCAACAGGATGACCGGGACCGGTTCGGGCATATTGCGGCCGGCCCGCGACGAGAGCCGCCGCTTCTCGATGGCGCTTGCGGCCAGACTGTAGAAGCCGGCCACGCGGTCGCCGTCGCACGCGACATAGGTGCGCGCGCCACCCTTGGCCTCGTTGAGACGTGCCTTGCCTTGCAGCCAGGCGTCGAGGGCAGGCACGCCCGATGAGAATTGCGAGACGTCGTGCCGGGGTCCGAGCGGCTCGGGCGCCGCTACCGGTCCCACTGCGGCCGGCGTGCGTAACGTTCCTTCACGGCGGGGTCGGATTCCACCGGCGCGTCCAGCACGGCGACGAATGCGTCCCAGGCCTCATCGTCGAGGGCGATAATCGGACGCTCGTTCAGAGTCTCAATCGCCGCCGCCTCGCTCGACCGCAGCACGAACTCGGTCCGTGTGACACCCCTGATCGCCGCCGCACGGTCGATGAAGGCGAGTCGCTCTTCGGACATCCGGAAGTTGACCTGGGCCATTCTGGCTTCCCTCGCGCGGGTTGCGGACGCTTAACCTTCAGAAAGTGCTGTATAGCATATGTATAGACAATTGGCAATCGGATACGCGTCCTGGACAGCGTGACGTTATTGCGGCGTCGGCTCTCCGGCGAGGGCGCAAAGGTCTCGCAGGATGCGCTGGACGCCTTCCAGCCGTGCCTCTGTGTCGGGCCAGCGGCGTGTGGCGACGAGGCGGTTGTCGGGCCGCAGCTGAACCTCGTTTTCCGGCGCCGATACGTAACGGACCAGCGCTGCGGGCTCGACGAAGCCGCCGTCGCAAAGGCTCAGCACGGCGCCCTTCGGGCCGGCCTCGACGCGCTCGATGCCGCTCTTCCGGCATAGCTGCTTGATCGCCATGATCTCCAGCAGGTGGTGCACCGAGGCCGGTGGCGGGCCGAAGCGGTCGGTCAGCTCGTCGATGAAGGCGTCGATCCCGGCCTGGTCTTCGAGCGCGGCGACGCGGCGATAGAGGGTGAGCCGCACGTCGAGGTCGCGCACGTAGCTCTCCGGGATCAGCACCGAGGTGCCGAGGCTGATGGTCGGCGACCAGCGCTCGGCCGGTGGCGCCTCACCGCCGGCAGCGGCACGCGCGGTGGCGACGGCCTCTTCCAGCATGTGCTGGTAGAGCTCGATGCCGACCTCGCGGATGTGACCCGACTGCTCGGCACCCAGCAGGTTTCCTGCGCCTCTGATGTCGAGGTCGTGGCTCGCCAGGCTGAAGCCGGCGCCGAGGCCGTCGAGCCGGTGGATGACCTGGAGGCGCTTGTGCGCGTCATCGGTGAGCCGGTGGCCGGGTGGCAGCGTCAGATACGCGTAGCCGCGCAGCTTCGCCCGGCCGATCCGCCCTCGCAGTTGATAGAGCTGGGCGAGGCCGAAGCGGTCCGCGCGATGGACGATCATGGTGTTGACTCGCTGCAGGTCGAGACCCGATTCGATGATCGCTGTGGAGACCAGCACGTCGAACTTGCCGTCGTAGAAGTCGCCCATGATGCTATCGAGGGAGCGCGCGGCGAGCCGGCCGTGGGCGACGGCGACCTTCACCTCGGGCACCAGGCGGCGCACGCGCTCGGCCACCTCGTCGAGATCGGCGATGCGCGGACACACGTAGAAGGTCTGGCCGCCACGCAGGTGCTCGCGCATCAGCGCCTCGCGCACGACCACCGGGTCGAAGGGCAGGATGAAGGTGCGCACCGCGAGGCGATCCACCGGCGGGGTCGCGATCACGCTCATGTCGCGCACGCCGCTCAGCGCCATCTGCAAGGTGCGCGGAATTGGCGTCGCGGTGAGCGTGAGCACGTGGGCCTCGGCCTTGAGCTGCTTCAGGCGTTCCTTGTGGGCGACGCCGAAGTGCTGCTCCTCGTCCACGACGACGAGACCGAGATCGTTGAAGGCGATCTGCTTGCCGAGCAGCGCATGAGTGCCGATGACGATGTCGACGGTGCCGGCGGCGATGCCGAGCCTGGTCTCGGCCTGCTCCTTGGCGGGCACCAGGCGCGAGAGTTGGGCGATCTCCACCGGCAGGCGGGCGAAGCGCTCGCTGAAGGTCTGCATGTGCTGCCGGGCGAGCAGGGTGGTCGGCGTCAGCACCGCGACCTGCTTGCCTACCTGAACCGCGTGGAAGGCGGCGCGCAGCGCAACCTCGGTCTTGCCGAAGCCGACATCGCCGCAGATCAGGCGGTCCATCGCCCGTCCGGCGTCGAGATCGCCGATGGCTTCGTCGATGGCGCGCGCCTGATCGTCGGTCTCGACGTAGGGGAAGCCCGCGCAGAAGGCGTCGTACAGGGCGCCCGGTGCCGTCAGCTGCGGCGCGGGCCGGGTCGCGCGTTCGGCTGCGAGGCCGATGAGTTGGTTCGCCATGTCGCGGATGCGTTGCTTGAGCTTCGCCTTGCGCGCCTGCCAGCCGGCCCCGCCCAGCCGGTCCAGCGCGACCGGGCGATCGGCCGAGCCGTAGCGCGACAACAGCTCGATGTTCTCGACGGGCAGGAACAGCCGGTCGTCGCCCTCGTAGAGGATGCGCAGGCAGTCGTGGGGCGCGTGATCGACCTCCAGGGTGACCAGGCCGTCGTAGCGGCCGATGCCGTGGTCGACGTGCACGACCAGATCGCCGTCGGCGAGCGCTGCCACATCGACCAGGAACTCGTCGGCGGGCTTGCGGCGGCGACGCTCCGGTCGGCTCGCGCGCGCACCGAGGATGTCCTGCTCGGCAATTGCGGCGAGGCGGGGCGAAACGAAGCCCTGCTCCAGCGGTAGCACGGCCGCCGCCGCCATCTCGGGCGGCAGCGCGCAGGCCGCCTGCCAGTCCGCGACCGGCTCGATCGCGTGCACGCCGTGCTCCCGCAGCAGGCGGACCATGCGGTCGCGGCTGCCGGCGCCGCCGCCCGCGATCAGGACCCTGAGGCCGCTCTCCTGCAGATTGTCGATGTGCTCCCCGACCGTCTCGAACAGCGCCCCATGCCGCTGCGCGCGCTCGGCGACGAAATCGCGCCCGTCGCGGGCGCCGGCGTCCGCGCCGCCTTCGGCTTCGACGAAGGGTGAGCATTGCACGACCGGTCGGCCGGCGAGGCGCCGTTCCCATTCGTCGGCATCGAGAAAGAGCGCCTCGGGTGGGACCGGGTGATAGGGCGTGTCCGCGACCGACGAGGTGGGCGGGTTCGCGCGCGCACCGTAGAAGTCGGCGATGGTCTCGAAGCGGTCGTCGCGCACTTCCGCCGCACGGTGATCGAGGAGCACCGGGCCCTCGGAGACGTAATCGAAGAGCGTTTCCAGCCCATCGTGGAACATCGGCAACCAGTGCTCGATGCCGGGGTAACGCCTACCGGCGGAGACCGCTTCGTAAAGCGGATCGTCGCCGGACACGGCGCCGAACTGCCGGCGATAGGCGCCGCGAAAGCGCGCGATCGACTGGGGGTTGAGCAGCACTTCGCTGACCGGCGCGAGGTGCAACGCGCCGGCAGCCTCCGCGCGGCGCTGAGACAGCGGATCGAACCAGTGCATGGTCTCGATGACATCGCCAAAGAAGTCGAGCCGCACCGGGCGCTCGACGTTGGGGGGGAAGATATCCACGATGCCGCCGCGTACCGCGTAGTCACCGGCCTCCATCACCGTGCCGGTGCGCACGAAGCCGTTGCGCTCCAGGTAGCCAAGTAGCGTCTCGATATCGAGCGACGCACCGGCGTCGAGCGGAAGGGTGGCGTCGGCGAGCATCGTGCGGGGCGGCACCCGCTGGACCGCCGCGTTGACCGTGGTGAGCACCACCTGGGGCCGGGCCGCGCCGTTGCCGAGGAGGCGGACGAGGCCGGCGAGCCGCCGGCTCGCGATATCGGCACGCGGCGAAACCCGGTCGTAGGGCAGGCAGTCCCAGGCGGGGATGGTGACCGGGGCACAGTCGGGATCGAAGAAGGCGAGCATCGCGGAGAGGCGCGCGAGCCTGGCATCGTCGCGGGCGATGTAGAGGACGGGCGCGGCCTGCGTCTCTGCCAAGCCGAGCAGGACCGCCGCGGCGAAGCCTTCGGGAACCCCGCCGAGGGAGGTCTCGCCCGGCGTGGCGAGCGCCTGCAGGCAGCGGTCGGGGACGAGCACGGTCAGCGGCGGCGATCGCGGCGGCGGCTCATGGCCTCGCGCCTGAGCCGCGCCATGAACGGCGTGTCGTGTTCGGCAGGCACCGGCGTCCGCCCGCTGATCCAGTTGGTGATGTCCACGTCGTTCGCGGTCAGCAGGCGTTCCGCTTGCGCCACTTCATCGGGCGGGAGCTGGGGGCCGAGCCGGGCGATGATATCGCCGACCAGAAGGTCGGTCTCCTTGGTGCCGGTGCGCGCCGACCGATAACGGAGCCGCCTGCGCCTGGTTTCGATGTCGAGGCCTTCGGTCATGGCGGGCGTGGCCTCGGCGCCGCGGGCGCGCTCAGCCCGCCATGACGGCGGCCGGGTCGCGGCCGACAATCCGGCGGTAGATGTCGGGGTCGGTCGCGCCCTCGCTGCCGATGACGAGGACCCGGGAGGCTTCGCTCAGCCCGAGCGCCTCTCGTGCCTCCGCATCGCCGGCCACGGCCATCAGCCCGCCAAGCGAGGCGGCACCGGATTCGCCGAGCACGAGCGGCGGATCGCCGCCGATGGGCGCAGCAGCGAAGCGCATGGCGTCGGTGGCGCCGTCATCGTCAAGCGCCGTGAAGGCGAAGGCGCCTCGCGCGAGCACCTGCCAGGCCAAGGGCGAGACCTCGGCGGCGGCGAGGCAGGCCATCACCGTGTCCAGATCGCCCGAGGCGGGGCTCGGCTTGCCGTTGACGGCGCTCTGGTAGAGGCAATCGGCGGTCATCGGCTCGACCACCACGCCCTTCGGACTGTCGGATTTGAGGTCCTGGCGGAAGGCACCGATCACGGCGGCGGCGAGCCCGCCGACACCGGCCTGGACGAAGAGATGGGTCGGCACCGCGCCGCTCAGCGCATCCCTGGTCTCGTCCACCAGCATGGCGTAGCCGTGCATGACCCGGCTTGGTGCCTCGTCGCCGCCGGCGTGGGAGGTATCGGAGACCAGCAGCCAGCCCCTGGCGCGGGCGTCTTCGGCGCAGGCCTCCACCGCCTCGTCGTAGCTGCCGGCGATGCGCACGATGTCGGCGCCTTGGCCGGCGATGGCACGCTCGCGACCCTCGCTCACCGGTCCAGGCAGAAACACAGTGCACTTGGCGCCGGCGCGGCGCGCGCCCCAGGCTACCGCGAGTCCGTGGTTGCCGTCGGTGGCGCAGCACACCGTCATGTCGCCCACGCGCACCGAGGCGCGGCCTGCGGCGACATCCGCGATGGAGACGTCGCCTCCCAGCCGCTCGCGCAATAGGTGCACCGCGGCATAGGCGCCGCCCAGCGCCTTGAAGCTGCCCAGGCCGAGGCGCCCGCTCTCGTCCTTGAGCCAGAGCGTTTCGATGCCGAGCGTGCCGGCGAGGCCGTCCAAGCGATGCAGCGGGGTGGGCTGGTAGCCCTCGAAGCCCGTGATCGCGGTGCGTGCTGCGGCGCGGCGCTCCGGAACGATCACCGGATCGATATCGTCGACGCTCCCTGGCGCGGGCGCGTAGCGCGGGTTTACGTGGAGGCGAAAGGGGACGGTCATGGCGTGGTCCCGGTCTAACGCAGGTCCGCGAGCAAGGGCATGACCTCGTCCGCGAAGCGTTGCAGGTGGGCCGCCTTCTCGCTTTCCGGTGCGAGCGTGTTCACCACGAGATGACGCACGCCGGCCGCATGGAAGGCTCGGATCGCCTCCGCGACGTCCGCCGCTCCCCCGAGCGCGCAGTAGCGCTCCGCCGCTTTGGAGAAATCCATGGCGTAGCGGACGCTCAGGAACTTGGCCGCGAATTCGAGGGCGCTTTCGCGGTCCTTGTCGAGCCGGACGAACAGCAGGTGCGACGTGCCGAAGCGTTCCAGGGTGCGGCCTGATTCGGTTGCGGCGGCGGCGATGGTCTCGAGCGAGCGGCGGTAGCGCTTGGGGTCGACGACGTAGGACATCCAGCCGTCCGCGAGCCGGCCGGCGCGGCGCAGCGCGGGATCGGAGCGGCCGCCGCACCAGATCGGCGGGCCGCCCGGTCGTGCCGGTGGCGGGTCGATCGCGACTTCGGGGAAGGGGTAGAAGCGCCCGTCGTGGGCGACCGGGCCGCCGGACCAGAGCTTGCGCAGCACGCGAATCCCCTCGCTGAGCCGGGCGCCTCGTTCTTCCACCGGCACCCCGCACAGCTCGAACTCGACGGGGAACTCGCCGCCGACACCGACGCCGAAGATCACGCGGCCGTTCGAGATGGTGTCGAGGCTCGCGACCTGCTTCGCAACGGGCGCGGGATGGCGGAGCGGCAGCAGATAGACCGCCGTGCCGACGGTAAGCCGGTCGCTGATTGCAGCGGCTTGGGCGAGCTGCACCAGCGGATCGAGGATCGGGCCCGCGAAGGCCACGTGATCGCCTGACCAGATCGAATCGAAACCGAGTGCATCGAGCAGACGCACGGTCTCGGGCAGGTCGCGGCCGGCCGCCGCACCCTCGGCATCGTCGTATCCCGTCGGCGCCAGCACATTCTGGTAGCCGATGCTCAGTCTCGGTTCGAGGGGTAGATCCACAACCGGCTCCCGCGTTGGAAAATTGGCCGCGCACTCTAAAGCGTTTCCGTTTCACACGAAAACGCTCTAGCAATTCATCGCTCACGGCTGCCTGCCGTCCTGAGATTCCGCGCGCCTGCCGGCGCGACAGCCCGCGTGCCTCGCTGCGGTCACGGCCTGCGTCGCGCCCAGACGCGACGCAGCCTGGGGACATTGGTGAGAAATCAGAACCGACCGATTCGCCGATATCAGCAGACAGGATTGCGTGTTACAGGCGGCAATTCGCTGCCCGCCCGAAGGGCTCAAGGCACCGGCGCGGGCCTCGCTTGACTCCCCCGGATGAGCGGGTCAAGTACTGGCAGCGAGATGAGCGACGCGGCCGGCCGGCTGCGGACGAGGGAGAGACTGTGACTGACCGGAATCGGCCGGCGACGGTCGCGTCATCGGGCACGCGCCCACGGCCTTGCGCGCAGGACGCCACCGGCCCCAGCCCACTCGTCTTCGCGGGCATCCCGACCGGGTACTGACGCGTGGCCGTGAGCACGGGCGAGGGGCCGACGCGGGGCGGCACCGATTACACGGTGTCGGCCGCGACGATCCGCCACTGGCAGGACGACGAGCTTCCCGAATGGTTCAAGAAGAAGCGCGGTAGCACGCGCTCGCTGATCGTGAACCGCTGGGTGCCGCGGGTGATGGTCGGCGTGCCCATCGCGGTGCTGCTCTTCATCGTCGCCTACCCTACCGTGCAAATGGCCTATTACGCCTTCCACGACATCAACATGGTGAGCCTGTTCAAGGGCGACTACGGGCTGATCGGCTTCACCAACTTCGAGCGGGTGCTGACCTCGGACCGCTTCCACGGCTCGGTGATCCACCTGATCCAGTACCTGTTCTTCGGCGCCGTGCTGCAGGTGGTGATCGGCACCGCGCTCGCGCTGATCCTGCACCACTGCGTGCGCAACAACGCGGCCCGGCTGGTGATCCTGGTCATCCTCGTGATGCCCATGATGCTGCCGCCCTCCATCGTGGGCGTGCTGTGGCGCTTCCTGTTCAACCCGTCGAACGGCGCGATCAACCAGGCGCTGCTCGATATCGGCCTGATCCAGGCGCATATCGAGTGGTTCCAGATCGGCGTCTCGCTCTGGACCATCACCATCGCCGATATATGGGAATGGACCTCGCTGCCGTTCCTGATCGTCTTCAGCGGGCGATTGGGGCTGCCGCCCTCGATCTACGAGGCGGCGCGGGTGGACGGTGCCTCGCCCTTCCTCACGCTGCGGCGGATCACGCTGCCGATGCTGAAGGAGGTCATCGCCATCGCCTTCATCATCCGCTTCATGGATGCGTACAAATTCGTGGACAAGGTCTACGTCATGACCTCGGGCGGGCCGGCGCAGTCCTCGGAATTGCCGGCCTATATCGCCTATCAGCGGGGCGTGCGCGAGTTCGAGATCGGCGAGGCGGCAGCCTACGCCTGGATCATCTTCCTCTTTGCGATCATCCTGATCACGCTCTTCCTGCGCTATCTCAAGCGCGTGCTGCGCGCGCAGGCGATCGCCTGAAGGCCGGCCGACATGAGCGTCAAGCATTACAAGCTGGTCCGGCTGCTGTTGCTGATCTTCCTCGGCGTCTGGCTGGTGCTGATCATGTTCCCCTTCTACTTCCAGATCATCACCTCGCTGAAGGACGTGGCGGAGGTGAACCGGATCGAGCCCACCTTCTGGCCGGAAGTGTTCGTGCTGGAGAACTATTCCGCGATCTGGAACGAGCCGGGCAACTTCAAGTCGCTGGTCGACAGCTTCATCATCGCGACGTGCAACACCATTCTCTCGCTCTTCTTCGGCACGCTGGCGGGCTACGCGCTGGCGCGCTTCCCGCGCCAGTCGGGCGGCGAGAACGTGGCGATGTGGATCCTGTCCAACCGGATGTTTCCGCCCGTGGCGGTCCTGCTGCCGATGTTCTTCCTGTTCGAGGAGCTGTTCGGCACCACCGACACGCACATGGCGCTGATCATCCTCTACCTGGTCTTCAACATGCCGCTCGCGGTGTGGCTGATGATGGTCTTCTTCCGGGACGTGCCGCGCGAGCTGGAAGAGGCGGCCTACGTGGATGGCCACAAGCCGTTCAAGGTGTTTTTCACCATCACGCTGCCGCTGGTCGGGCCCGGCATGGTCGCGGTCGCCATGCTGTGCTGGATCTTCTCGTGGAACGAGTACCTGTTCGCCAACATGTTCATCGGCACGGACGTGAAGACCTTCCCGGTGGTGATCCCGAGCTTCACCAGCGGCAGCCAGACGCTGTGGAATCTTGTGATGGCCTTCAGCCTGGTCGCCATGATCCCGCCGGTGGTGCTGTTCATCATCCTGCGCCGCTACATGGTGCGCGGCCTCTCGCTCGGCGTGGTGAAGGGTTGAGATGGCGCGGCTGGAGCTGCAGGGCATCTGCAAGGGGTGGGACTATCCCATCCTGGACCAGCTCGACCTGACCATCGAAGAGGGCGAGTTCTTCTGCATCCTGGGGCCGTCCGGCATCAGCAAGACGACGCTGCTGCGCATCATCGCCGGCCTCGAGTCGCCCGATGCCGGGCGGGTGATCCTGAACGGCAAGGACATCACCGAGGTGCCGCCCTATCACCGGCCCGTGGCGCTGACCTTCGAGAGCTACGCGCTCTATCCGCACCGCAGCGTCTTCGACAACATCGCGAGCCCGCTCAGGGCGCAGAGGCTGCCGCGCAGCGAAATGGAGACGCGAATCGCCGAGGTGGCGCGGATCCTGCGCATCGAGGAGCTGCTTCCGCGCCGGCCGAACGAGGCCTCGGGCGGCCAGATGCAGCGCATCTCGCTGGCGCGGACCCTGGTCAAGCGGCCCGAGGTCTTCCTCCTGGACGAGCCGATCAGCCATCTGGACGCGCGCATCCGCTACGAGCTGCGCCAGCAGTTTCACCGCCTGGAGGCGCTGCGCACCGTGGCCACCATCTACGTGACCCACGACTACACCGAAGCGCTCTCGCTGGGCGACCGGGTCGGCATCATGGGCCGCGCGGGGCTGGTGCAGACCGGCCTGCCGCGGGACATCTTCGAGCGGCCGAACTCGCTCTTCGTGGCGCAGCACGTGGGCCAGCCGCCCATCAACCTGATCGACTGCGAACTCCGGCGCGTGGATGGCGCGCTCCACGTCGCGAGCCAGGAGACAGAGCTTTCCTACCCGCTTGCGGCCGACCATGGCGCCGCCCTGGAGGCGCGCAACGAGCCGACCCTGGTCGCCGGAATCAGGCCGCAGCACCTGGAGGCGCTGGCGGACGATGCCGATGCGGGCGGGCGGCACGTGATGGAGGGCCGCGCCGAGCTCTACGAGGCCTTGGGCTCCATGGGCGTGCTGATTGCCGATGTCGGCGGCGCGAAGCTCACGGTGATCACGGCGCCCGATGCGCATGTGGAGCCGGGCCAGCCGGTGCGAATCGCGCTCAGGACCGAGCGCGTTCACTATTTCGACATGCAGAACGGCGTCTCCCTGCTCGACGGATAACGGCGATGGCGGAAGTCAGGCTGAGTGAGGTCAACAAGGTCTACGAGGGCCGCGGGCAGCAGGTGCACGCGGTGCGCGACCTCGACCTCGTGGTGGAGGACGGCGAGTTCGTCTCCATCGTCGGGCCTTCGGGCTGCGGCAAGTCCACCACGCTGCGCATGATCGTAGGGCTGGAGCAGGCCACCTCGGGCCAGATTCTGTTCGACGGCGACATGGTCAACGACCTCGACCCGCAGGAGCGGAACGTCGCGATGGCGTTCGAGAACTACGCGCTCTATCCCAACTTCAGCGCCGAAGAGAACATCGGCTTCCCGCTGGAGGCGCGGGGGATTCCGAAGCAGGAGCGCCGCCGCCGCGTCCACGAGCTGGCCGAGCTGCTCCAGATCGGAAACATCCTGCACCAGCACCCCAACACGCTCTCCGGCGGACAGAAGCAGCGGGTCTCGCTGGCGCGGGCGCTGATCCGCGAGCCTGCCGCCTTCATCCTGGACGAGGTGTTGGGCCACGTGGACGGGCATCTGCGCTTCCAAATGCTGTTCGATCTCAAGCGCCTGCACCAATCGCTCGACAGCACGATGATCTTCGTCACCCACGACCAGATGGAGGCGATCGCGCTCTCCGACCGAATTGCGGTGCTGCACCAGGGCCGCTTGGTGCAGAGCGGCACGCGCGACGAGCTCTACGACACTCCGGCGACCCGGTTCGTCGCCGACTTCATCGGCGAGCCGCCAACCAACTTCTTCGACGCCCGATTCGTCGAGGAAGGAGGCGAGGAAACGCTGCGCGCGGACGATCTCGCGCTGCGTCCGACGGCCGAAACCGCAGCCCGTCTGCGCTCTCGCGACGACCGGCGCTATGTCGTTGGCATCCGTCCGCAAAACCTGTTATGCACGCCACGAGCGGGCACGATCAGTTTCGACGCCACGATCGACATCCATGAATATCTGGGGGAGCGTTCCATCCTCACCCTGCGCCGGGGCGGGCTCAGTTTCCAGGCCCTGGCGTCGGCCGAAGGCTCGTGGGCCGCTGACGAGCCGATCACGCTCCACTACCGTCCCGAGGACATCATGGTGTTCGACGCGGAGTCGGAAGCTCTCATCGCCTGAGCGCGACCGGGCGGAATGCCGAGCGGCAATGTTTGTGGGTTGAACGCAACGAGGAGACACGAAATGGGAATGTTTAGTCACATTACGCGGCGCAAGTTCCTCAAGGGCGCGGCGGCCGGTGCAGCGGCCCTCGGCGCCTCGGGCGTCGCGGCACCACGGCTCGGCCGTGCGGCCCAGGCGGTGCCACCGGGCAAGAAGCTCTTCAACGACATCGAGCTGACCTACTTCCAGGATTCCAACTGGCTGCACGCGCCGCTGTGGCTCTCCGACCATCTGATGGCGGAGGCCGGTGTCGGCATCAAGAGCCGGGAGCAGTACGACGGCGGCGACTCGGTCGCGAAGATTCTGCCGCAGCTTCTCTCCCGCAATCCGCGCTTCGACTGGGTTCAGTTCCCGAGCCTGTTCTTCGGCGCGTTCGCGGAGACCGGCCAACTCGAGCCGCTCGACCAGTACCTCGAGAAGTACGAGGGCACGTCGGAGTATCTGGACTGGGTCATGCCCGCCTACCGCGAGTTCTATACGAAGTGGGCCGGCCAGACCTACGGCATCATGCTGGATGGCGACATCCATATTCTCCACTACCGCAAGTCCTTCTTCGAGCGGCCGGAGCTTCAGAAGAAGTTCTCCAAGCGCTTCCAGCGTGATCTCGCCGTGCCGAAGACCTGGTTCGAGTTCCTCGACGCGACACAGTTCTTCACCGAGGAGCTCAGCGAGTCCGAGGGCGTCTACGGCTCGTCGATGGTCATCAACCCGCCGAACTTCGGTTGGGGTTTCTGGATGGACGTGGCCGCCGGCAACGGAGTCAACTACTTCGACGAGAACATGAACCCGACGATCAACACGGCGCAGGCCGTCGAAGCGTTGGATCTGTTCAAGGAGATCGTCCAGTTCGGCCCGCCCGGGAAGGAGTCCCTGGGTCTCTCCACCAGCATCCAGCGCTGGCAGTCGGGCGGCGACGTGATGTCGGTCTGGTGGATCGACCTCGCCGAGTTCACGGTGCAGCAGCAGGGCATGGAGCGCGCCGAAGATCAGCGCGGCGATATCGTTCCCGGCTGGCCGCAAGAGGATGGCTCGATCAACCACCGGGCGATTTCGCTCTGGTGCCGCACCGGCGCCATTCCGAAGAATGCGCCGGAGGACGTGAAGGAAGCTGCGTTCTACTTCCTCTACCGGATGTCGCACCCGGATTATTCGGACGACATCGTGGCGGATGAGTATTGCGGTTCCGATCCGTTCGGCGTCAGCCACTACACCGACGCCGCGGCCCAGAAGTACCTGGAGCCCAACCCGCAGCGTGGGACCAACGAGCTGTGGGCCACGAACTCGGGCATCTTCCAGAACTTCGACACCTCGCGGAACCATCTGGACGCAGGCCTGAAGAACGTCGAGGTCGGCTATCCTCAGTTCTTCTGGGAAGGCGCGTCCGAGTACGGCGACGCGCTCGGCCGGAACATCCAGAAGGCGATCGCCGGCAACCTCACCAGCCAGCAGGCGCTCGACGAGGCGGCCGAGGAATGGGTCCAGATCGTGCAGAAGCTGGGCATCGACAGTCAGAAGGCTCAGTACGCCAACTTCGTAGAGGGCGCGCGTTCGCTCGGCTACAAGATCTAGGCGTACCGTTTAGCGGCCGCGGTGCCGCGCCCACGAGGCGTGACGCCGCGGCCCCTTTTTCCCTCGCACGCGGCGGGCCGGCGGAAGACCGATAGCGGGGCGACGGGCCCGATCCCCCCGCCGAAGAGCGACCGATGAATCAGCGAGGACCTCACATCAGCCGCCACGGGTTGGAACGGCTCGGTATCGGCAATATCGCCGCTGCCCATTGGAATTATCGCAGACCCGCGCTTTACGAAGAGGCCGTGCGCCGCGGCGAGGCGCAGATCGCCGAGGGCGGCGCCCTGATCGCGATGACCGGCGCCCACACCGGGCGCTCGCCCAACGACAAGTACATCGTGCGCGAGCCGTCCTCCGAGCACGACATCTGGTGGGGCGACGTCAACCGGCCGATCTCCAGGGACGTCTTCAACGACATCCACGGCCGGGTCGCGGCCTACCTCCAAGGCAAAGAGGTGTTTGTCCAGGACTGCCATGTCGGCGCCGATGCGGAGTACCGGCTGCCGGTCCGCGTGATCTCGGAGTTCGCGTGGCATAGCCTGTTCGCGCGCAACCTGTTCATCACGCCGGCGGCCGACGAGCTGGCGGACCACGAGCCGGAGTTCACCATCGTCCAGGTGCCCGGCTTCAAGGCGCGGCCCGAGACCGACGGCACCAACTCCGAGACCGTGGTGCTGCTCGATTTCGCCCGGCGCCTGGTGATCATCGGCGGCACGGCTTACGCCGGCGAATGCAAGAAGTCGGTCTTCACCATCATGAACTTCCTGATGCCGGCGCGGGACGTGCTGCCCATGCACTGTTCGGTGAGTGTCGGCGAGGACGGCACGCCGGCGGTCTTCTTCGGCCTCTCCGGCACCGGCAAGACCACGCTCTCCGCCGACCCGCGTCGGATGCTGCTCGGCGACGACGAGCACGGCTGGAGCCAGGACGGCCTCTTCAACTTCGAGGGCGGCTGCTACGCCAAGGTGATCCGCCTCTCGCCGACCGCCGAGCCCGCGATCCACGCCACCACGCGAATGTTCGGCACCGTGCTCGAGAACGTCGTGATGGATGCCGATACGCACGTGCTCGACCTCGACGACGGCAGCCACACGGAAAACACCCGGGGCGCGTATCCTCTGGCCTCCATCCCGAACGCGAGCCCCACGGGCGTCACCGGCCACCCCACCAACATCGTCATGTTGACCGCCGATGCCTTCGGCGTGCTGCCGCCGATCGCCCGCCTCACGCCGGAGCAAGCGATCTATCACTTCCTCTCCGGCTACACGGCCAAGGTTGCGGGCACCGAGCGGGGCCTGGGCAAGGAGCCGCAAGCGACCTTCTCCACCTGCTTCGGCGCGCCCTTCATGCCACGCCGGCCGACCGCCTATGCCCGCCTGTTGCGCGAGCGGATCGAGATGACCGGCGCCGCGTGCTGGCTGGTCAATACCGGCTGGACCGGCGGCCCCTACGGCACCGGCGAGCGCATGGCGATCGGCTACACCCGCGCCCTGCTGCACGCCGCCCTGGAAGGCGAGCTCGACGGCGTGGCGTGTGCCAGTGACAACCCGTTCGGTCTCGCCGTGCCCCGGCACTGCCCCGGCGTGCCGGATGCCGTGCTCGACGCGCGCGGCACCTGGGAGGATAAGAACGCGTACGACGCGCAGGCGCGCGATCTGGTCGGGCGCTTTCACGACAACTTCGCCCAGTTTGCGCGTGAGGTCGACAAGGAGGTCCAGGCGGCTGCGCCGATGGCCGCCTGAAGCGCTATTCGGCGCGGGCGGGCTTGCCTCCCTTCACCTGAAACACCACGTTAGCTACAAGGTACTCGCGCAGGCTGCGCAGCGGGCGCAGGTATCGGCAGGATGGACAACCCCATGAAGATTGCATTTTCCGAAATCGCGACACCGGCCAAGGGAGTGGTCGCCGTCGTCGTCACGGAGGAGCGTACCCTCGGCGCGACCGGACGCCAGTTGGACGAACAGACGGGCGGCGCGCTCAGCCGTGCGCTTGCCGCCGGCCGCTTCAAGGGGAAGCAGGGCACGTCCACCACCATCGTCGCGCCGCACGGCCTTGACGTCGATGCTGTGATCCTGGTCGGCCTCGGCAAGCCGGGGAAGATCGACGGCCGGGGCTTGAGGGCGCTCGGCGGCAGCGTCGTCGGCAAGATGAATGCCGCCGGCGCGAAGGCCGGCGCCGTTGCGGTGGACGCGGTCGACGGTGCCAGCATCGCGCCGCCTGCGATGGCGGCTGAAATCGCCCTAGGCGCGCGCCTCGGCAGCTACAGCTTCGACAAGTACCACACCAAGAAGAAGGACGAGGACAAGAAGAGCCTCGGCGAGCTCACCGTGATGCTCGACGATCCGGCGGCGGCGGAAGACGCATTCACGCCGAACGATAACCTCGCCGACGGCGTCTTCCTCACGCGCGACATGGTCTCGGAGCCGAGCAACGTCAAATATCCGAAGACCATCACGGAGGATATCGAGGCGCTCGTCGAGGACGGTATCGAGGTGGAAATCTTCGACCGTGAGAAGATGGTCGGCCTCGGCATGGGGTCGCTGCTCGGCGTCGCCCAGGGCAGCGAGCACGAGCCCTATCTCGCGATCATGCGTTGGAACGGCGCGCCCGAAGGCGCCGATGCTCAGCCCGTGGCCTTCATCGGCAAGGGCGTGACCTTCGACACCGGCGGTATCTCCATCAAGCCGAGCCAGGGCATGGAGGAGATGAAGTACGACATGGCCGGCGCGGGCACCGTGGTCGGTCTGATGAAATGCCTGGCCGGCCGCAAGGCGCGGGTCAACGTGGTCGGCGTGGTGGGGCTGGTGGAGAACATGCCCGACGGCAAGGCGCAGCGGCCCGGCGATGTGGTCACCTCCATGTCGGGCCAGACCATCGAGGTCATCAACACCGACGCCGAAGGCCGGCTCGTGCTGGCCGACGCTCTCTGGTACACGCAGGAGACCTACAAGCCGCAGATCATGATCAATCTCGCCACGCTCACCGGCGCGATCATCATCTGTCTCGGCACCTACCAGGCGGGCCTCTTCAGCAACAACGACGAGCTGTCGGAGCGGCTGATCGCGGCGGGCAAGGAAAGCGGCGAGGAAGTGTGGCGCATGCCGCTCGGCGAGCGCTACGACAAGGACATCGACTCCGCCATCGCGGACATGAAGAACGTTGGCAAGGGGCGCGAGGCCGGCAGCGTGGCCGCGGCCCAGTTTCTCCAGCGCTTCGTCAACGGTGTGCCGTGGGCCCATCTCGATATCGCGGGCATGGCCTGGATGAAACGCGGCGACGACCCCACCGTGCCCAAGGGCGCGTCGGGCTACGGCGTCCGCCTGCTCGATCAGCTGGTGCGGGCGCACTACGAGGGCTGACGCCGGCGCGATGGTCGAGATCGCCTTCTACCAGCTACGCCGCACGCCGCTGGAGAAGGCGCTTCCCAAGCTGTTGGAGAAGGTGTTGGAGAGCGGGCGCCGCGCCGTGGTGCTTGCCGCCTCGGAGGAGCGCGCGGAGACGCTGAACGCGGCGCTCTGGACCTACGAGCAGGGCTCGTTCCTGCCCCACGGCACGGCACGCGATGGTCAGTCCGAGCGCCAGCCGATCTTTCTTGCAACCGACGATACCAATCCCAACGGCGCCGAGATCGTCGTGATGGTCGACGGTATCGCCCCTGCCGATCCCGACCGCTTCGAGCGCTGCCTCGACATGTTCGACGGCACCGATCCTGCGGCGCTCGAGGCGGCGCGCGCGCGCTGGCGGGCGCACAAGGAGCGGGGCGATACGGTCACCTATTGGGAGCAGACGCAGGCCGGCGGATGGGAACAGCGAGCGTAGTCGGGTCGAAGACCGTCACTGACAGAATCAGGGCCGATCTCTGCGTGATCGGCGCTGGCTCGGCGGGGCTTTCGCTCGCTGCGGGGGCGGTTCAGATGGGCGCCTCGGTTATCCTGATCGAGCAGTCCCGGATGGGCGGGGAATGCCTGAACACCGGCTGCGTTCCCTCCAAGGCGCTGCTGGCTGCCGCCGCGCGAGGCGACGATTTCGCCGCCGCCTACGACCACATGCGCTGTGCCATCGCAGCGATCGAGCCGCACGATTCGGTCGAGCGCTTTCGCGGCCTCGGCGTCCACGTGGAGCTCGGCAAGGCCCAGTTTGTCGCGCCACGATTCCTGGAAGTGGGCAGCACCAGCGTCACCGCGCGGCGGTTCATCATCGCCACCGGCTCTGCGCCGGTCGTCCCCTCGATACCGGGCCTCGATTCGGTGCCCTATTTCACCAACGAGACCCTGTTCGACTCGGCGCCGGAGCCGACCCATCTGCTGGTGCTGGGCGGCGGCCCGGTCGGGGTCGAGATGGCCCAGGCCTACCGCCGGCTCGGCGCGCAGGTCACGCTGTTCGAATCGAGGCGGCTGCTGCGGCGGGACGATCCCGAGCTTGCGGCCATCGTGCGGGCGCGGTTGATCGAAGAAGGAGTGACGATCCACGAGGAGAGCCGGGTCACGGCGGTCGAGGCAGGCGCGGACGGCGGCGTCACGATTACCTGCGGCGAAGGTGATGCAAGCCGGCGGGTCAGCGGCTCGCACCTTCTGGTGGCGGCGGGGCGTCGGCCGAAGATCGACGGTCTCGGCCTTGAGAACGCGAAGGTCGCGCTCAACGACGGCGTGCCGCTGGTAGATTCACGCCTGCGCACGACCAACAAGCGCATCTTCGCGGCGGGCGATGTCGTGGGGCCGTACCGCTTCACCCACACGGCGAGCTATCAATCGCGCATCATCATTACCAACGCGCTGTTCCGGCTCCCCGCGAAGGCTCGCTACAGCGCGGTGCCGTGGGTCACCTATACCGACCCCGAGCTCGCCCATGTCGGCATGAGCGAGGCGGACGCGCGGGCCAAGGGCCATGAGCTGCGCATCCTGCGCTTCCCCTTCGAGGAGAACGACCGCGCCATCGCCGAAGGGGCGACGGCCGGGCTGGTGAAGGTGGTGGCAACGAAGCGGGGCCGGGTGCTTGGGGCCTCTATCGTCGGCAAGCACGCCGGTGAGCTGATCCTGCCCTGGGTGCTCGCGGTGCAGTGCCGGATCGGGGTCAGCAAGATCGCGCAGGCGATCGTGCCTTATCCGACCATGAGCGAGGCAAGTGCGAGGGCCGCCGGCAGCTTCCACGCGCCGATGCTGTTCAGCCCGCGCACCCGCCGTCTGGTGCGCATGCTCGCGCGTTTGGGCTAGGCGCCCGCCACTCGCTGACTCTATAGTCGGGTCGGCGAAGCAACAGGCGATCGCTCCGGGACATCTTGGCTGGGTTTTCCCTTTCGGTGCTGTCGCGAGCCGCCCGCGGCCTCTCGGCGCGGCTGCTGGTGCTCACGATACTCTTCGTCCTTCTGGGCGAGGTTTTCATCTACGTCCCCTCGATCGCGCGCCATCGCCTGGTCTTCCTCGAAGAGCGGGTCGACGCTGCGCGGATCGCGGCGTTGGCGGTGGAGGCGTCGCCGGACGGGATGGTGACCGAGGAGCTTCGCCTCGCCTTGCTGGACCGTGCCGGGGTCTCGGCCATCTCGATCAAGCGCCCCGGTACGCGCCTGCTGGTGCTCAGCGATGACATGCCGGTGACGATCGACGCGACCTTCGATTTGCGCGAGGCGACACCGATGGGCCTGATTGGCCATGCGGCCGATGCGTTGCAGAACGGCGGCGAGCGCACGATCCGAGTGATGGGCAACGCTCCCGGCGATCCGTCCGACACGGTGGTGGACATCGTGCTGCCGGAGGCTCCGCTGTTCGCGTCGATGCTCGACTACTCGGGACGAATTCTATGGCTCTCGATCATTCTGGCCTTCGTCGTCGCCGGCTTGGTCTATCTCTCCCTGCACTGGCTCATGGTGCTGCCGCTCGGCCGCATGACCGATAGCCTGGTCTCGTTCCGCCGCGCGCCGGAGGACGCGGCCGCGACCGTCAGGGTCAGCGGCAGGCGTGACGAGATCGGCCTGGCCCAGCGGGAGCTGCAAGTGATGCAGCGGCGTGTGCGCGGGGCGCTCCGTCAGCGGGCGCGGCTCGCCGCCGTCGGCGCCGGCGTTGCCAAGATCAACCACGATCTCCGCAACATGCTGGCGACCGCCGCCGTCCTGACCGATCGGCTGGCGATGGCACGCGATCCCGAGGTGCAGAAGCTGGCGCTGCCGCTGGTTGCCGCGATCGATCGGGCCATCACGCTCTGCACGCACACGCTGAGCTTCGCGACGGGCCGGCTGCCGGCGCCCCGGCGCGCGTCGTTCGCCTTGGCGCCGCTGGTCGATGAGGTGCAGGCGGCGCTCCCCATCGATGACGGCTCGATCGACTGGCGCAACGAGGTGCCGCCGGAACTGAGTGTGACTGCCGATCGTGACCAACTCTATCGGGCCATCAGCAACCTGACCCAGAACGCGGTGCAGGCGCTGGCTTGCCAGGATGGGGGCGGAACGGTGCGGGTCGGCGCGTGGCGCGACGCGGACGATACGGTCGTGGAAATCGCCGATACCGGTCCCGGTATTTCCGCTCCGGTGCGCGAGAAGCTGTTCGAGGCGTTTTCGGACGGTGGCCGCGACGAGGGCACCGGTCTCGGCCTTGCCATCGCCCGCGACCTCGTGCGCAATCATGGCGGCGACATCAGCCTCGAGCGGACCGACTCGACAGGCACCGTCTTCATGCTGCGCCTGCCTGACACCCCCGATCAGGAAGTCGTCGAACCGCAGGACGAGTGATCGGGGACGGGACCCGGGCTCAGTGGCCGAGGGCGATCCCTTCGCGACGCGGGTCGGCGCCGCCCTCCAGCACCCCGTCCACCCGGTGGATGGCGTGCAGACCGCTCACCATAGGCCGGATGCGAACCTCGTGCCCCAGCGCCTCCAGTGCCGGTGCGATCCGTTCGAGATCGGTGCCTGCTTCCAGCTCGGTCGCGCCGTTGCGGTTGACGTGCCGGGGCAGGCTGAGCGCGGCCTGGGCGTCGAGGCCCCAATCGAGCAGGGCGATCACCGATTGAGCGACGAAGCCGATGATGCTGGAGCCGCCGGGCGAGCCAAGCGTGGCGACGAGTCGGCCCGCCTCATCGAAGATCAGCGTCGGCGTCATGGACGAGCGCGGGCGCTTGCCCGGCTGCACGCGGTTCGCGACCGGGCCGTGTTCGCTGGTCGGGGCGAAGGAGAAGTCCGTGAGTTGGTTGTTCAGGAAAAACCCCGCCGCCATCAGGCGCGAGCCGAAGGCGCGCTCCACGCTGGTGGTGAAGGAGACGGCGTTACCGCGCGCATCGACGACCGAGAGATGGCTGGTGGAGGCGAACTCCGGCGCCGCCGCGTCGGCCCGCGCGAGGCCGTCGGAGCCGGGAGGGGCGCCCGGCGCGGCTTCGCCCATCGCCCGGTCGGAGTCGATTGGGCCAGCGCGCCGGCGCAGGTAGTCGGGATCGAGCATGCCCGCCACCGGGACCCGCACGAAGTCCGTGTCCGCGAGGTAGCGATTGCGGTCGGCGAAGGCGAGGCGGCTCGCTTCGCTGATCAGGTGGACGGCTTCCACCGAGCCGGGCGTCAGTGCGGAGAGGTCGAAGCGCTCCAGCAGCCCGAGGATTTGCAGCAACGTGACGCCGCCGGAGCTCGGCGGCCCCATGCTGCAGACGCGGTGGTGCCGATAATCGCCGCAGACCGGCGGCCGAACCTTGGCGCGATAGCCGGCGAGGTCGGTGAGTGCGAGCGCGCCCGGATTCACCGGATCACCCTGCACGGCGGCGACGATCTCTGCCGCGATCCACCCCTCATGGAGGGCGTCCGCTCCCTCGCGTGCGATGGCGCGCATGGTTTCGGCGTAGGCCGGGTTGACCAGCGTCTCGCCGGCGCGCTTCGGACTGCCGTCCGGATGGAATAAGTAGCCGCGCGCGTTCGGAAAGCGCGCGAGATCGGGGTTCTTCTCGATCATGTGCGCAAGCCGAGGCGAGATGGTGAAGCCACGCTCGGCGAGCACGACGGCGGGGTCGAAAAGATGTGCCCAGGGCGTGCGGCCGCGAGCGCGATGGACCCGTTCGAGCATCCGGACGACGCCCGGCACCCCGACCGGCAGACCGCCGACGGCTGCCTCCGGCCACGGACGGGGTGTGCCGTCCGCAGCCAGGAACAGACGCTCGTCGGTGGCGGCCGGCGCCGTCTCGCGTCCTTCGTAGCTCTCCACGGTGTTCCGCGCGGTGTCGTAATAGAGCAGAAATCCGCCGCCGCCGACGCCCGAGGATTGCGGTTCGACCAGACCGAGCACCATTTGCGCCGCGATGGCCGCGTCGATGGCGTCACCGCCCGCTGCGAGGATGCGGGCGCCGGCCTCCACCGCTGCGGGGTGCGCCGCTGCGATCATTGCGTGGCTGGTGCGCACCGGGGTGTCGGCCGCGGGCGCGGCAGCTGGCACGCTCAGGACCGTCAGCGCGAAAAAGACCAGCGCGGCCAGCCTCGCGAACGATCTGCGTCGTTGCCCTACCGCCGTGGGGCGCATCGCTGGCCCCGGCCGCTTGACGCGGCACCGGCGCTTTACTAAGTGAAGCCGGCGGCGGCGAGTGTAGCTCAGTTGGTTAGAGCACCGGATTGTGGTTCCGGGGGTCGTGGGTTCGAATCCCATCACTCGCCCCATTTGCCTCCCTCGAATTGCTCAGAGCCCCAGCCAGAGTGGTCGGCGTGCCCACGCCGCAGCGGCATAATGCGGCGGCCTGCTCCAGCTATGCAAAATTCGGCTACCATGTACGCTTGCCAAGCGACCGCAGGTATAGCAGCGTGTCGTACCGGCCGTTGGCTC
This sequence comes from Alphaproteobacteria bacterium, assembly GCA_022826665.1. Lineage (GTDB taxonomy): Bacteria > Pseudomonadota > Alphaproteobacteria > UBA828 > UBA828 > WTGU01. Next base: position 90,243 of record JAJDUK010000024.1, on the reverse strand, counting down.
ATCAGCGTCTCAGCATTGGGCGGAGGGTGACGGCGGAGCCACGGCGGTAGAGGCCACGCGGGAATGGCTTCGGCCAGCGCGACAACATGCCCGCACGGCCTCCTATTGAGCGAGGACCAAAGAGTGAGCGCGCACCTTACCCTCAACATGGAAGCGCATCTCGACGAAATCGAGCGTATTCGCGCGGCGGTCAGGATCTTATCGCAAGCCGAATCTTGGCCTCCCGAGCTCCTGTTTCAAATCGAGCTCGTGCTCGAAGAGATCGGCACCAACATCATAAAGTACGGTCAGGACGGCGAGAGGGAGACGGACATCGATATCACCCTGACCTCCGACCGCAAGTCTCTCACCCTGGAAATCACCGACAACGGCAAGCCGTTCGATCCGTTTGCCGATGCACCACCGCCAGATCTCGACTCGGCGGTCCCGGACCGCCCAATCGGCGGGCTCGGCGTCTATCTCGTGCGCGAGTTGATGGACAAGGCCAGCTACCGGCACGAGGATGGCAAGAACAAGGTAACCCTCGTCAAGCACAAGTCGCTATGACGCGCTCGCGGTACGTCCCCGGTGCGCCGCCGACGGCGGTTACTGCGGCGCGGGCCTCAGTGCTCTGAACCCGTACCGGGGGCGGCGCGCGGTCCCCGCCCGTGGATAATGTGGCGATGCTCTGGAGCGGGCTCGTGGCGGCGGGTGCGGCTCTCTGGCTCTGCGTCCTGGTGTTGCCCTGGCAGCCGTGGCGCGTGCGCGAGCGGCTCGAGCCAGAGCCCGGCCACGATGCCGCGGATATCAGCCTCGAAGATGTCACAGTTCTAATTCCGGCGCGCGACGAGGCGGCGGTCATCGGCGAGACGCTTGCGGCGCTCGGCCGCCAGGGGCGCGGCCTGCGCGTGGTCCTGGTCGACGACCGCTCCGGCGACGACACGGCGGAGGTCGCGCGGCAGGCCGCGCCGGACTCTCTGGCCTTCGACATCCACACCGGCGCGCCGCTGGCCGAGGGCTGGATCGGCAAGCTCTGGGCCCTGGAGCAAGGGCGGCAACGGATCGAGACGCCGCTGACGCTGTTGCTGGATGCCGACATCACGCTGCGGCCGGGGATGCTCCGCGCGCTGCTCGCCAGAAAGGAGGAGAGCGGCGCGGCGCTGGTCTCGGTCATGGCGGCGCTCAGGATGCGGGGAGGCTGGGAGAAGCTGCTGCTGCCGGCGTTCATCTACTTCTTCCGCTTGCTCTATCCGTTCCACCTGTCGAACGGGCCGGGCCGGCGGGTCGCCGCCGCGGCAGGCGGCTGTGTCCTGATCGAGACCTCGGTGCTTGCCCAGATCGGCGGCTTCGGGGCGATCAGGGGCGCGCTCATCGACGACTGCGCGCTGGCGCGGGCGGTCAAGAACGCCGGACATCGTACCTGGATCGGTGTGAGCCGCGGGGCGGAAAGCCATCGGGACTACCCAACGCTCGGGGTCGTGTGGCGCATGGTCGCCCGCACCGCCTACACCCAGCTCCGCTATTCGCCCGTGCTATTGCTGCTCTGCACGCTGCTCATGGCGCTCATGTTCTGGGCACCGCTTATTGGCCTCGGCGGGCCGCTCGCGGCGCAAATCGCCGGAGGCGTCGGGCTCGTCGGGATGGCGGTCTGCTACCTGCCGACGGTCCGCTATTACCGTCTCTCCTCCGCGTGGGCGTTGACGATGCCGCTTATCGGCACGCTCTACCTCGCCATGACCTGGCATTCGGCGCTGCGCGACTGGGGCGGGCGGCGGAGCGAGTGGAAGGGCCGAGTCTACGGGCGGGAGCCGAAGGGCGGCCCGGCGGCATAAGGCGGGCGGGCGCCTGCGGCTTGCTTGACGCGCTTAGGCCGGCGTGTCAGCACGGGGCCCATGTCGCAACCGGCGCAGCAACGACCGGATTCGGCGTGCCGGCTCGTGCGTCTGGCCGAGACCGGGCGGCCGGGAATTACGATCTATCACGACGGGCGGCCGCTGGAAGCGCTCGCCGGCGACACGCTGCTCACCGCGCTGCTCTGCAACGGAGTGGCGCTCCGCCGCAACGAATTCAACGGCAGCCTGCGCGCGGGATTCTGCAACATGGGCGCGTGCCAGGACTGCTGGGTCGTGCTCGAGGACGGGCGCCGCGCCCGCGCGTGCACGACCGAGGTGCGGGACGACATGCGCGTGCGCGCACCCGAATCCGAGACATGAGCGGCGACACGCCAAGGGTGCTGATCGTCGGTGCGGGCCCGGCGGGAACGCGGGCGGCGGAGACGCTGGTCGCGCACGGCGTCGCGCCGGTCGTGGTCGACGAGAACGCGCGCAGCGGCGGGCAGATCTATCGCCGGCCGCCGAACGGGTTCAAGCGGCCGGCCGCCGCGCTCTACGGCTTCGAGGCGCGCAAGGCGCAGGCGGTGCACGCGGCGCTCGACGGCCTGCGGGAGCGCATCGACTATCGCCCCGACACCATGATCTGGAACATCGAGGGCGGCGTCGCCCAGGCGCTCGGCCCGGACGGCATCGAGCGGATCGCGTTCGACGCGCTCATCCTCGCCACCGGGGCCATGGACCGGGTGATTCCGTTTCCCGGCTGGACGCTGCCCGGCGTGTTCACCATGGGGGGCTCGCAGGTCGCGCTGAAGGCGCAGGGCTGCGCCATTGGCGATCCGGTGGTCTTCATGGGCACCGGGCCGCTGCTCTACCTCGTCGCCTACCAGTACGCCCACGCGGGCGCGCGCGTGGCGGCAGTGCTGGACACGTCCCACTTGTCCCAGGCGATCCCGGTGTTTCCCGGCTTGCTCCGGGGCGGGCGGACCTTCGCCAAGGGGCTCTGGTACATGACCTGGCCGCGCACGGCGGGAATCCCGGTGCGGCGCGGCATCACGCCGGTGGCGGCCGAGGGCGAGGCGGCCCTGGAGGCCGTGCGCTACCTGGATCGGCGCGGGCGTAAGCACCGGATCACCTGCACCGGGCTCGGCATCGGCTACAGCGTCAAGTCCGAGGTGCAGCTTGCCGAGCTTGCGGGTTGCGAGATGGCCTTCGACCCGCTCGCACAGCAATGGCTGCCGGAGGCGGACGAGGACGGCCGGGCGCTCAAGGGCTCGGTCTACCTCGCAGGCGACGGCGCCGGAGTGGCCGGCGCCGATGCGGCGGAGGTACGCGGCCGGCTCGCGGCACTCGCCTTGCTCGCCGACACGGGCATCGCGGCGGATCGTGGGCTGCAGGCGAGGCAGCGGGCGAAGCTCCGGCGCATCATGCGCTTCCGCGACGCGCTGGAGCGGGCCATGCCGACGCCCTTCCACATGGCGCGGACGCTGCCGGACGAGACCGTGATCTGCCGCTGCGAGGCGATTACCGCCGGCGAGATTCGCCAAGGCCGCGCCCTCGATCCGGCGGAGATGAACCGGGCCAAGGCGTTTACGCGAGTCGGCATGGGGCGCTGCCAGGGCCGGGTGTGCGGCCCCGCCGCCGCCCAGATCCTCGCTGCCGCGCGCGGCTGCGGGGTAGAGGAGGTGGGCCGGCTGCGCGGGCAGGCGCCGGTCAAGCCGCTCGCGATCCGCGCGGGCGCCGAAGCCGCGATCGAGGATCGCGCACGGGCGGCCTCCATATGAGCGAGTTGCGGACCGACGTGGTCATCGTCGGCGGCGGGCTGGTCGGCTGCGCCGCGGCGCTCCGACTGCGCGAGCGCGGCGCAAGCGTCGCGGTGGTGGAGAAGAACCAGCTCGGCGCGGCGGCGAGCGGCGTCAATTTCGGCGGTGTCCGGCGCAACGGGCGGAAGCTCGCCGAGCTGCCCATCGCGGCGCGCGCGCTCAAGGTCTGGAGGCGTCTGCCGGAGCTGGTGGGGAGCGATTGCGAGTACGCGATCACCGGCAACATCAAGGTGGCGCGCAACGAGGCGGACCTGGAGCAGATCGCGGCCCACGCCGAGGCGCAAGGCGAGCACGGGGTCGAGGTCCAGATGCTGGGACGCAACGCGCTGCGGGATCGCTACCCCTGGCTGGGCGAGAGCGCCGTGGGCGCCGCCTACTGCGCGAGCGACGGGCAGGCCAACCCGCGCCTGGTGGGCCCCGCCTTCGCGCGGGCGGCGCGGGCGGCCGGCGCCGAGCTGATCGAGCTCGACGGCGCGAAGCATGTGGCGCGCGACGGCGGCGGCTTCGTGGTCGAGACCGAATCCGGGCGCACGCTGCGCGGGGGCGCGCTGATCAACAGCTCGGGCGCCTGGGGCGCGCGGCTCGCGGCCCGATTCGGCGAGCGGGTCGAGATCTGGCCGATGGAGCCGCAGATGATCGTCACCGAACCCGCGCCCTACTTTATGGTGCCCGTGCTCGCCGTGGTGGGAGGCGACGTCTATGCGCGCCAGATCCCGCGCGGCAACGTCATATTCGGCGGGCGCAGCGGCACCGCCGACCTCGATGTCGGCTTCGCCAAGGTCGACGCGGAGGAGAGCCTGACCACGCTGGCGCGGACCATCGACATCATCCCCCGCATCGCCGATCTCTCCGTGATCCGCTTCTGGAGCGGGGTGGAGGGCTGTACGCCGGATCACCTGCCGGTGCTCTGCCCGAGCCGGACCACGCCCGGCCTGGTCCATGCCTTCGGCTTCAGCGGCCACGGGTTCTGCCTGGGCCCTGCGTCCGGCGCGGTGGCGGCGGAGCTTGCGCTCGACGGCCGCACCGAGACGCCCATCGAGGGCTTCGATATCGGCCGCTTTTCCGAAGCGTAGCCGGAGGCGTCTAAGTCTGGCTCGCGACCAGGCGGTCGCCGAGCAATGCCATCGCGTCGCCGTCGATGTTGGCGAGCGCGAAGCGCAGATAGCTGTCCTGATCGGGGCCGAAGGCGCTGCCGGGCAGGCAGAGCACGTTCTCTTCCCGAATCAGTCGCTGGGCCACATCGACGGCGGGCGTGCCGGCGAACGGGTGGCGCACGTAGGCGAAGAAGGCGCCGGCGCAGATCAGCTCGTAGGCGAGGTCGTTGCGCGCGAAGACGGCGCGGAACTGGGCGACGCGCTCCAGCACCAAGCGCCGCTTGTCGGCGCGGAAGTCGGAGAGGTTGCGGAGGCCGTAGAGCGCTGCCTCCTGCGCGATGGCGGGCGCGCAGATGGCGACGCAATCGGCGGCCTTGGCGACCTCGGCGAGTAGTCCGGCGCCCGCCACCAGCGCGCCGACCCGGTAGCCGGTGAGGCTGTAGACCTTGGAGAAGCTGTAGAGGTGGATCAGCGTCCGGTCCCAGTCCGGGCGCGCAAGCAGGCCGTGGGGCGGGCCGTCGCCGGGCAGGAAGTCGCGGTAGGTCTCGTCCAGCACCAGGGCGAGGCCGGCGTCGCGCGCGAGGCGGTGGAACTCCTCGATGACCGCCGGCGGATAGATGGCGCCCGTCGGGTTGTTGGGCGTTACCAGCACGATGGCGCGGGTGCGGGGCGTGATCCGCGCCGCGGCGTCGGCCGGGTCCGGCACGCCGCCGCGCTCGGGCCGGAAGGGGAGATAGACCGGCGCGATGCCCAGCATCTCCAGCCACATCTGGTAGTTGAAGTAGGAGGGCGCGGCCAGGATCGCCTCGTCGCCCGGCCCGGCGAGCGCCATGAGCGCAAGGCAGAAGGCTTGGTTGCAGCCTGCCGTGATCGCGACTTGATCGCGGGTCACGTCGCCGCCGTAAGCCTCCGAGAGCGCTGATGCGAGGGCGCTGCGCAGATCGCCGCGACCGACGATCGGGGTATAGCGCGCCGTCTCCGGCCGGCGCACCGCGTCCGCGAGATGGGCGGTGAGCGCCTCGGCCGGCGGGTAGGCGGGCACCGCCTGGGCGAGATCGAGCAGCGGCTTCTCGGGCGGGAAGTCGCGGCCGGCGGCCAAGCTCGCGATCTCGGCGATGGGCGGCGGGATGACGGCGCCGAGCGCCGGGTTGATACGATAACCGAGGCCGCCGGCGCTAATAGGCGTATTCCTCGAACAGTGGCTCGATGCTGCGGCCCCAGCGACCCTCGTAGGCCTCCAGCATGTCATCGGCGGCGGTCCGCCCGCTCTCGGCGATCTGGCGCAGGTAGGTGAGATAGGAGCGCTCGTCGGAATCGAGGTTGCCGGCGACGGCGCGGCGCATGAGGCCGCCGGCCGCGATCTCCACCGTGTCGCGGGCGATCTCCTGGACCGTCCGCCCGCCGACCGTGGCGCGGAGCGCCTCCCGCGGCACGGCGCCGAGCATCGCCGCGACATCGTCGGCGGACCAGTCGGAGACCAGCGCCTCGGCCTCGTTCAATGCGGTCGAATCGTAGAGCAGGCCGACCCAAAGCGCCGGCAACGCGCAGACCTTGCCCCAGGGCCCGCTGTCCGCACCCCGCATCTCGATGAAGGTCTTGAGTCGGACCTCGGGGAAGACGGTGGTGAGATGATCTTCCCAATCCTTGAGCGTGGGCCGCTCGCCGGGGAGCTGCGGCAGGGCGCCCTCCATGAAGTCGCGGAAGGATTCGCCCGCCACGTCCACGTAGCCGCCGTCCCGCGCCACGAAGTACATGGGCGCGTCCAGCACGTAGTCGGCATAGCGCTCGAACCCCATGCCGGGCTCGAAGACGAAATCGAGCAGGCCGCAGCGGTCGGGGTCGGTATCGGTCCAGACATGGCTGCGGTAGCTGCGGAATCCGCTCGGCTTGCCCTCGACGAAGGGCGAGATGGCGAAGAGCGCGGTGGCGACCGGCTGCAGGGCCATGGCGACGCGCATCTTGCGCACCATGTCGGCTTCCGACTCGAAATCGAGATTGACCTGCACGGTGCAGGTGCGGGTCATCATGTCGAGGCCGAGGCTGCCCCGCGTTGGCATGTAGCGGCGCATGATCGCGTAGCGGCCCTTTGGCATCCACGGGATCGCCTCGCGCGGCGCATCGGGGCGGAAGCCCACGCCGTAGAAGCCGATGCCGAGCTCGGCGGAGACCGTGCGCACCTGATCCAGGTGCGCGTGCACCTCGTCGCAGGTGCGGTGCAGGTTGTGGAGCGGGGCGCCCGAAAGCTCAAGCTGGCCGCCCGGCTCCAGCGTCACGGACTGGCCGTCCTTGAGCAGCGCGATGGGGTTGCCGTTCTCCAGGTAGGGGGTCCAGCCGTAGCGCTGCAGCCCTTCCAGGAGCGCGCGGATTCCCCACGTTCCCTCGTAAGGGAGCGGCGCGTGATCCGCGAGGCGGTGGCCGAACTTCTCGTGCTCCGTGCCGATGCGCCACGCGGAGCGCGGCTTGCAGCCGGATTCGAGATAGGCGATCAGGTCGCGGCGGGTGAGCGCCTCGCCTTGCCTGGTGGCGCTTTCGTTCACGCCCCCTCCCAACGGTCGCGTCGAAGCTGTGCGGGTTTCCCCTATTCGGGCGCCGCTGTCCAGCCTATCGAACGGCGAGCCGGGACATGGCAGGGCTGTGTTTGGCGCAGCGCGGCCTCATCGCCAGTCGCCGGCGAGGGCCTGCCAGCAGGCCAGCGCCGCCGCGACCGCGGTCTCGGCGCGCAGGATTCGGGGGCCGAGGCGGGCTGGGACGGTTGCCGGGTGATCGGCGAGCAGGCGCCGCTCGTCAGGCGCGAATCCGCCTTCGGGCCCCACCAGGATGCCGGCCGGGGCGTCCGCCAGCGACTCGGCGACCGAGCGTTCGGCCTCGGGGTCGCAGACCAACAGCCGGCGTTCCGGCGGCCAGTCAGCCAGCGCATCGGTGAGGGGGCAGGGGGGCATGATGCTTGGCACGTCCAGGCGGCCGCACTGCTCCGCCGCCTCGATGGCGTGGGCGTGGAGCCGCTCGACATTGACGCGCCTGGTCTGGCCGTAGCGGGTGAACACCGGCTGGATGGCGCCGACGCCAAGCTCGGTCGCCTTCTCGACCACGAAGCGGGTGCGCTCGGACTTGAGCGGCGCGAACAGGAGCCGCAGGTCGGTCGCCGGTGGCTGGGGCGCGAGTCGCGCGCCCAGGCGGATGCCGGCACGGCTGGGTGCGAGGGTCTCGATGGCGCCCTCCCACTCCCCGTCGCGGCCGTTGAACAGGCGAATCCGGTCCCCAGGCGCCTGGCGCATGACGTTGCGGAGGTAGTGGGCCTGGCCGGAGGCCAGGGCGACCGTCGCGCCCGCGGCGAGCGGCGCCTCGACGAAGAGGCGGATCGTTCTCGGGCCGCCGTCGCGCGCGCCCGCCATGGACGGCTCTCCGCTTGTCAGTGCCAGGGCGCCACGATACACCAGCAGCCATGGCCGAGCGCCTGCACACCATGGCCGGAGCATCCGCCGGGCGTAGCCCAGGAGGGCCTGGGCCGGTCGAGCGGGCGGCGCCGCCCTTCGCCCGCCCCTTCGTCGCGCTGGCGCGGCTGGATCAGCCGGTCGGCGCCTGGCTCCTGCTCTGGCCCTGCCTCTGGGCCATCGGACTCGCCTCCGACGGCCTGCCGGATATCGGGCTGCTGGTGCTCTTCACCGCCGGCGCCTTCGTGATGCGGGCCGCCGGCTGCACGCTGAACGACATCTTCGACCGCGACTTCGACGCGCAGGTGGAGCGCACGCGGCGGCGGCCGCTGCCCTCCGGCGCCATCGGGGTGAAGGGGGCCGTGGCCTTCATGGCGGTGCTGCTGGGGGCAGGGCTCGCCATCCTGCTCCAGCTCAACCTGTTCGCGATTCTGCTGGGGGTAGGCTCGCTGCTGCTGGTGGTGCTCTACCCCTTAATGAAGCGCATCACCTATTGGCCGCAAGCCTTTCTGGGGATTACGTTTAACTATGGCGCGCTGCTGGGCTGGGCGGCGGTCGAGGGCGGCATCGGCTGGCCGGCGGGGCTGCTCTACGCGGGCGGCATCGCCTGGACCCTCGGCTACGACACGATCTACGCGCACCAGGACAAGGAGGACGACCTCCTGATCGGGGTGAAGTCCAGCGCCATCGCGCTTGGGCCACGGACGCGGCCCTTCCTGATCGCGTTCTACGTGGCGGCGGTGGCGGGCTTTGCGGGCGCCGGAGTCGCCGCCGAGGCGGCCTGGCCCTACTACGTGGGCGTGGCGGTGGCAGCGTTCCTGCTCGCCTGGCAGGCGCTCCGCGTGCGCATCGACAGCCCGGCCGATTGCCTCGCCAAGTTCAAGAACAACAGCCTGGTGGGCCTGGCGCTCTTCGCCGGGATCGTGGCCGCGCAAGCTCTTGGTTGAAGGTTACGGCGCGACGGGCGTGAAGTCCGCGTAGGTGAAGGGCTGCGCCTGCGCTCTGAGCCGGGCCGTGCGCTCCTGCCTGACCGCCTCGTCGTCGACGGCCTCCCGGATGAAGTCGTCCAACGGCCCCGGCACCCCGAGCATGGCCTGAATCGCTTGCAGCGCCTCGGTCTGCGAGCAGGTGCGGAAGCGCCGACCCTCGGCCCGGATGGCGGCGAGCGCGAGCGGCGCGCCCTCCGGCGCGATGTAGCCGTAGCCGCCGACGTAGGTGCTCACTGTCTCCATCGGCGGCAGCAGGTCGGGTTCGAGTCGGATGTTGCGCAGCTGGCCGAACAGGTAGGTGTGCCGGCGGAACTCGGTCTCGTGCATGCGCGCAAGCGCGCGCGTGTCGAGGCAGGTGACGGCGATGTGGCAGGCCGTGCCGGGGGAGGCAGCGAGGGTCGCCGGCACCGCGCCGTAGCTGGAGATGTGGGCGGCGTGGACGATGTCGAAGCCGTGGAGCCGGGCCTCGAGGACCGGGAAGACGGCCGGGCCGACGGGCGCGAACTTTCGCCGCAGGCGCTCGGGCGCGGCGTTGGCGCCGTAGGCCAGCACCGGCGTGCGTTGGCTGAGGGGGGTAGGGGCGGTGATGCCGCGTTGCCGCAGCAGGGTTCCGACCCTCACGATCTGCCCGTCGACGTCAACCTCCGCGTCCTCCAGGGCGTCGCCGAGGGAGTTGAGTCGCCACGCCTCGCCGTCCACGTAGAGGAAGGAATACCCTGGCCGCGGGAAGGGATAGCGCTTCGCGGTCTCGACCAGGGCGGTATCGGGGGAGGTCATGGCCGGTTGCATCCCGCCAGCGGATGGCCGCGCGGGCTTGACGGGCGCCGGCGCCTGCCCATGAATGTGAGCCTCCCGCCGAGGTGCCCATGGCCTATCGATCGCTGCGCGACTTCATCGCCCGCCTGGAGGGCGCGGGCCGGCTGAACCGGGTCTCGGCGCCGGTCTCGCCCCACCTGGAGATGACCGAGATCCAGACCCGCCTGATCGCAGACGAAGGGCCGGCGGTGCTGTTCGAGACCGTGGTGGGCGAGGACGGCAGGCGCTTCAACATGCCGGTGCTGGTGAACCTGTTCGGCACGGTGGAGCGGGTCGCCTGGGGCATGAACCGGGAGCCCGGCGGCTTGCGCGAGGTGGGCGAGACGCTGGCCTTCCTGCGCCAGCCGGAGCCGCCGAGCGGCTGGCGCGAGGCGGTCGAGATGCTGCCGCTGCTCAACACGGTACGCGCGATGAAGCCCCGCACGGTGGGCGGCGGGCCGGTGCAGGAGGTGGTGCTCACGGGCGACGACATCGACCTCGGCCGGCTGCCGATCCAGACCTGCTGGCCGGGCGAGCCCGCGCCGCTCATCACCTGGCCGCTGGTGGTGACGAAGGGGCCGAGCCGCTCGCGCATCGACAACTACAACCTCGGCATCTACCGGATGCAGGTGACCGGCCGCGACACCACGCTGATGCGCTGGCTCGCGCACCGGGGCGGCGCCCAGCAGCACCGGCGCTGGGGGCAGGAGAAGCGCGAGCCGCTGCCGGCTGCGGCGGTGATCGGCGCGGACCCCGGCACCATCCTCGCGGCGGTGACGCCGGTGCCGGATACGCTCTCGGAATATCAGTTCGCGGGCCTCCTGCGCGGCCAGAAGGTGGAGCTGGTGCAGGCCAAGACGGTGCCGCTCGAGGTGCCGGCCGAAGCCGAGATCGTCATCGAGGGCCATGTCAGCCTCGACGATTACCGGGACGAAGGTCCCTACGGCGATCATACAGGCTACTACAACGCGGTCGAGCCGTTCCCGGTGTTCACGGTCTCCGCCATCACCATGCGGCGCGATCCGATCTACCTCTCGACCTATACCGGGCGCCCGCCAGACGAGCCGAGCATCCTGGGCGAGGCGCTGAACGAGGTGTTCATTCCGCTGCTGGTCCAGCAGTTCCCGGAGATCGTGGACTTCTGGCTGCCGCCGGAGGGCTGCAGCTACCGCATCGCCGTGGTCTCCATCAAGAAGTCTTACGCGGGCCACGCCAAGCGCGTGATGATGGCCGTCTGGTCCTATCTGCGGCAGTTCATGTATACGAAATGGGTGATCGTGGTGGACGACGACATCGACGCGCGCGACTGGAAGGACGTGATGTGGGCGGTTTCCACCCGCATGGACCCGGCGCGCGACATCACCGTCGTCGAGAGCACGCCCATCGACTATCTCGACTTCGCGAGCCCGGAGCCGGGGCTCGGCGCCAAGATCGGTCTCGATGCGACGACCAAGATCGGGCCCGAGACCAGCCGGACCTGGGGCACGCGCATCCGCATGGCGGACGAGATCGTGGAGCGGGTGACGGGCAAGTGGGACTCTTACGGGCTGCCGGGCTCGGGCAAGCCGATCTGGCGGTAGTTCGCACACATACGGGGAATACGGCATGACAGCAAAGACCGCGTTCGTAACCGGCGCCTCGGGGTTCATCGGCACCAACTTGGTGAAGCAGCTGGGCGAGGCCGGCTGGTCGGTGACCGCCATGCACCGCGAGACCTCGGACCTCACCTACCTGAGTCAGTTTCCGGCCACTCTGGTGGTGGGCGACATCGGGGACCGGGCGTTTCTCGAGAGCGCGATTCCCGATGGCGTGGATGCCTTGTTCCACGTGGCCGGCAACGTGAGCTTCGATTCCGCCGGCGACGAGGCCCAGACCCACGCCAACGTGGCGGGCACGCGCGCCATCGTCGAGGCGGCGAAGACCAAAAATGTCGGGCGCTTCATCCATACGTCGACGGGCGCGACGTGGGGTCTTCACGACGGCATGCCCATCGACGAGACCGCGCCGTCGAACGCCGACGAGCTTCCAGTCAACTATTGCCGCACCAAGAAGGCGGCTGAGGACATCGTGCTGGAGGCAGTGGCCAATGGGCTCGATGCCGTCTGCGTCAACCCCGGCAACGTGGTCGGCCCCTACGATCGGGTGATCTGGGGCCCCTTCGTGCAGGCGATCGCGAGCGGCGCCATGACCACCGTGGGCGTCGGCGGCGGCTCCTTCTGCCATATCGACGAGACCGCGAAGGCGCATATCAGCGCCTACGAGCGGGGGCGGAGAGGGGAGCGCTACATCCTCGGCGGCGCCAACGAGAAGTTTGCCACCGCAGCCAGCATCGTGGCCGAGATCGTCGGCGTCGAGCCGCCGCAGCCCACGAGCGAGCGCAATCCCGACGCGAGCGACGAGATCCACTTCGTCACGAACCTGGATCAGATCATGCTGTGCGACAAGGCGATACGGGAACTCGGCTTCAAGCCGCTGCCGCTCCGCACCATGTTCGAGGATCTCTGCCGCTGGATGCGCGGGGAGGGGATGCTGCCCACCGCCCCGGCCGGCGCCTGAGGGGGTCGCTTACGGGACGATGCCGCCGGCCGAGAGGCCCGCGAGGACGCCGATGATGAGGACGGCGAGGCCGAGCCCCACCACATAAGGGATTCGTGCCCGCGTCAGCTCCTCGAGCGAGGGGCCGTGCTCGTCGCTCATCGACGTCCACTCCTCTGGTTAGTGCACCGCGACTCTTCAGGGTCGCGACGCCGGAAGATGCCTCAACCGGCGCCGCGTTTCCAGTCCCTTACTCGGCGGCCTGATGCAGCGTCGGCGCCGGCGTCAGCGGCTCCAGCGTATAGCCGTGTTCCGAGAGGGTCGCGCCGATGGTGGTGGCGAGATCGACCGCGTTCGGCCCGTCGCCGTGCAGGCAGATGCTGCGCGCCGAGATCGGCACCCGCGCGCCGTCGATGCTGAGGGTGTTGCCGGTCTCCAGGAAGAGCCCGAGCTTGTGCCGGGTGTCGTCCAGGTCTGCGCCCTCGTTGGAGCGCTTGAGCACCAGCGTGCCGTCATCGTCGTAGGGCAGGTCGAAGTAGAGCTCGCCCACAACGTCGATGCCCATGTCGGCGGCGATCTTGGTGACCGCGTGGCGTTCCACCGGCGCCGGGTAGTACATCATCGGCTCGGGGCAGAGATCGATCACCGCGCGGGCGAAGGCCTCGCCCAGTGCCTCGTCGCCGTTGAGCATGCGGTAGAGGGCGCCGTGGGGCTTGACGTGGTGTAGCGCCATGCCGTTGGCCTCCAGCGCCGATTTCAGCGCGCCGGTCTGGTAGATCACGTAGGCGTAGAGCTCGTCCGGCGTGATCGCCATCACCCGGCGGCCGAAGCCCATGAGGTCCGGCAGCCCCGGATGGGAGCCCACGGCCACGCCATTCTCCTTGGCGAGCGCGATGGTCTTCATCATGGTCATCGGGTCGCCGGCATGGAAGCCGCAGGCGACGTTCGCGGTGGTGATGTGGGGCATGAGCGCCTCGTCTGCTCCCATGACCCAGTTGCCGAAGCTCTCGCCGCAATCGATGTTGATGTCGAAGATGCCGGCCATGCCTCGATCTCCTCGTCAGGCGTGTGTCTCGCGCCATCATGCCCCGGTCCGGCGCCGTCGGGAAGTGGGAAGCGCCGGCCGAGAATGCCGGCTAGGACGGTAGACGGCGTATCCATTCGAGGGCGCCGCCGAAGTGGAACCGCTCGTCGGGGATATGGCCCAGAGCGGCACGATACGCCTTTCTCGTGGCGTCTTTCCCGGCCTCGTCACTGGCCAGATTGACGATGGTGACGTTTTCGCGCGGGAGGTCCTCCACGGCTTCGGAAAACAGCGTCCGCACGGCGATGTCCGTGGTGGGGAACGAATACCCGATGAAGGTGACTTGGTGAGCAGTTGCCAATTCGGTGAACGCGCGTGACCAGACGAGGCGAAGCACCGGCTGTTCGACAAGGCTGGACTTGGACAACACGGGCGGGACGATCACGGGCTCCGGTTCGAGGTGATGAGAATCGAGGTCGCTACCATTCCAACAGTTGTGGTGTGTGATTGAGTCGAGCGCTACCGGGTTTGCGTATCCCAACTTCGGTCGCCAATTGATCGAGCCGTGGAGCTTCAGAAGCAGGAGGCGTGAGTCCTTTTTTCCCAGGGACAAACTGTAAATGCCGTCGCGGGACGACCGGCAAAAGAAGCCGTATCCCCGGTAAGAGTTCCAGTGGCCGGTCAGGTAGAGCGCTTCGTCGAGGAAGTCGTCGTAATTGAACGTGATGCAGCAACAAACGTTGTCCGAACAGTACTTGGCAAATCTGTCCAGCTCTTCGCGCGCGATGTCGCCCTGTCGTGCCTCCTGGAGACGGTCCAGGAAAGCCCGCCGCAGTTCGGAAAGCAGGAAGGTGTACTCGTTTGCCGCGTTACCGACATCGTCCGCGTAGTCGTAAGGCATCAGAGCATCGAGCCGCGTCATCAGGCGCTCGATGTCTATGTGGCCTTCCGGATGGTTGCTCCGTTCCCGGTCCAGCAGGCGGCTCGCGTTGGGCAGGCCCCGGACCTTCTCTCCAAGGGCGTCGTTGCAAAAATCGTCGACGAGAAGGGGCGCGCCGGGAACCAGGGCGCGGGTGAAGCCAGCGCCCGTGACGATAACGTGCTTGCGTGAAGCGGCCTGTGGGGCATCATCACGCTCTGCCGGTGATCCTTGCGGGGGCATTAGCGAGCGTGGCCGTAGCGCTCCTCAGTCTGCTTCCGATTCCACTCCCAGGCCTTTTGATGCGTGGTCGCCCGTCCGACCTGCTCGATGCGTCCCGTCGGCCACCGTCGGCGGTGCTCCTTCTCGCGGCGTTTCAGGTCGCTCGTGATGCCGCTGAGGACGATCTTCCCGTCAACCTTGAAGTGATACTTGTAGGTGCTTCGAGAGGACATGGCGTCTCCTTCAAGCCCAGTGCAAAGTATCGGTGAGGCGCTGCCCTCCGGTCAACGCTTTGGCCCCAACGGGAAGTGGGAAGGGCGCGGCCGGTCCAGGCTGGCAGCCAGCGGCGGTTCTTGCTACAAGGCGCCGTTCTCCCCGGACTATCGGTCTCAGGCATGAGCCAGCCCACGCGCACGGCCCGCGTCGAGCGGGTTACCAAGGAGACGAACATTACCGTCGCGGTCGATCTCGACGGCAGCGGCCGCTCGCAGATCGCCACCGGAATCGGCTTCCTCGATCACATGCTGGAGCAGCTCTCGCGCCACAGCCTGATCGATATCGAGTGCGACGCGAAGGGCGATATCGACGTGACGCTGCACCACACGGTCGAGGACACCGGGATAACCATCGGCGAGGCGGTGAGCAAGGCCCTCGGCGAGCGGCGCGGCATCCGGCGCTACGGCAGCGCCGTGATCCCCATGGACGAGGCCTGCGCCAGGGTCTCGCTGGATGCGAGCAACCGGCCCTACCTGATCTGGCGGGTCAGGTTCGAGAGGCCGCGCCTCGACGGCATGGACACCGAGCACTTCAAGGAGTGGTTCCAGGCGTTTGCGCAATCGGCGGGGCTCACGCTCCACGTTGAGGTCATGTACGGCGAGAACAGCCATCACATGATCGAGGCCTGCTACAAGGGCCTGGCGCGGGCGCTGCGCCAGGCGCTCGAGCCCGACCCGCGCATGGCGGGCGAGGTGCCGTCCACCAAGGGCGTGCTCGGCGGCAGCCTGGAGGCCTGAGACGTGCGCTTCTACACGGTCCACATTCCGGCCGGCGAAGGCGGCGGGGACGACGGCGCGCTGGGCCGCGCCGTGCTCGTGCGCGAAGGCTTCAACTGGCTCGCGTTCTTCTTCGCGCCGTTCTGGGCGCTTGCGGAGGGGCTGTGGCTTGCCGCCCCGGTGCTGATCGTGGCGCTCGGGGCGATCGTCGCGGTGCCCCTGGTGCTGGGCCTCGGGCCGGTCCCGCCCGTGGTGCTCGGCCTCGGCTACGCCGTGCTCGTCGGCATGTCGGCCAACGACCTGCGCCGGGCCGGGCTGGCCGGTCGCGGCTATCGGCTGGCCGAGGTGGTGGCGGCGCCGAGCCGCGCGCACGCGCTCATCCGCTACGCCGAGGCCGTGGCGCAGGCGCCGATGCCAGGGACGGCAGCGGCGGCCGCAAGCGCAGCAGCACCGTCGCCCTGGTCGCGCGGTCTCGACCCGAACCCCGGCTTCTGGAGCTGACGCGCCGTGACCACCGCGATCATCGACTATGGCTCGGGCAATCTGCGCTCCGCCGCCAAGGCCTTCGAGCGCGCCGCGGCTGACGCAACTCCGGCCGAGCCGGTGCTGGTGACCGACGATCCCGACCGGGTGCGGGACGCCGACCGCATCGTCCTGCCCGGCGTCGGTGCCTTCGCCGACTGCAAGGCCGGGCTCGCTGCCCGAAGGGGCATGATCGAGGCGCTGGAGGACGCGGTGCTGCGCCGGGGCGTGCCCTTCCTCGGCATCTGCGTGGGTATGCAGCTCATGGCGCGCGTGGGACACGAGCACGGCGAGCACGAGGGGCTCGGCTGGCTCGACGGCGAGGTGGGGCCGCTCGCGCCCGAGGACGAGGCGCTGAAGGTCCCTCACATGGGATGGAACGATCTCGCTCTGGAAGGCGAGGCGCATCCGGTGCTCAAGGGCCTGCCCGGCGATGCCCATGCCTACTTCGTGCACAGCTACGGACTCACCTGCCGCAGTTCCGACGAGGTGTTCGCCACCGTGGACTATGGCGGCCCGGTCACCGCGGTCGCGGGCCGCGACAACATGGTGGGCACGCAGTTTCATCCCGAGAAGAGCCAAGAGGTGGGCCTGACCGTGATCGGTAACTTCCTTCGGTGGCAGCCATGAGCCAGCTCGCGACAGTCGGACCCCGCATCGAGGTCGGCACGGTCGAGCGGCTGCGCAAGCGCGAGCTCGCGGAGCTTTGCGAGGCCGCTGCCGCCGCCATCAACGACGGCGCCGGCTTCGGTTGGGTGCGCCCGCCCCAGCCGGCGGCCTTCGAGCGCTACTGGCGGGGTGTGACCGTGGTGCCCGAGCGGCTCCTATTCATCGGCCGCATGGACGGCGTGGTGGCGGGGTCGGTCCAGCTCGTGTCGGCACCGCCCCAGAAGGAGGCCTGGCGCCTCTCCTGCCTCATCGACACGCACTTCGTGGCACCCTGGGCGCGCGGGCACGGCCTGGCGCGGATGCTGCTGGAGGCGGCCGAGGCGGAAGCGCGCGCACGCGGCTACAAGGTGGTGAACCTGAGTGTGCGCGAAACCCAGGAAGCCGCCATCGCGCTCTACGAATCTTTGGGTTTCGAGCGCTGGGGCACGCATCCCAAGTACGCGTTCGTGGAGGGCGAGCCGATCGCCGGCCACTACTACTGCAAGGACCTGACCGATCTGACGGACCGGCCGCCGGACCCGGCGCCGTGATCCTCTTCCCTGCGATCGACCTCAAGGATGGCGCTTGCGTCAGGCTCGTGCAGGGCGACATGGCGCGGGCCACGGTCTTCTCCGACGACCCGCCGGCGCAGGCGCGGGCCTTCGAGGCGGCGGGCTTCGCCTGGCTCCACATCGTCGATCTGGACGGCGCGTTCGCGGGCAAGCCGGTCAACGCCGATGCGGTCGAAGCCATCCTCGCGGCGGTCGATCTCCCGGTCCAGCTCGGTGGCGGCATCAGGGACATGGCGACCATCGAGGCGTGGCTGGGGGCCGGCGTGCAGCGGGTGATCCTAGGCACCGTGGCAGTGCGCGACCCCGAGCTGGTGCGCGATGCCTGCCGGGCCTTCCCCGGCCGGGTCGCGGTCGGCATCGACGCACGCGACGGGCGGGTGGCGGTGGAAGGCTGGGCCGAGACGGTGGACATGGAGGCGCTGGAGCTGGCGCGGCGTTTCGAGGATGCCGGCGCCGCCGCGATCATCCACACCGATATCGCGCGCGACGGGGCGCTTGAGGGTGTCGCTGCCGCGGCGACCGGCGCGCTGGCGCGGGCGCTGGAGACGCCGGTCATCGCCTCCGGCGGCGTTGCCTCTCACGCCGACCTCGAAGCGCTCAAGGCCTACGAGGCGGACGGGGTCTGCGGCGTGATCTGCGGCCGGGCGCTCTACGACGGGCGCATCGACCCGGCGCAGGCGCTTTCGCTGCTCGCCGCCTGAATCCGCCGGTCGCGGCCCCGCGCCATGCTGAAGATGTGCGTCATCCCGTGCCTCGATGTCCACGCCGGGCGGGTGGTGAAGGGCGTGAACTTCGTCGATCTGGTGGATGCCGGCGACCCGGTGGAGCAGGCCAGGGTGTACGACGAGCAGGGGGCGGACGAGCTCTGCTTCCTCGATATCACCGCCTCCCACGAGCAACGCGAGACCATCTACGATGTCGTCGCCGGCACCGCGGAGGTCTGCTTCATGCCGCTCACGGTGGGCGGCGGGGTGCGCGCCATCGAGGATGTCCGCGCGCTGCTGCTGGCGGGTGCCGACAAGGTCTCGATCAACACGGCCGCCGTGCACAACCCCGCTTTCGTCGCCGAGGCGGCGGAGAAATTCGGGACGCAGTGCATCGTCGTCGCCATCGACGCCAAGCGGGTCGCAGGCGGCTTCGAGATTTTCACCCACGGCGGGCGCAAGCCGACGGGGATCGAGGCCATCGGGTGGGCGCGGCGCATGGCGAACGCGGGCGCCGGCGAAATCCTGATGACGTCGATGGACCGGGACGGTACTCGTGTGGGCTTCGATCTCGAATTGACGCGTGCCGTGGCGGACGCGGTCTCGATCCCGGTGATCGCGTCGGGCGGCGTCGGCACGCTCGATCACTTGGTGGAGGGCATCCGCGACGGCCACGCGACGGCGGTGCTGGCGGCCTCCATCTTCCATTTCGGCGAGCACTCGATCGGCGAGGCGAAGGCGCACATGCGCGCCGCCGGCATCCCCATGCGGCCATGACGGCGCGGGCGAATTCTGATACCCAACGCGCGGAGCGAGACGGGGCGGCAGGATGAAGAGTGCGCAGGCCGGCAGCGTCATCGAAGAGCTGTACGGCGTCATCGAGAAGCGGAAGGGCGGCGACCCGGAGACGTCCTACGTCGCGCGCACCTTCGCGCGCGGCCAGGAACACGTGGCGAAGAAGGTGGGGGAGGAGGGCGTGGAGGTGGCGCTCGCCGGTGCCCTCGGCGACAAGAAGGGCGTCGTCTCCGAGAGTGCGGACCTGCTGTTCCACCTGCTGGTCCTGTGGTCCGCCGCAGGCGTGAAGCCGGCCGACGTGTTCGGCGAACTCTCGAAGAGGCGCGGCGTCTCCGGACTCGCGCGCGAGGCGAACAAACGCATGGCCGGGGACAAGAAATGAGCTACGACGACAACAACATCTTCGCCAGGATCCTACGTGGCGAGATTCCGAACGATACCGTCTATGAGGACGATGCCGTGCTCGCCTTTCGCGACATTTCGCCGCAGGCGCCGGTGCACGTGCTGGTGATCCCCAAGGGTGCTTACGTCTCGCTCGACGACTTCACGCAGATGGCCTCGGCCGAGGAGGTTGGGCGCTTCTTCAAGACGGTGGGCGAGATCGCCCGCTCGCTGGGTCTCGTGGGGGACGGCTTCCGCACCATCGCCAACACCGGCGTCAACGGCGGCCAGGAAGTGCCGCACTTCCACGTTCACCTCTGCGGCGGCCGGCGCCTCGGGCGCATGATCGCCAAGGACTGATCGCGGCCGGGCCGTCTCGCTCGGCGCCTCCCCTTATCCGTACGGGCCGATACGGCGGTAGGAGAGCGCTTCCGCGATATGCCGGCGCGCGACGGTCTCGGCGCTGCCCAAGTCCGCAATCGTGCGCGCGACCTTGAGCACGCGGTGGTGGCCGCGCGCCGAAAGCCTGAGCCGGTCGGTCGCCTCGGCGAGCAATTCACGCCCGCCCTCGTCCGGGGTGGCGATCCGGGTCAGCAACTCGCCTTCGGCTTCGGCATTGGTGCGCACGTCGGGCGGCGCGTCCAGCGCGCGGAAGCGTGCCAGCTGGGCCGCGCGGGCAGCCGCGACCCGTGCTGCGACCTCGTGCGAGCCCTCGGCTGGCGGCGGCAGTGTCAGATCGGCGGCCGAAAGCTCCGGCACCTCGACATGGAGGTCGATCCGGTCATAGAGCGGGCCCGAGATGCGCGCTTGGTAGTCCTGCGCGCAGCGCGGCGCGCGGGTGCAGGCGCGCGCGGGGTCCGACAGGTAACCGCAGCGGCACGGGTTCATCGCGGCGACGAGCTGGAAGCGCGCGGGATAGCGCACGTGGGCGTTGGCGCGGGCGACCGCCACCGCGCCGCTCTCGATGGGCTGGCGCAGCGCGTCGAGCACGGGGCGGGGGAATTCGGGCAGCTCGTCCAGGAACAGAACTCCAAGGTGGGCGAGCGAGACCTCTCCGGGGCTGGCGCGGACGCCGCCACCCACCATCGCCGCCATCGAGGCCGAATGGTGCGGGTCGCGGAAGGGCCGGCTGCGGGTCAGCCCGTTGTCTCCAAGGAGGCCCGCGACCGAGGCGATCATGCTGACGCTCAGCGCCTCCTCGGGCGCGAGCGGCGGGAGGATGCCGGGCAGGCGCGAGGCCAGCATCGACTTGCCGGTGCCCGGCGGGCCGATCATCAGCAGATTGTGGCCGCCGGCAGCGGCCACTTCGAGGGCACGCTTGGCGGTCTCCTGCCCCTTGATGTCGCGGAGGTCGGAATAGCGCGGGGGCGCGGCGAGTGCCGCCGCCTTGGGCGGTGCCTGCAGCTGGGTTCCCTTGAAGTGGTTGATGAGGGCCAGCAGGTCAGCAGGCGCCACGACCTCGCCGCCACCGGCCCAGGCGGCCTCCGTGCCGTTGGCCGCCGGGCAGATCAGGCCGCGCTCGCGCGCGTTTGCGCCGATGGCGGCCGGCAACACGCCCGCCACCGGTATCAGCGCGCCGTCGAGACCGAGTTCGCCGAGCGCGACATAGGTGCCGAGATCGTCCACCGACAGCACCTCCATCGCCACCAGCAGCCCGAGCGCGATCGGCAAATCGAAGTGGCTCCCCTCCTTCTGCATGTCCGCCGGCGCGAGGTTCACGATGATCCGCCTTGCCGGCAGCGCGAGCCCGAGACCGGCGAGCGCGCCGCGCACCCGCTCTCGGCTTTCCGCTACCGCCTTGTCGGGAAGGCCCACCACCATGAACGCGGGCATGCCCCCACCGATATGCACCTGCACGTCGACCGGCAACGCCTCGATGCCCTGGAAGGCGACGGTCTCGACGTGGGCAACCATGGGGCAACTCTGGACTGACTCACCCGCTCGATGACTGGCGGGCGCACGTGCTCGTCCGGTTTCATATCAGAATCGATATGATTGCGCAGCCTTCACGGCGTCTCGCAGAGTTCGACGCTGGCCCGGCGGCGGGGCGGGGGTTATGCTCGCGCCATGCCCGGGACCGTCGAAAGCTGGGGCGCAAGCACCGATCTCGCGGTGCTGGACCGGCTGGTGCCGGTGCACGGTCATTCGCTCATCGATGTCGGCTGCGGCGGCGGCGCGCTGGCCCGGTCGCTGGCCGAGCGTGGCGCAACGGTGCTGGGCGTCGAGCCGGACCCGGTTCAGGCGGAGCGCAATCGCAAGGCCCCGGAGACTCCCGGCGTGACCTTCGTCGAGGGGCGGGCCGAGTCGCTTCCGGCAGACGACGGTTCGGTCGACGGGGTGATCTTCGGGCGCTCCCTGCATCACGTGCCGCAAGCCGCCATGCGCCCTGCGCTCACCGAGGCGCGCCGCGTGCTCGCACCGGGCGGCTTCGTCTACGTGATGGAGCCGGTGATGGAGGGGCCGTTCTCGGCGGTCATCAAGCCCTTCCACGACGAGACCGAGGTCCGCGCCCAGGCGCGCGAGGCGGTGTGCGAGTCGGCGCCGCGCTTCGCCCGTGCGCGCGAGGTCCACTACGAGATCGAGCGGCGCTTCGAGAGCCACGACGAGTTCGTCGAGCTGTTCTCGGGTCTCTCCTATAACAGCTACGGCGCCGATGCGGTGCGGAGCGAGACCGTGAAGCGCCTGTTCGAGGCCGGCCGCACGGACGCCGGCGATTACGCCTTCGTGCAACCGATGCGGGTCGACCTGCTCTTCGCCGACTCCGAATGAGCGACGCCAGCGCTCTCGCACTCATTTCCGTTGCCGAGATGTATGCGGCCGACGCGGCGGCGGCACGCGCGGGCACGCCGGGTCTCACGCTGATGGAGAACGCCGGACGGGCGGTGGCGGACGCCATCGTGCGGCGCTGGGGGACGCGACCGGTGGCGGTGCTCTGCGGCCCCGGCAACAACGGCGGGGACGGGTTCGTCGTCGCGCGGCTGCTGGCGGAGGCCGGCTGGCCGGTGCGGCTCGGACTGCTCGGCGACCGCGCGCGGCTCAAGGGCGATGCCGCCGCCATGGCCGAACGTTGGGAAGGAACGGTCGACTCGCTCGATCCAGCGTTGCTCGAGGGCGAGCCGCTGGTGGTCGATGCACTGTTCGGCGCCGGACTGACGCGGCCGCTGGAGGGGGTAGCGCTGGCGCTCGTTGAGGCATGCACCGGGCGCGGTCTGCCCTGCGTTGCGGTCGACATCCCGAGCGGGGTCCACGGCGATACCGGCGAGGTCCTGGGCGGGAGCTTCGAGGCTGCGGTGACCGTGACCTTCGGCCGGCGCAAGTACGGGCACCTGCTGTTGCCGGGGCGCGAGCGTGCCGGCGAAGTGGTGGTTGCCGACATCGGCATTCCGGAGACGGCGATCGACGAGATGGCGCTCCGGGTGCACGAAAACGCGCCGGCGCTCTGGCGAGGGCTGATGCCCGGCCCCGAAGCGGCCGATCACAAGTACAGCCGCGGCCATGCGCTCGTGGTCGGCGGCGACGGCACCCATTCCGGCGCGGCGCGGCTCGCGGCCCGCGCGGCGCTCCGCGTGGGCGCCGGTCTGGTCACGGTCCACGCGCCCGAGGCTGCGTTGCCCGTCTATGCGTCCCAGTTAACCGCCGTCATGGTGGCGGCTCTGGACGATCTGGGGGCGGCGCTTGCCGACGAGCGCCGCAACGCGCTGCTGATCGGCCCTGGCTGCGGCGTGAGCCCCGCGACCCGCGCAAGAACGCTCCAGGCGCTCGGCGCGGGAAAGCGCTGCGTGCTGGACGCCGACGCGCTCACCGCGTTTCAGGAGGAGCCGGCCGCGCTCTTCGAGGCCCTCGGGCCCAATGCGGTGTTGACCCCGCACGAAGGCGAGTACCGGCGTCTCTTCGCCCATGAGGGCGACAAGCTCTCCCGTGCCCGTGCCGCAGCGGCGGAATGCGGGGCCGTGGTGGTCCTGAAGGGCGCGGACAGCGTGATCGCGGCGCCCGACGGCCGCGCAGCGATCAATGCCAATGCGCCGCCGACGCTGGCGACGGCGGGCTCGGGCGATGTCCTGGCCGGCTTCATCCTCGGCCTGCTGGCGCAGGGGATGCCGACGTTCGAGGCTGCCGCTGCGGGAGTTTGGCTGCACGGCGCCGCGGCGGCCGCCTTCGGCCCCGGTTTGATTGCCGAGGACCTGAGCGAATCGCTGCCGGATGTGCTCCGAGACCTGACTGTGTGAGCAGATGATGGCTCGAGCGGTACAGGAGCGGGCGAGGCCGGCGGCACGCGCCACGTCATCCCTGGAGTTATACTAGCAAATATCAACAAGTTAGGGGGCAAGTGCGAGCCAGGGCGGGGTCCATACGCGTTCGCAATTGACAGCCCCGGCGAACGTGGTCATGGTTGACAAAACCGTGAATAAGGGGACAGGGACCCGGCTATGCGGCAGGAGTGTAGAAGTACACGCGGAATAGTATCGAAGCTTACTTTCGCAGGCCTTTCGCCCTTCAGATTCACCGGCAGATCCCGCTGGCGGACCGTCGGTCTGGTCCTCGTCTTCACGCTCTCGCTCGTGTTCGTGGTGCCGCAGGCCTACGCCGCGGTCACCGCCGAGACGCAGTTCATCCTCAACAGCTTCTCGTTCCTCATCTGGGGCGCGCTGGTGATGTGGATGTGCGCCGGCTTCACCATGCTGGAGGCCGGATCGGTCCGCACCAAGAACGCGTCCGTCATCTGCCTCAAGAACATCGGCCTCTATTCCATCGCCGGCCTCACCTACTATCTGGTCGGCTACAACCTCATGTACGTCGATGTGGTGAGCTGGGTCGGGTCGTTCGCGCTGCCCTATTCGACAACGCCCGAGGAGATCGCTCTGCTCGGCGGCGACGAAGCCGCGGCCGAGGCAGTCATAGAGGGCGGCTATTCCACGATGTCCGACTGGTTCTTCCAGATGGTGTTCGTGGCGACCACCGCCTCGATCGTCTCGGGCACCTTGGCCGAACGCGTGAAGCTCTGGTCGTTCTTCATCTTCATCGCGCTGCTGACCGCCTTCATCTATCCGGTGATCGGCTCCTGGACCTGGGGCGGCGGCTGGCTCTCCCAGATGGGGTTCCAGGACTTCGCCGGATCCACGATCGTGCATTCGACCGGCGGCTGGGCGGCTCTCGCCGGCGCCATGATCGTCGGCGCACGGAAGGGCAAGTTCCGCGCCGATGGCAGCGTCAAGGTGACGTCGCCCTCCAACGTGCCGGCGGTGACGCTCGGAGTCTTCATCCTCTGGTTGGGCTGGTTCGGGTTCAACGGAGGCTCGCAACTCGCGCTGAGCGGGGCGATCGACGCGGTGGCGTTGAGCAACATCCTGGCAAACACCAATCTCGCGGCGGCGGCCGGCGTACTGGCGGCGATCACGCTCTCGCGGCCGATCATGGGGCGTGTCGACCTGATTACCAGCCTGAACGGCGCCATCGCCGGCCTGGTGGCGATCACCGCCGGACCCGACATCGTCGATCACTACTTCGCGGTCATCATCGGTGCGATCGGCGGCGCGATCGTCGTGCTCGGCGTGAAGCTCCTCGAGATCGTCAAGGTGGACGATGTCGTCGGCGCGGTTCCGGCGCACCTCTTCGCCGGGGTGTGGGGGACGCTCGCGGTCTGCATTGCGGCCGGCGGCGACCCCGGCGTGCAGATCATCGGTATCCTCGCGATCGGCGCCTTCGTCTTCGGCACCTCGTACCTGGCGTGGTTCATCCTCGACAAGTCCCCGCTCCGGGCGCGGATCCCAGAGGCGCACGAGGAGCTTGGCCAGGATGCGGCGGAGCTCGGCATTGAGTCTTACCCGGAATTCGTGCTAATGCCCGAAACAGACGATTGACGCCGTCGCGCCACGGTGTGCGGGGAGGGCCGCGGCGCTCTGGAATCCACGCGAGTTAGAGTGTGGCGCGCCCCCAAACAAGGTATATGATCGTACCAGCACGGTCTTAGGAGACGACGGCGATGGAGTTGACGATCGAACGCGGCGATAACGCCCTGACCGCCAGCGTGAATGGGCGCATCGACAGCACCAATGCCCGTGATTTCGAGGAAGCGATCCGAACCAAGATCGAAGACGGCGACCGCGCCGTGATCATGGACTTCGAGAACCTTTCCTACATAAGCAGTGCGGGGCTCCGCGCCGTGCTGATGACCGCCAAGACCCTGTGGAAGCGGGACGCCAAATTCGCACTTTGCTCGCTCTCGGGCCCGGTCAAGGAAGTGTTCGAGATCAGCGGCTTCGACAAGATCATCCCGATCCACGATACCCGCGAAGGGGCGCTGAGCTCACTCGACAGTTAGCGCCGCTCGCAGACGGGCCATAAGCCCGTCGGCAGTTACGATTCCCGAAGGAGAGATCGCCACGCCGGCGGCACGCAACATGCGCGCGGTCCACGTGTTGCACGTGTTGAACAGGTGGAATTCACCGCGGGCGTTGTAGAAGCGGCTGCCGGGGTAGAGACCGCGAGAGACGGATACGGCACGGCCTGCGGCAGGGCGTTCGAACTCCGCCGCAAGCGCCTCAATCAGATTGAGAAATCCCGCCTCGGTTAGCGGCACGGCGACGACCTCGCGACTGGAACCGCCGTCTCTCGGCGCGGCCGCGAGCCCAGCCATGTGCATGACCGCCGGCGTGGGCACGAGCGCAGCGGAGAGGGTCATGCCGATGGTCTTCTCCTTCGCCGGGTAGTAGACGCGGTCTCCCCACCCGAATTCGAGGAACGCAGCGTCGGGAAAGTCCTCCGCTTCGGGCAGCAGGTCGGTGTCGGCGAGCGCGGGCGCCGGCATGACGATCGCCGTGTGCCAGCCGTTGCTGGCGACCTGAATGACGTGAGTGCGCGGAGCGCCGTTGTCGGCTGGCGGGGGAGGCGCGGTCTCACAGGTGGCAAGCCAGAGGGCGCAGAGCGCGAGCGCCGGCCCGATCAGCCAGCGCCTCACGCTGCGCCTCCCGCCGGCGCGATCCCTGCTAGAGCAGCTCCTCGGCGAGGAAGCGGATTTCGTCTCGCCCGGCGCCGGCGAGCAGAAGCGCCGTCACCGAGCCCTCGGCCTCCGCCTGCTTCCATGCCGCGAGGCGCTCCCGAATGTGCGCCTTCGGCCCGACCAGGGCGATGCCGTCCGCGAACTCGTCGGGGACTGCCTCCACCGCGCCCTGCTTGTCGCCGGAGAGGAAGCGGTCCTGGATGATTTCGGCGGCCTCGCCGAAGCCGAGCCGGCGCGCATAGTCGTTGTAGAAGTTGCGGCCCTTTGCGCCCATGCCGCCTACGTAGAGCGCGAGCGATTGCTTGACCGCGAGCAGGGCGCGGGCGTGGTCGTCGTCGATCTTCACGTTGACGAAGGGGGCGATGGCGAAGCCCTCCCGCCGCTCACCGTGGCCGCCCCGGCGGAAGCCCTCGACCAGCGGCTCGCGATAGACGTGGGCGCGCTCCGGCATCATGAAGAGCGGGAACAGGCCGTCGGTGATCTCCCCTGCCAGCCGAAGCCCCGCAGGCGAGACCGAGCCGGTGTAGATCGGCAGCGGATGGCTGGCGTGGATGATGCTCTTCAGCGGCTTGCCGAGCCCGGTGGAATTCGGGCCGCGATAGGGCATGGCGTAGTGCATGCCTTCGTGGACGACCGGCTCCTCTCGCGCGACGATGCGGCGCACGATCGAGACGTATTCCCGCAGCCGCTCGTGGGGCTTGCCGTAGGGGACTCCGTGCCAGCCCTCGATCACCTGCGGCCCGGACGGCCCGACGCCGAGGACGAAGCGGCCGCCCGAGAGCGCCTGTAGGGTCATCGCGGTCATGGCGGCGCAGGCGGGCGTGCGCGCCGGCATCTGCATGAGCGCGGTGCCCACCGTCATTCGCTCGGTCTGGGCCAGGATCCAGGCGGCCGGAGTCACCGCGTCCGAGCCATAGGCTTCGGAAGTCCAGATCGACTGGTAGCCGAGAGTCTCCGCCTCGCGGATCAGGTCGATGTCGATGGCGAAGTTCCGGCCCGAATAGCCGAGCACGAGCCCGAGTTGCAGCACTGCTCTTCTCCTGTGGCGCGCGGCGAGGGAAGCCGCGCCGTGACTGTGGGGAGATAGGCCAGTTCTGCTACAATGGCCAGTGAACAAAAAGGGGAGGAGATCATGGGCAACATGTGGAACAGCGACCCGCGCGGCTGGCGCCTGTCACGGCGCGGATTCATGAAGGGTGCGACCGCGCTCGCCGGCACGGCAGCGCTCTCCAGCACCTTCGCGGGCCGAAATGCCGGAGCGCAGGAAAATACGCTCACTTATCTGAGTTGGCCGGGCCATGCTGACCCGTTCATCGTCGAGCCATTCGAGCAGGAGCACGGCGTCAAGGTTGTCGGCAAGGAGTATGTGGGCGGCGAGCAGATGCTCGCGCTCGTCAACCAGTCGCCGCCCGGCACCTACGACGTCATTCTCTCGGATCGCGAGTATATCGTGCAACTGCGGGACGCCGGCTTCATCGACAAGATGGACCCGGCCGACTACCCCTTCGACGAGTTCTGGCCCGAATTCCAGAATCTCGAGGGCCACTGGCTAGACGGCGACCTCTACTCGGTCATGCAGTCCTTCGGTTATCTCGGCTTGGTCCACAACACCGACCACCTCAGCGAGGCGGACTGCAGCAGCTACGGCGTGATGTGGGAAGACAGGGTGAAGGGCAAGGTCGGCCATTTCGATTGGTATCTGCCGACCATGGGCTGCCTCAGCCTCTACAACGGCAACAAGGACCCGTTCAACATCGACGACGCGGCGTTCGACAAGTTGCGCGACACCACCTTCTCGCTGGCGCCGCAGCTTGCCGGCTTCTACGCCATGGCCGACGTGTTCACCTCGATGACCAACCAGGACGCCTGGGTCATGCCCGGCATCGGCGAGTGGATCTCGATCATCCTGCATCGGGGCGGGCTGCCGATCACCACCACCATCCCGGACGAGGGCGGCATCCAGTGGACCGAGTCGTGCTCGATCGGCAAGGGATCAGAGAATCAGGAGCTGGCCAAGAAATTCATCCAGTATCTTGTGAGCCCCGAAGGGCAGTGGCGCGTCGCCGCCAAGCCGTCCTATAACGCCTCGATCCCGAACAAGAAGGGCTGGGAGGCGCTCAACGAGAACGATCCCGAGTTGTCCGAGCTGCTGCGGCACCGCTTCGACAAGCGGAACGTCATGGACGAGTACAAGGACGGCAAGATTCAGCTTCGCAAGACACCGGTGCAGCAGTCGATCGACGACTGGACCGAGGTCTGGAACGAGTACAAGAACATTTAGCGTCAAGCGGGGGCCGCGGGTTTGCGGCCCCCTAACTTTCGGGTGCCCGTACACGACCTAATTCATGGCTGTCGCCGAGACTGAAGGCGTAACGGCCTCCGCCGGCCGCAACGCCCCTCGGCCCGACGGTTACGCGCTCTTCTGGGGCCTGCCGCTCGCGCTCTGGCAGGGGATGTTCTTCCTCGCCCCGCTCGCCTTCCTCGTCGTGATGACCTTCTGGTCGGTGAAGAATTTTCGGCTCGAGCCGGACTTCGACACCGTCAACTGGGTCAAGATGTGGAGCAAGGGCTATGTCGTGGACACCTACCTGCGCACGCTCGGCTACGCCGTGCTCGCGGCGGTGGTGTGCAGCGTGCTGGCGTTTCCTGCGGCCTACGCGCTCGCCTTCAAGGTCTCGCCCGCGATCCGGCGCCTCGGGGTATTCCTGCTCATTACGCCCTTCTTCACCAGCTACGTGGTGCGCGTCTATTCGTGGCAGGCGGTGATCTCCGACAACGGCATCCTGAACACGGTCTTTGCTTTCCTCGGCTTCGGCCCGGTGGAGATGCTGAACACCCTGTTCGGCACCGTGATCGGCTACATGACGCTCTGCCTGCCGTTGGTGATCCTGCTTCAACTCTTCAGCCTGGCGAACGTCGACCGCAGCCTGATCGAGGCCGCCCACAATTTGGGCTGTGGGCGGATCAGGACCATCTTCCTGGTGATCATTCCTTCGGCCAAGGTAGGCCTGATCCTGGCTGCGACCTTCACCTTCATCCTCTGCTTCGGCGACTTCGTGAGCCCGGTGAGCCTGGGTGGGAGCAAGCCGCCGACGCTGAGCATCCTGATCGTGGACACGGTGAAGCAGGGCAACCACTGGCCGCGCGCTGCGGTGGTGGCGGTCACCATGGTGGTGACCCTGATCGTGGTCGCCTTCACAGCGCTCTACTTCGCCTACGGCCACGGACGGGCGCGGCGATGAGGCTCGACCGCATCATCCGCGGCTCGCTGCTGGGCTACGTCTTCCTGGCGCTCGGCTTCGTGTTCGTGCCGATCGTGATCAGCTTCATCTTCTCCTTCAACGAGGGGCGCTTCCCGGTCCTGCCGATCGAGAACTTCTCTACGGTCTGGTACGAGGCGATCTGGAACGAGGCGCCGGTGCCGCGCGCCTTCCGCTTCAGCATCATCGTCGGCCTCTCGGTCGCGGCCATCTCCACCTTCATCGGCTTCGCGACCGCGTACACCGACTTCCGCTACCGCTTCTTCGGCAAGAACGTCTACCTCGCGCTCGCCCTGCTGCCGCCGACGATCCCGGTGCTGATCCTCGGGCTCGTCATGCTGATGTTCCTCGGCCGCGTGAGCCTGGTCGGCGAGCTGCACTCGGTGATCTTCTCTCACGTCGTCTACTGCACGCCCTTCGCCATGGCGCTGATCCGGCTCAGGCTCTCGCAGATGGACCCGGACCTGGAGCGGGCCGCGTGGAACCTCGGCGCCAACAACTGGCGGGGGATGCTGTTCGTAATCCTGCCCTTCACCATGCCGTCGATCTTCGCGGCGCTGTTCCTCACGGCGGCGGTGTCGTTCGACGAGTTCATGATCGCGTTCTTCGTCGGCGGCGTGAACGAGACCCTGCCGGTGCGCGTGCTCAACATGATGCAGGGGCAGGTGAGCCCCCGGATCAACGCGGTCGGCAGCGTCGTCTTCGCGGTATCGATCACGCTCGTTATTCTGGCGCAGGTCTTTCTGCTGACCCGTCGCGGCACCGGTCGTCTCAAGGCGCCGGTGTAGGAGGAACGGTCATGTATGGTCCGCTTGATCCTGCTACCTTACTGTATTACTATTGTGGTAAGGAAGCAGGCGGAGATACGACATGTACGTGAAGATCACGTCGAAGCGCCAAGTCACATTTCCAGCCCGCGTGTTGGAGGCGCTGGGCGTAAAACCTGGCGACCAGCTGGAGTTGCAGGAGAGCCCGAGCGGCTTCCTGCTGCGCCCTCGGCGCATCGATTCCGATCGCCTCGCGCCACTGCGCGGCAAACTTCGGCGCGGACGAGGCTCCTTCGACATCGAACGTGTTCGCGAGGAGGCTCATGACCCAGCGCTTCGGGATTGATACCTCGATCCTCGTGCGACTGCTTACGGGTGATCCCGAACTCGAATTCGCGCGCTGCAAACAACGGCTGACCAATATGATCGAAGATGACGGCGCTGAAGTCTTTGCGTCCAATCAGGTGATCGGCGAGGCCTACATAGCGGTGCAGCATCACTACGGTGTCTCCAAGGCGGACAGCCGCTCCGGCCTCGCGGCCGTGCTGCGGAGTGGCCTCGTGGCCCCGCTCGGCGGTGACGCGACGCTGGAGATCCTTGGTCAAACCGGCGGCGCCGGTTTGCTCGATCGCCTTATCGCCGCGGGCTATGCCAGGGCCGGACTTGATGTCCTTACACTCGATCGAAAGATGGCGGGCCTTCCCGATGCTCGGCTTCTGTGACGGCGTCTGCCGAGGCGTGCGCGATGGCTGAACCCCTGCTGGAGCTCGATGGCCTGACCAAGCGCTTCGGCGAGCATGAGGCCGTGAGCGGGATCGACCTGGAAATCGCGGAGGGCGAGTTCGTCGCGCTCATGGGGCCGTCTGGCTGCGGCAAGACCACGACGCTGCGCATGATCGCGGGCCTGGAGGAGCCCACCAGCGGTGAGGTGAGGCTCGACGGGGAGCGGGTCAACGAGCACAAACCGTGGGAGCGCGACACGCCCATGGTGTGGCAGAGCCTCGCGCTCTTCCCCTACCTCAGCGTACGCGGGAACGTGGAGTTCGGCCTCAAGATGCGCAGCATACCGGCCAGGGAACGCCGCGCGCGGGCGCTCAAATGGCTGGAGCAGGTGGGCATCGCCGATTACGCGAACCGCAATATCGCGCAGCTCTCCGGCGGCGAGCGGCAGCGGGTGGCGCTCGCCCGCGCGCTGGTGACCGAGCCGCGCATCCTGCTGCTCGACGAGCCGCTGAGCGCGCTCGACGCCCATCTCAGGGTGCGCATGCAGGCGGAGATCACCGAGCTTCAGCGCCGGCTCGGCATCACCTTCGTCTACGTCACCCATAACCAGTCCGAGGCCTTCGCCATGGCGAGCCGCGTCGTCATCATGGACGCGGGCCGCATCCAGCAGATCGGCGCGCCGCGCGAGGTCTATCGTGCGCCAGCCAACCGCTTCGTCGCCGAGTTCGTCGGCACCAACAACATCATCGAGGGGCGCGTGCGGACGGCCGAGGGCGGGCGCATCGGCGTGGAGTCGGTCCACGGTGACATCCAGGCCACCGTGCCGTCGGCGCGCGCGCCGGCCGTGGGCGATTCGGTCAATCTGGTGGTGAGCGGCGACCGGGTCGCACTGAACGCAGAGACGGAGGCGCATAACAACGCCGTCACCGGCACCGTAATCAGCGAGGAGTTCATCGGCTCGGTGGTGACGCTGCACCTCGATGTCGGCGGCGGCGCGGTGTTTCGCGTCCAGAAACAGGCGCACGAGCTCGACACGGTGGACATCACGCCGGGCCAGACCTTTCGTGCGTCCTGGCGGGCGGAGGACACATATGTACTGCCGGCGTGACCGGGCGGCGCCGGAAACAGGGGAGAGGAGTGCATGTCGATACTGATTGAGGGGGCCACCATCGTCTCGATGGATCCGGAGCACGGGAGCGAGCCGTTTCAGGGCAACATCCTGATCGAGGGCGAGCGCATCGCCGCCATCGGCGAGACCGCGCCCGACGTCGAGGCCGAACGGGTGATTCCCGGCGCGGGCAAGCTGGTGATCCCCGGCCTCATCAACGGCCACATCCACACGCCGGAGGCCTTCGCCAAGGGGCGCTACGACAACATGCCGCTGGAGCTCTGGATGACGCTCGCCTACGGCATCCTGGGCGCGGCCGAGCTTACGCCGCGCATGATCTACCTGCGCTCCGCGCTCTGCGCCATGGATGCGATCAAGACGGGCGTCACGTTCTTCTCCGACGACATTCTCGAATTCCCGCTGCAGTCGATGGAGACCATCGGCGCGGTGTTCCAGGCCTACGAGGACGTGGGCTTACGCGCCTCGATCTCGGGCCACGTGATCAACCGCAAGCTGCCCGACACGATCGTCTATCTGAATGACCTTCTGCCGGGCGATCTCAAGGACGAGATCGACGAGATGGTGCCGCCGACGGCAGACGAGTTCACCGCGTTTTGCGAGGAAGCGCTGGAGCTTTATCACAACCGCGCCGGCAGGCTTCGCTTCATGCCGGCGCCCTCCGGCCCGCAGCGCTGCACCGAGCCCCTGATGCACGCGGCCGACGAATTCGCCCGTGCGAACGGGCTGCCCTTCCACACCCACATCCTCGAATCGAAAGTGCAGGCGGTCACCGGCCGCGAGCTCTACGGCAAGACCCTGATCCAGTACATGCACGACCTCGGCCTGCTCACCCGCAACACGACCATCGCGCACGGCATCTGGCTCACGGACGACGACATCGCGTTGATGGGCGAGGCGCGCTGCTCGGTGGTCCACAACGCGCTCTCCAACCTTAAGCTCGGCTCCGGCATCTGCGCGGTGCGCCGGCTGCTCGATGCGGGCGTCAATCTCGCGTTGGGCTCCGACGGGTTATCCACCAGCGACACGCCGCGCATGTTCAGCGTGATGCAGTGCGCAGGCCTGATGCACAACATCTCCTCGCCCGACAACGCGTACTGGCTCGACGCCCACGAGGTGCTGCACGCGGCGACCCTCGGCGGGGCCTACAGCGTGCTCTTGGAGGACGAGATCGGCTCCCTGGAGCCCGGCAAGCGCGCCGACCTGTCAATCCTCGACATGCGGACGGCCAACTTCACGCCGCTCAACGACGTGCGCAACCACCTGGTCTATTGCGAGAACGGCTCCTCGGTGGAGACGGTGATCGTCAATGGCGAGATCATGGTGGAGGACGGCGAGCTCACACGGGTCGACGAACAGGCGCTGATGGACGAGCTGCGCGACATGATGCCGACCATTCAGGCCGACCAGGAGCGGCTGGAGGCCAAGAACAAGGCATTCATCCCGCCGCTCGCCGAGGTCTGGCGCCGCTGTGCCGAGACCGATATCGGCATCAACCGCTGGGGCAGCGACAATCAGCCGCGCTGGCCGACCAACCGGTAGGGGCGCCGGCCGAGCGCGAAGAGGAGGCCGTCATGACCCGCCCCGTGCGTGTCGCGGAGATCGACTGGACCGAGTACGACCGGCGGGTGCGGGAGGAGCAGCCGGTGGTGATCCTGCCGGTGGGCTCACTGGAGCAGCACGGCCCACATCTACCCATGAACTGCGACGCCGCGATCCCGACCGCGCTCGCCGAGCGGGTCGCGGCCCGCACCGGCGACTTGGTCGCGCCCACCCTCTGCTACGGCTACAAATCGCAGCCGAAGTCCGGTGGCGGCAATCACTTTCCCGGCACCACCAGCCTCGACGGCGAGACCCTGATCCACGTCGTCCGCGATATCGTCAGCGAGTTCGCCCGTCACGGCGTGCGCCGCATGGCGGTGGTGGACGGCCACTACGAGAACAACATGTTCCTGGTGGAGGGCATCGATCTCGCCCTGCGCGGGCTCCGGCGTGACGGCATCGACGACATGAGGATCGCCAAGATTCCGTACTGGGAGTACGTCACCCAGGAAACCATGGACGCCGCCTGGCCCGAGGGCTTCCCCGGATGGCCGCTCGAACATGCCGGCCTGATGGAAACCTCGGTCATGCTGCACCTCTACCCGGAGCTCGTGGACATGACGAAGGCGCCCGACCATCCACCCGCCGACTTTCCGCTCTACGACATCTATCCGACGGACACCTCACGGGTGCCCTGGACCGGCGCGCTCTCGCCCTCCGTCGCCGCGACGGCGGAGAAGGGCGAGCGCTTCGTCGCCGACTACGTGGACGGCATGACCGACGCGCTGATCGAGATCTTCGGGTCGAGGCGCCAGGACATCGCGGCCGAATAGAAGGGGACGCCAGCCATGAGCGAGGGCTTCTACGAGCCGGTCAGCGGCATGGACATGCCACGCTTCAGCGCGATGCCGACCTTCATGCGGCTGCCTCATGTCACGGACTTCTCGGTCGTGGACATCGCGCTGGTGGGCGTGCCCTGGGACAACGGCACCACCAACCGCGCCGGCGCCCGCCACGGCCCGCGCGAGATCCGCAACATGTCGAGCCTGATGCGGCGCACCCATCACACCCTCGGCATTTGCCCCTACGAGCTTTGCCGGGTCGCCGACTGCGGCGACGCCAGCATCAACCCAATCGACCTGCACGATACGATCGGGCGCATCGAGCGGTTTTTCACTGACCTGCACGCGGCCGGCGCGGTGCCGCTCTCGGCCGGCGGCGACCACCTGATCACGCTGCCGATCATGCGCGCCATCGCCAGGGACCGGCCGGTCGGCATGATCCATTTCGACGCCCATTCCGATACCTGGGACAGCTACTTCGGCGGCTACACCATCACCCACGGCACGCTCTTCCGCCGTGCGGTGGAGGAAGGGCTGCTGGACCCGAAACGCACCATTCAGATCGGCATTCGCGGCTCGGTCTACGACCTCCACGACCTGGACTTCGCGCGCGACTCGGGGATGCGCGTCGTCACCATCGAGGAGTATTTCGATGTCGGCTGGGAGAAGGTGATTGCCGAGGCCCGCACCGTGGTCGGCGACGGCCCGACCTACATCAGCTTCGACGTGGACGGGCTCGATCCGGTCTATGCGCCCGGCACCGGCACGCCCGAGATCGGCGGCTTCTCCACCCACGAGGCGCAACGGATGCTGCGCGCCACGCGCGGGCTTAACCTGGTGGGCGGCGACGTGGTGGAGGTCGCGCCGCCCTTCGACCCCAGCGGCAACACGGCGCTGGTGGGGGCTACCATGATGTTCGAAATCCTGTGCGTGCTGGCGGAGGCGGTGGCCGAGGCCAAACGCTGACGTGGGAGGGGACCATGGATCACGAAGGCTACATGCGGCGTGCCATCGCGCTCTGCGAAGAGAAGATGGCGACGGGGGAAGGCGGCTACTGCGCGACGCTCATCGTGCGGGACGACGAGGTGATCGGCGAGGGCTGGAACAACGTGGCCGAGAACTGCGACGCCACCGGCCATTGCGAGATCAACGCCATCCGCGATGCGGGCAAGCGTACACGCAATTGGGACCTCTCCGGCTCGACCCTCTACACGACCTGGGAGCCCTGCGTCATGTGCGCGGCGGCGATCTGGTGGGCGCGGATTGACCAAGTGTTCTACGGCAATCTCCTCTCCCACGCGGCCGACCTTGGCATCGACCTCGACGGGCTGGATAGCGAGGTCGCGACTCCGAGCGAGCAACGTGGCCGGCCCTACCGGCGCCTGCTGGGCGACGAGACCTACGCCATGTTCAGAGCGTGGTGGGACAGCGGGGATCGCACGACAATTTGATGGCGCTTGCACCGCTGGAACGGTCGCGCCATATACGAAGTGTCGTCAACAACGAAAGGAGGTGATCCAGTGTCAGACTGTCCTAAACCGCGATCGGCGGTCATCGCGAGCTGGGTCTCCCCCTGCGATGGGGCCCACGGCTGACGGTGACGACGCGATCTGCGGATCGCGGATTGACGGGGAAGGGCCGCCCCAGCCGGGCGGCCCTTCCAACGTTCCGAGCCCATGACTGACGAGACTCCGGAGGGCGCCACACTCGGCGTCATCCCCGCCGGATTCTGGCGGCGGGTCGCGGCGTGGGTCATTGACACGATCATCGTGCTGGTGGGCGTCTACCTCGTCGGCTCGTTCCTGTGGCCCGACCTGGTGGAGACCACGACGCGCGTCTCGGAGAGCGATGGCGCGCGGCTGGAAGTGGTGAGCTACGCGCTCTCCTGGCTTGGCTCCGTGGTCTTCGGCATCGCGCTCGGCATCTACACGGCGCTGCAGGAGAGCAGCCGGGCGCAGGCGACCGTCGGCAAGCGCATGCTGGGCCTTCGAGTGATGGGGCTCGACGGTGGGCGCATCTCGCAGTTCACGGCGATCTACCGCTGCTGGCCGCTCTGGCTCCCCGGCCTTATCAGCATGGTCGAGGGCCTGAATTACGTCGTCGGATTTGCCGCCATCGCCGCCTGTATCGCGGTCGCCTTCACCCGCCGCAAGCAGGGCCTGCACGACATGCTGGCGCGCTGCCTGGTGGTGCGCCGGCCGCCGCGTGTCATATAAGGACGCGCGGAGGGCACTCGCACCCGCCGGGCTTTTGCGCCATGATCGCGCGCCGGTGAGCGGAGGAGTCGCCGGGGGCAGGGGGCGAAGACATGGTCGTTGAGCGCGCGAACGAGCGGGTCTGCTACTTCAACGGGGAGATCGTCCCGGAGAGCCGGGCCCTGGTCTCCTTCCGCGACAGAAGTTTCCGTTATGGCGACGGCGCCTTCGATACCACCCGCACCTTCGGACACCGCCTGTTCAAGCTGGAAGAGCACATCGTGCGCTTCTACAAGACGCTGCGGTATCTCAGGATCGACCCCGGCATGGCGCCCTCGGAGATGAAGCGCCACACCGAGGAGGTGCTCGCCCGCAACCTCCACCTGCTCGGGCCGGACGAGGACTACTGGGTGTTCCAGCGCATCTCGCGCGGTCTCGAGCCGGCGGGCGGCGATTTCCACGGCTCGACCGACCCGGTTCTCATCATCGACTGCACGCCGCTGCCCATCCCCCAACGCGCCCACTATTTCCGCGACGGGATCCCGTTGATGGTGCCCTCGAATCGCCGCGCGGCGCCGGATTCGCTCTCCCCCAGGGCGAAGACCCACAACTACCTGAGCCTTTTCGTCGGCAACGACGAGGTGCGCCGCATCGATCCCAATGCCCTGGCGTTGTTCCTCGATCACAACGGCAATCTCAGCGAGGGCGTCGGCTCCAACATCTTCCTCGTCACCGACGATGTGCTCTACACCCCGCAGGACCGCTACGTGCTCAACGGCATCAGCCGCGAGACCGTGCTGGAGCTTGCGGCAGAGGCGGACATCGAGGTGGCGAAGTGCGACCTCGATCTGTTCGACGCACACGGCGCCGACGAAGCCTTTATCACGTCGACCAGCTACTGCATCTGCCCGGTTTCGACCATCAACGGGGTGCCCTTCGGCGAGCGGAACATCCCCGGCCCGGTGACGGAGCGTCTGATGGGGCTCTACTGCAAGCTGCTCGGCTTCGATTTCGTGGGCCAGTACCTCAAGCACCTTCACTAGTGCGTTAGGAGACCTCGACCATGCTTGAGATCGTCAAGCCGGGACTCGAGACCAGCATTCAGGATTTCCCCGGCCGTGTCGGCTACTGGAACCAGGGCTTCCCGCCGTCGGGCCCGATGGACATGTGGTCGTTCCGCCTCGCCAACCTCGTGGTCGGCAACGACGAGGGCGCGCCGGGGCTGGAGGCCCAGTTCATGGGGCCGACGATCAAGTTCCAGCGCGACAGCGTGATCGCCATGACCGGCGCCAACATGCGCCCGATCCTCGACGGGCAGCCGATCCCGATGTGGGAGAGCGTGGCGGTGGGCGCCGGGCAGACGCTCCTGATGGGGCCGGCAGTCGCGGGCGCGCGCGGCTATCTCGCGGTGGCGGGCGGCATCGATGCGCCGGAGTGGCTGGGCTCGGCGTCCACCTTCCACAAGGCCGGGGTCGGCGGGCTCGACGGCCACGCGGTGCGGGCGGGGCAGGTGCTCCCGGTGAAGGAGGCCGCAGGCACGCCGGGGCGGCGGGTCGCCGATCGCGCGCGGCCGACCTTCCCAGGCGGCAAGACCTGGGAGATCCAGGCGGTGCGGGGGCCGAACGACGACTGGATCGACGACGCGGGCCACGAGCGCTTCATCGAGACGGCTTGGATGCTGGAGGCCAGGAGCGACCGCACGGGCTATCGCCTGACCGGGCCGGACTGGACCTTCACCGAGAAGGCCACGAACAAGGCGCCGGAGCACGGCGACTTCCCCTCCAACATCATCGATCAGGGCTATCCGCTGGGCGCAGTCAACCTGGGCGGCCAGACGCCGATCATCCTGATGAACGACGGCCCCAGCATGGGCGGCTTCATCTGCCCCTACACGGTGCCGTCCGCCGGCTTCTGGAAGCTCGGTCAGATGAAGCCCAACGAGTACATCAAGTTTCGCGAGGTCTCGGTGGGGGAGGCGCAGAAGCTGCGCCTGGCCCTCGACGAGACCTGCACGCACGACAGCATCGAATAAGAGGAGATCGGTCGATGGCGGAAGAGGTTCTGACCCAGGCGCCGGGCAACGTGTGGAAGGTCCTGGTGAAGGAGGGCGATTCGGTCAAGGCCGGCGACACCCTGTTCATCCTCGAGGTGATGAAGACCGAGGTGCCCCACGACGCCGA
Organism: Alphaproteobacteria bacterium; assembly: GCA_022826665.1. Taxonomy (GTDB): domain Bacteria; phylum Pseudomonadota; class Alphaproteobacteria; order UBA828; family UBA828; genus WTGU01. The sequence goes on along the minus strand of JAJDUK010000024.1, from coordinate 51,357 downwards.
GGGCGACGGCACGGTCAAGGCGCTCCACGTCAAGGAGGAGGACGCCGTCGACGTGGGCCAACTCGCGGTGGTGATCGAATAGACCGCGCGCGAGCGGTTTCGCCGGCGGCCGGGGCAGGGGCATGCGGGTCCTGGTGCTCGGCGCCGGTGTGGTCGGCACCGCCGCGGCCTACTTCCTGAACGAGGCCGGCCACGAGGTCACCGTGGTCGAGCGCCAGGCCGGCGCAGGGCTCGAAACCAGCTTCGCCAACGGCGGCATCGTCGGCGCCTACAGCTCGCGGCCCTGGGCACACCCCGAAGTGCCCCGCATGCTGATCAAGTGGTTCGGGCGAGAGGATGCGCCCTACCTGTTCCGCCTGCGCCCCGACCTCGCCCAGTGGCGATGGGCCGTGAGCTTCCTGCGCCATTGCACGCGGGCGCAGTTCGAGCGCTCCCAGCAGGTCTCGCTCAGACTGTCCACCTACAGCTACGACTGCCTGAAGGCGCTGCGCGAGAAGGAGGGGATCGCCTACGATCAGCGGGCGGAAGGGGTGCTGCACCTCTACCGCGACACTGCATCGCTGGATGCGTCCTACGCTTACGAAACGCGGATGGCGGACGCGCGCTTCCACCCGGAGCGGCTGGACCGGGAACAGATGCTCGCAGCCGAGCCCGCGCTGCAACAGACGGCGGATCAGTTCGCGGGCGCCACATTCTTTCGGAACGACGAATCGGGGGACGCGCACAAGTTCACGGCGGGGCTTGCTGCGGCCGCGGCCGCGAACGGTGTGACGTTTCGCTTCGGCGAGACGGTGCGGCGGCTGATCGGCGACCGCCGGCGCGTGACCGGGGCGGAGACCGACAAGGGCGCCATCGAGGCCGACGCGGTGGTGATGAGCCTCGCGAGCTACAGCCCGCGCTTCCTCAAGCGCCTCGGGCTTCGGGTGCCGATCTATCCGCTCAAGGGCTACTCCGTGACGATCCCGACGGAGGGCTACAACGGCGCGCCCACCCGCGCCATCCACGACGGTCACCGACGCATCGTGATGAGCCGGCTGGGCGACCGGCTGCGCTGCGCCGGCACCGCAGAGCTCGACGGCCACAACACGACCATCCGCGCCGACCGGGCGACGGCGACGCTGGACGCGGCGATGGCGGTGTTCCCGAGCTGCGGCGACCGCACCAAGGCCGAGCGCTGGATCGGCTTCCGACCGATGACACCGGACTGCCTGCCGATCATCGGCAAGACGCGGGTGCCGGGGCTCTACCTGGACACCGGCCACGGCAGCACCGGCTGGACCTACTCGTCGGGCTCGGGCCGGATTATCGCGGACATCGTCTCGGGCCGCGAGCCTGGCATCGACCTAGCGGGCCTCTCGCCGGATCGATTCTAGCCAGTAATTCTCGTAGGGGCCTCGACGACGCCGATCAGGCTCCGCCGTTCCCTAGAAAACGATCGTAGTGCCCGGCGGTGCGGGCCGCAGTCTCGCGCATCGCCTCCTTGAGCGAATCGATGTTGGTCACGTCGCAGGCGCGCTCGATCACGGCGAGCAGCGCCGGCGGTGCGGTCGCTTCGACGAAGCCCTCTTCCACCGTCAGGCTCAGGATGCCGTGCAGGTTGCGCCATAGCGTCGCCGCATCGGCGAGCTCCTGCGCGGCCTCGGGCTCGATCAAGCCGTGGCTGCCCGCAGCCTCGAAGACCGCGGCCGAGTCGCCAGCGAGAGCGCCGTCGGTCTCCGCGGCATGCGACAGTTGCAGGTACTGCGCGACGAATTCCGTATCGAGCAGGCCGCCACGCTTCTGTTCGATCGCCCAGATATCTTCGTCGGCACTCTCGCCCCGCACCTCCTCGCGCAAGGTCGCGAGCTGGGCGGCGAGATCTTCCGGCGGAAGCGCGTTCGCGAGCGCGGCGCGGCGCGCGTCCTCGAAACGCTCTCCCAGATCGCCCTCCGCCCAGACCACCCGCGCGCGCGCGAGCGCCTGGTGCTGCCAGGCCGGAACGACCGCGCCGAAGTGCTCGACGAAGGCCTTGAGCGAGGTGACGATGGGCCCGGCGTTGCCGGACGGGCGCGGGCGCATGTCCACGTCGTAGAGCGTGCCCTCGGCTGTCGCTGCCCTGATCGCCGCGACGTAGCGCCGGCTCAGCTGCCCGTAATAGCGATCGGGTGCCAAGGCCTTGCGTCCATCTGACTCCGCCGCCTTCGGCGGGTGGTCGTAGACCAGCATGAGGTCGAGCGGCGAAGTCACCGTCATTTCCCGACTGCCGAGGCGGCCCAACGCCACCACCGCGAGTTGGCCGCCGGGAACGCGGCCGTGGGTGGCTGCGAAGGCCTTGGCGACCACGGGCCACGTCGCGCCGAGGCAGGCGTCCGCGATGTCGGAGAGTGGTGTGGCGGCTTCGACTGGGAAGAGCAGCCCGCGCAGCATGTGCACGCCGATGTGGAAGATCTTGTCGTTGGCCCAGCGCCGCTCGGCATCGAGGAAGTCCTGCAGGTCCCGCTCCCGCAGCGCGATGTCGCCGAGCTCGGCCTTCATTTCCTCGGTGCCGAACTCGCGCTGGTAGAACACGCGGACGAGGCCCCGCCGGGCGATGGTGGCGAGTTCCGGCCCTAGGTCGTCGGCGTCCGGCACGTCCAGATCGGAGAACTCGCGGCTCAGCACGCTGTCGAGCAGCATGGGCCGGTGCTCAAGCCAGCCGGCGAGTCGGGGCGCGGAGCCCATGATCTCCGTGATCAGGTCGAACAGCTCGGGGTGCGCCGCGAACATGGAGAAAAGGTGGGAGCCGGCGGGCAGGCGGGCGAGGAAGCCGTCGAACAGCGCCAGCGCCGAATCGGGGTCCGGCCAGGCGGAGAAGACGTCCAGGATCGTGGGCAGCAGCTCGGCCAGCCGCTCGCGGGCTTCCTCGCCGCGCACGGCACGGTAGCGCCCCTCGCGCCAGGCCTTGAGGGTCTCGAAGGCGCGCTCGGGATGGGCGTAGCCCATGGCTGCCAGCGTCTCCAGCGTGGCGTCGCCGTCGCCCTCGTCGCTGAGGTCGAGGGTGCCTTCCGTGGTCAGCGCGGGCTCGTCCTCGAAGAGCGACATGTAGTGGCGTTCCACGGTCCGCAGATGGCCGAGCAGCACCTCGGAGAACGCATCGACCGTGTCGTAGCCGAGGAACGTGGCGACCTGGGCCACGCCGTCCTCGTCGTCCGGCAGGCTGTGAGTCTGACGGTCGTCCGCCATCTGCAGCCGGTGCTCGACGGTGCGGTGGAAGGTGTAGGCTTCCATCAGCTCTTCCACCGCCTGGCGGCGCATGTGGCCGGCTTCCACCAAGAGGTCGAAGGCCTCGCGCGTGCCGCGCACGCGGAGCGCCGGGTTGCGTCCGCCCCAGATGAGCTGCTGGGTCTGGGCCAGGAACTCGATCTCGCGGACACCGCCGCGCCCGAGCTTGACGTTGTGGCCGACCACGGCGATCTGGCCGATGCCGCGGTGGGCGTCGATCTGGCGCTTGATCGCGCGGATGTTCTGGATTGCGGCGAAGTCGAGATGGCGGCGCCAGACGAAGGGTTGCAGGCGGTCGAGGAAGCCGTTGCCGGCCTCGATGTCGCCGGCCACCGGCTTCGCCTTGATCATGGCGGCCCGCTCCCAGTTCTCGCCGGTGGTGGCGTAATAGGCCTCGGCGGCGCGGACCGAGAGGGCGGCGGCGGTCGAGGCGGGGTCGGGGCGGAGGCGGAGGTCGGTGCGGAAGACGTAACCGTCCGCGGTCCGCTCGTCCATGATCGTGACCAGGTGGCGGGCGAGGCGGGCGAAGATCTGCTGTAGCCCGTCGCCGCTCGGATCGGACGCGACCTCCTCGTCGAAGAGGACGATGATGTCCACGTCGCTCGAATAGTTGAGCTCGCCTGCGCCGAGCTTGCCCATGCCGAGGATGATGAGGCCGGAGCCCTGCTCAGGCACATCGGGGTCCGGGAGCGCGAGCTTGCCGCGATCGTGCAGGTTCCGCAGCAGGTGGGCACAGACGGCGCTGAGCGTGACCGAGGCGATATCCGAGAGCGCGCCGGTCACCCGCTCAAGCGGCCAGACCCCGGCAATGTCGCCCAAGCCGATGGCGAGGCTCGCGCGGCGCTTCGCCACCCGCAGGCGCTTCATCACCTGCTGGCGCGATTCCTCGCCGAGGTCGCTGGTATCCGCCGCCAGCGCGCGGGCGGCGGCGTAGGCGGCCTCCGCCCCCTGCTCGATCAGCAAGCGCGCGAACTCCTGATCGGCGGTGACGCAATGGCTGAGGTAGCGGCTGTTGCCGAAGAGCGCTGCGAGCAGTGCGTTGGCGGTGGCATCGTCCTCGCACGCCTCGGCGAAGGCGATGAGGTCCTCGTCCTCGCTCCGGGCCGCGTTCTCGCGCCAGCGCTCCCAGCAGAGCGCGAGTGCCGCTTCGTCCGCAGGCAGGGGAGGCCGGGTCGCCTCCTTCCATTCAGGCGCTATGTTCACGGGCGCTCTCGGGCCATCATGGGTTTGCGCCCCGGAGGACGGGGGCTGGTGAGGGGGAGAAATTCGACATGCCGAAGGTCATGGCCAACGGAATTAATATGTACTACGAGCTGATGGGCAAAGGCGACCCGTTGGCGCTGATCGGCGGCTCGCTTTTCGGCCGGCAGAACTTCGCGATGGTGTGGGAGGGGCTGGCCGAGGAGTTCCAGCTCATCAGCTACGACCAGCGGGGCTACGGCCAGACCGACCGCCCCCTGATGCGCTACGACCTCGATATCTGGGCCGACGATCTGGCGGCACTGCTCGACGAGCTTCAGATCGAACGTGCGCATGTGATGGGCACCTCGGCCGGCGGCATGATCGCGCTGAAGTTCGCGGCGAAGTATCCCGACCGCTGCATTGGCGTGGTCAGCGACTGCGCGTTTGCCAAGTGCGACACCATGCGCCGGATCATGTTCCGCACCTGGCGCCACATGGCGCAGACCTGGGGCTGCGGCCCGGAATTCGCCGATCACGTGGTGACCCAGGCGGTCGGCGCGGACTTCCTCGACGGCCCCAACGGCCAGCCCCTGATCGAGATGGTGCGCACCATCGTGGGGCTGAACGCGGTGGAGACCGTGGTGCAGGCCTGCATCGCCATGGAGGAGATGGACCTGCGCGAGGACTGCAAGAAGATCAAGAACCCGACGCTGGTGATTACCGCCGCCAAGGACATGCTGACCCCCATGGTGACGGGGCCCGACGGCGCCGGCGCGCAATGGGTGGTGGACAACGTGCCCGGCTGCGAGGCGATCGTCTACGAGGACATCGGCCACGCCGACCTGGTGGAGTGCCCCGAGAAGACCATCGCGTCGGCCACCGCCTTCCTCCACCGCGCGAAGGAGACGGTGCTGGGGTAGGGGCGGAGGCGCGGCGCCGATACCGGCTGCGGTCACAACTGCGCTTTCCCGCGCTTGATGCGATGCGCCACGATGTGCATGTTTCGGCCAGAGGGGAAATGCCATGCAAAAGAAGCTGAACGCATCAGGGCCTGGAGGCCCGAGGTCCAGTTGTCACAGCAAGGCCTCTCCGGCGCTCGCGAACAAGGGAAGCACATCAACCAAGTCCAAGGCGCTCCGTGTTTCGTCGACTTCCCAGCGTGTGATCGAGAAGACCTCGGTCAAGCGGAGAGAGGCCATGAAGGCGCTGGCAAATCGGTAAGAGGCATTACCGGGTAACGTGGGCCGATGCGGTTTATGGCCACGAGGAGGCGCTGAAGGATGGCGGCAGACCTGGCCTTCTGAACGAACACGGCATTCTATCCGCGCTCGCCCGCCCTTATGACGGCTACCATCGACGGATACACGAAAAGGCGGCCGCTCTGCTTCACGGCGTCGTCTGCAATCACGGTTTCATAGATGCGAACAAGCGCACGGCTTTGTATTTGGTCGAGCTATTGGTGCAACGCAGCGGTTATGAATTCGTCGAAACTGACGAAGAAGTCGTCGAAACAATTCTCGCTGTTGCCAGGGGCGAAGTGGGATACGAAGAACTGACTGCTTGGTTTAGGGAACGTATCGTTCGGATCGACCCGAGATGACCGGTCCGGTGGCTGGCGTAGGCGGGCTGTGGTAGACAGCGGCCGATGGAGTCCCCGGCCGGCTGGAGGAGCGGATATGGCGACGAACGGCTCCGGTGAGGGACGACGCGAGAGCGTCGGTGTCAGGGTCGGCAGCGTTACGATCGGCGGCGGCGCGCCGGTCGTCGTCCAGTCCATGACCAACACCGATACCGAAGACGCCCGCGCCACGGCTGAGCAGGTCAGGGCGCTGGCCGACGCGGGCTCCGAGATCGTGCGCATCACGGTCAACACGCCGGAGGCCGCTGCCGCGGTGCCAGACATTCGCGAGCGGCTGGAGGCGAAGGGCTGCCACGTGCCGCTGGTCGGCGACTTTCACTACAACGGCCACCGGCTGCTCACCGAGTACCCGGCCTGTGCCGAGGCTCTAGCCAAGTACCGGATCAATCCGGGCAACGTGGGCTTCCGCGAGAAGCGCGACCGGCAGTTCCAGACCATGATCGAGGTCGCGCTCAAGTACGACCGGCCGGTGCGCATCGGGGTCAACTGGGGCAGCCTCGACCAGGACCTGCTGGCGCAGCTTATGGACGAGAACGCAGCCCGACCCGAGCCCAAGGACGCCGCCGGGGTCATGCGCGAGGCGCTGGTCGAGTCGGGCCTGCGCAGCGCGGCGCTGGCCGAGGAGATCGGGCTCGCGCGGGAGAAGATCGTGATCTCGGCCAAGGTCTCGCAAGTGCAGGACCTGATCGCAGTCTACGGCGAGCTCGGCGCACGCAGCGACTATGCGCTCCATCTCGGGCTCACCGAGGCGGGGATGGGCTCCAAGGGCATCGTCGCGTCCACCGCCGCGCTCTCGGTACTGCTGCAGCGGGGCATCGGCGACACCATCCGTATCTCGCTCACGCCGGAGCCCGGCGGCGACCGCACCCAGGAGGTGATTGTCGCGCAGGAAATCTTGCAGACCATGGGCTTCCGCTCCTTCGTGCCGCTGGTGGCGGCGTGCCCCGGCTGCGGGCGCACCACGAGCACGGTGTTCCAGGAGCTGGCGGAGCGCATTCAGGACTACGTGCGCCGGCAAATGCCGATCTGGCGCGAGACCTATGAGGGGGTCGAATCCATGCAGCTCGCGGTCATGGGCTGCATCGTCAATGGGCCCGGCGAGAGCAAGCACGCCGATATCGGCATCAGCCTGCCGGGAACCGGCGAGGCACCGGCGGCGCCGGTCTTCATCGACGGCAAGAAGGCGGTGACGCTGCGGGGCGCGGGCATCGCCGAGGAATTTCAGAAGATCGTCGCCGACTACGTGGCGAGCCGCTATCCACGTCGCGCCGAAGCGGGCGGTGTGGGTGACGCGGGCGGGGCAGGGGACAGCGACCGCTCCGCCCAACGTCCCGGCGCCTAACGCGCCCGCCGCCGCTCTCGCTGCCTCCTTCCGACGCCAGCGTGGACGCCGCGGCCCTCCGGCCTGCCCGCCGCGGCGGCATCGCGCCCGAACGGATCGCGCGCAGCCGCCGCGCCGTCGCCCGCTGGCTGCTGGCCTTGGCCGCCCTCGTGCTCGCGATGGTGGTGCTCGGCGGGATCACGCGCCTCCACCACGCCGGACTTTCGATTGTGGACTGGCGGCCGCTGGTGGGCGTGCTGCCGCCATTCGGCGAGGAGGCGTGGCAGGCGCTCTTCGCCGACTACCAGCGCTTCCCCGAGTATCAGGAAATCAACCGGGGCATGACCCTCGGCGAGTTCAAGGACATCTTCTGGCTGGAGTACGCGCATCGTCTGCTCGGGCGCATCGTCGGCATCGCTTTCGCGCTGCCCTTCCTCTGGTTCCTGATCCGGCGGGCGTTCGACCGTGCGCTCGGGGTGAAGGTGCTCGCCATCGGAATCCTCGGCGGGCTCCAGGGGCTGCTCGGCTGGTACATGGTCCAGAGCGGGCTGGTGGACCGGCCCGACGTGAGCCCCTACCGGCTTGCCGCTCATCTCGGACTCGCCGTGGCAATCTACGGCTGCCTGATCTGGGTCGCGCTGGGGCTCTTGATGAACGGCGCGAGCGAGGGCGTTGCTCGCCTGGGCCGATGGCGCGGCGCCGTGTGGGGAGCCACCGGGCTGATCTTCGTCACGATCCTCTCGGGCGCCTTCGTTGCCGGCAACGACGCGGGCCTCGCCTACAACACCTTCCCGCTCATGGCAGACGCCATCGTGCCGCCGGACATATTCCTGATCGAGCCGCTGTGGCGGAACTTCTTCGAGAACGTCCCGCTGGTGCAGCTCGATCACCGCCTGCTGGCGATGCTCACCGCTCTGGTCGTGATCCTGCTCTGGGCCGCCGCGCTGCGCTGGCTGGGGCCGACGCCGGCCCGAGTCGCGTTTCACGTGGCGGCAGGGGCAGTGCTCGGCCAGTTCGTGCTCGGGATTGCGACTTTGCTCACCTTCGTGCCCGTGCCGCTCGGCGCAGCGCATCAGGTGGGCGCGATGGTGGTGTTCACGGCGATCCTGGTCGCGCTTCGCCTGCTGTATCCGGTGCGGGCGACTCCGCCTCCTGCGCCGCCTTCCGGCCCTTGACGAAGCGCTTGATCAGTCGTGGCATGAAGCCGATCAAGCCGAGCACGGCGAGGCCGAGCAGGGCGTTCTGAACCAGATCGCCGTCGCCGGTGGCGAGCGAGCGCCCGGCGTGGCCGAGGTAGGCGTATGCCGCCGCGCCCGGCGCCATGAAGACGACCGACGCCAACGCATAGGCCACGAGGCGGATGCGCGTGAGCCCCAGCGCGTAGTTGAGCGCGTTGAAGGGGATGAAGGGGATCAGCCGGGTCATGGCGACGAAGCGCCAGCCTTCGTCCTCGACGCCTTCGATGACCCGCTGCACCCGCGCCGGCGTGCGCGCGGCGATCCAGTCGGCCAGCACGTAGCGGGCCACGAGGAATGCGATGGTCGCGCCCACCGTCGCGCCGATCAGGGCGATGAGCGTGCCGACGTAGGGGCCGAAGAGGGCGCCGGCCGCGAGCGTGAATAGCAGGCCGGGCAGGAAGAGCACCGTGGCGAGCACATAGGCGCAGAAGAAGACGACGGGCGCCCAGGGGCCGAAGCCGGTGATCCAGGCCTCGAGCGCGGCCGAATCGATGCTGTCCCGATTCAGCACGGCCAGAACGATGCCGACGATGACGACGGCCAGCAGCAGGAGGCGCGGCAGCGCCTTGCGCAGGCGCTGGAGGCGGGGGATTTGGGGGGAAGTGCTCACAGTCGTGGTCATGCGCGAACTCCTTCTGCGGCCGGTGCCGCAGCGCGATCGAGACCGAACAGGGGGCGCAGACGCGCGCCGAGCGCCGCGCCGGGAAGGGCGGCCAGCAGCCAGAGCCAGCCGTGCACGCTGCCTGAGGCGATGCCGCTGAAGAGGGCGCCGATGTTGCAGCCGAAGGCCAGTCGCGCACCGTAGCCGAGCAGCAGGCCGCCGATCACTGCGCTCGCCACGGCGCCGAGGGTGAGCCGGCTGCGGGAGGCGAAGCGACCCGCAAGCGCAGCACCCAGCAGCGCACCCAGGATCAGGCCCACGTTCATCACCGACACGGTGTCTTGCTCGACTCCGGCGGCGAGCTTCCGCGCTGGGCCCGGCCACTGCCAGAAGGTCCAGTCGGCGATACCGAAGCCCAAGGCATCGGCCAGCGAGGCGCCCCAGAGCGCGAAGCCCCAGGTGACGCTCCACGGATGGCCCGCGATCAGCAGTGTCGCAATGTTGAGGAGCGCCAGGGCGAGCGCGCCCCAGGCGAGCGGCCAGCCGCCATGCAGCAGACGCTCGCGCCAGTCGCCGCCACCGCCCCATACCAGCGGCTCGTGGGCGCCGTGGCGCCGCCGCTCCAGATGGAGCGCACCCAGCACGAGGAGGCCGATGGCGGCAAGTTGAACGACGAGGCCCGCCGGCCAGCCGAGTGTGTTCGGGATCGAGAGGGCGGCGAGTCGGGGCTGATCGAGCCACCAGGGCAGGTGCGCCGTGCCGATCACCGAGCCTGCGATGAAGGCGCCAAGCGTGATCGCCATGCGGAGGCTGCCGGTGCCGGCGCCGCTCAGGGTGCCGGAGGCGCAGCCGCCGCCGAGCTGCATGCCGATGCCGAACAGGAAGGCCCCGAGCGCAACGGAGACTCCGACGGGCGCCAGCGCGCCGCCCAGGCCCTGGCCGAACGCGCTACCGCCGGCGAGCAGGGGTGCGAACGCGATGCTTGCTGCGGCGATCATCAGGAGTTGCGCCCGGACGCCCGCGCCACGGCGCTCCAACAGAAGCCGGCGGGTCGATGAGGCGAAGCCGAAGAGCGCGTGGTGGAGCGCGAGCCCCGCCAGCCCACCCACGATCAGCAACGCCGCCAAGCGGCCGTCCACCGTGATCGCGAGCGCGACGACGCCGGCCGCGATCAGCGCCCCCGCCACAGCCACGACCGCAACCTGCGGTCGTGTTGAGGGCATAGCGGCGGCCGTTGGCATGGCGGTGCTCATAGAATTGACTATTGGGCGCGTGCCGGGCGCGCGCCAATAACATTATCTTGAGGGTGCTATTACCAAACGAACGTCGAAAGCGCCTTACTCGGCCTGACTCCCGCCGCCCGACAGGCCTCCTCCAAGGCGCGGGCGCTCGGCGCCTCTCCCGGTGCGAGGTCGAGTGCGTCGGCCAGCAGGCCGCCGGTAATCAGGAGCGAATCGAGGCCGGCGGCGGCAGCGCCGGCGATATCGGTGGCGAGGCCGTCGCCGACCGCAAGCACGCGGGCGGGCGGGAGCCCGAGCTTGTCCAGCGTCAGGTCGTAGACGTCCGGATAGGGCTTGCCGAAGTAGCGCACGCGGCCGCCAAGATCTTCGTAGCGGGCGGCAAGCGCACCGGCGCAAGGTTCCTGCACGCCGAGTCGGATCACGACAAGGTCGGGATTGACGCAAATCATGGGCAGGTCGCGCGCGGCTGCGGCCTGCAGGACCGGCTCGTGGGCTTCCACCGTGTTGCAACCGTCGTCGAGGCCGATGCCCAGCAGAAATTCCGCCTCAGCGATGTCGCCGACGGGGGCATAGCCCAGACCGTCGATCACGTCGTCGGACCAGGGTGGTCCGAGCAGGTGGTAGCGGGTACCGAGCCCGTCAGCAGCGGGGTGCGAGCGGTCGGCGAGCGCCTGCCGCGTGGCATCGCCCGAAGCGACCACGGCGTCGTAGAGCATCCCATCGACCCCCTTGCCGTTGAGCACGGCTTCGACCTGATGAGCGAGCCGCGGCGCGTTGGAGAGGAACACCACCCGCTTGCCGGCCTCGCGCAGCCGACGAACGCAGGCGACCGCCTCGGGGTAGGCCGGTCCACCTTGGTGCATCACGCCCCAGACATCGAGGATATAGCCGTCATAATCCGCCGCGAGCGCGGCCAGGCCGGGAACGATTGGAATCGTCATCGGACGCCCTTGTCCCATCCGCCGCGCCGATTTGCAAAGTGCGCCGGTGGAAGGGCGGCGTTTGAGGGATGCACCAAACGCATCGGTGGCCTGCGACGGACGCGGTTTTCCTCTCTCGGGAACCGCTCTAGAGTGTTATGGGCGCGAGGCCAATGACAGAAAAGGGAGGGTGGTCATGAGAATTCGTCATCTGTTGATCGGAGTCGCCGCGGCAGCGGTGGCGGTCTGGTCGCTTACGACGGCAGCGCCCGCTGCCGACCCAATCAAAGTCGGTTACATCGGTTCCTTCGATACCGACACCGGAAAGAGCACGATCCGGGGCACCGAGATCGCCATCGAGGAGCTCAATGCCGCCGGCGGCGTGCTCGGCGGGCGCATGATCGAGCTGGTCATGGCCGATACGCGCGAGGACGTGCAGGAGGGCATCCGGGCCTACGAGTATCTCAACGAAGTCGAGAACGTGGACTTCATCATCTCGGGCTGCATCGACGACGTGTCGCTGGGCTGGCTCGAGCGCATGGCAGAGTACCGGACGCCGACCCTCGATACCTGGACCTCTTACGTCGGCATCATCGACAAGGTCGTCGAGGAGTACGAGAAGTACAAGATGTACTTCATGAACGTGTCCAACGACTACGCGCTGGCCATCCTCTATGTCGACTTCGGCAAGGACGTGCTCGCCAAGAAGATGGGCTGGAAGACCGTGTACGTGCTGCAGGAGGACACCGCGTTCGGCGGCGGCGTGTACGAGCTGATCGAGCAGGTGCTCGCGCCGGAGGCCGGCATCGAGATCATCGGTCACACCGTCTACGACACCAACACGGTCGACTTCGGGCCGATCTACAACAAGGCAGTGGCGGCGGAGCCCGACTTCATCTACTCGATCGCGGCGGTGCGCAGCCAGGTGCCGGCCTCGCAGTACGTGAAGCTCGAGGTGCCGGTGCCGATGACCGGGATCAACGTCTCGGCCTTCGCCCGGGAGTTCTGGGACGACACCGGCGGCCTCGGCGGCGGCATCTCGACGCTGAGCCCGGTGCCCTCGATCGGCTCGGAAATCGACCCGCGCACGCAGGACTTCCTCGACAGGTACGCCGCCAAGTACGGCGATTCGCGGCCGGTCTTCCCGCACTTCAACGGCTTCAACGCCTACTACGGGATGCTCAACGCCTTCGCCGCGGCCGAGCGCGCCGGCGGCTTCGCGCCGCTCGACGACTGGGTCCGCGAAATGGAGAACGACGACATCGTCATCGAGAAGGACGGTGAGATCTGGCTCCGCTACGCCTTCTGGAAGCCGGGCGAGATCGAGCCCCGGACCCAGCGGGAGTACACCCACAACATCAAGTTCGACATCAATCCGCCCTATGACGAAGGGGCGCCGTCGATGGTGGTCATCCAGTGGTACTCGGATGGCACGACCAAGGTGGTGTATCCGCCGAAATACGCCAACGGCGAGTTCGAGGTGCCGGACTGGCTGAAGTAGGCGACGTTATTGTTTCCGGGCGCGGCCTCACGGGTCGCGCCCGGTCTAATTTGTCTGTAGCCTGTCTGTAGCCGGCCGGAGCAAAGCGTGATCGCACTGCTTCGGCCGCTACACGAATGTCGATTCGACGGCGGGTGAGCCGACCCGGATGGCGCTCCAGATCCTGATCCAGGGGTTTGTACTCAGCGGCCTTTATGCACTGATCGCCGTCGGTTTCACCATGATCTTCAGCGTGGGCCGGGTGCTGAACCTCGCCTACGGCGTCTACATCATGCTCGGCGGCTACATCTACTACGCGGCCCTCCAGGGGGCGGGGCTGCCGGTCTTCGCGAGCTTCATTCTGGCGATACTGGCGGGCGTGACCTTCGGCCTGCTCACCTACCTGCTCCTGGTCCGCCGGCTGGAAGACAACCCGATCGCGGTCGAGATATCGACGCTGATTCTCGCCGTCGTCATGCAGGCGCTGATCGTGGTGATCTTCGGCGCCGCGCCCAAGACCATGTGGCCGGTGATCAGGGGCGTGCTCCGGTTCGAGGGCATCTCGGTCACCATGAACATCCTGCTCGCCACGGGCGTGAGCTGGGTCGTGCTCGGCGGCCTGATGGCCTTCGTGCGCTACACCCACCTCGGCCGCGCGATCCGCGCGGTCTCCATGGACCGCAAGGGCGCGGTGATCTCGGGCATCGAGCCGAGCTTCATCAGCATGGTGACCTGGGCGCTCTCCGGCGCCTTCGGCGCCATCGCCGGGGTCTTCTTCGCGACCTTCACCCAGCTCGACTCCCACATGTGGGTGTTCCCGCTCATCATCTCGGTCGCCGTGGTGATCGTCGGCGGCATCGGCAGCATCGTGGGCAGCCTGATCGCGGCGCACATCATCGGCTTCGTGGAGACCATCACGACCACGATGATCGCGGCCGAGCTGCGCGGCGTCTCCACCATGCTGCTCATCATCCTGGTGCTGCTGATCCGGCCCAAGGGCCTGTTCGGCAGGGCGGAGCTCTGAGCCGTGGCGATCGACCGCGAGACGCTGCGCTATCTGGGCTGGTGGCTCGCCTTCGGCGTGCTCATGTGCCTGCTGCCTTTTGTGGTCGGCACCGGCACGCTGCGCATCCTGATCTTCGCCCACTTCCTGGCGATGTTCGCCATGAGCTGGGATTTTCTCTCCGGCCGGACGGGCTACATCAGCTTCGGCCACCCCTTCCTGATCGGCATCGCCGGCTACACCACGGCGATCCTGAGCTTCCGCTTCGACGTGCCGATCTACTACAGCATTCCGGCGGCGATTGTGGCCACCATGGTGGGCGGCACGCTCTTCTTCCTGCCGGCGCTGCGCATCCGCGGCACCTATTTCGCACTGGTGACGCTCGCCTTCATGGAGATCCTCTACCAGCTCACCAAGGTGGTGGCGCCCAAGATCACCGGCGGCACGCGGGGCATGTCGGGCCTCGAGTCCATCGTCACCGGCGCGGTCAACAACTATTACCTGAGCTTCGGCATCATGTTCGTGACCGGCGTGGTGCTCTGGCTGCTCATCCGCACGCGGCTCGGAATCGCGCTGAGCGCCATCAGGATGAACGAGGAGGCGGTCCGCAGCACCGGCCACAACACCACCAAGCTCAAGCTCTTCGCCTTCACGGTGAGCGCAGCGGTCTCCGGCATCGGCGGCGCCTTCTACGTCCACTACATCGGCTCGATCGCGCCGCGCGGCATGTTCGAGATCAACTTCCTCTTCACCATCCTGGTCGCCGCGCTGCTGGGCGGGGCGGAGACCATCATCGGCCCGATCATGGGCGCCTACTTCCTGACCGTCCTGCTCGAGTATCTCAGGCCGGTGATGCCCGGCATGGAACGCTACCTGCTCTACGGCGCGATCGCGCTGGTGCTCTACGTGGTCCGGCCCGAGGGCATCTACAGCATCATCGCCGACGCCGGCCGCAAGGTGCAGGAGTGGCGCCGATGACTGCGACGGCGGGCCCGCTGCTGGAGGTGCGCGACCTCCACATGACCTTCGGCGGCATCCGCGCCGTGCAGGGAATCTCCTTCCAGGTGGCGGAGGGTGAGACGCTCGGCCTGATCGGCCCCAACGGCGCCGGCAAGACCACCGTCTTCAACATGATCATGGCGGAGCTCAGGCCCACCAGCGGCGAGATCTGGTTCAGGGGCGAGAACATCACCCGCGTGCCCACTTACGAGCGGGTCAAGCGCGGCATCGCGCGCACCTATCAGGTGCCTCAGCCATTCGGCGAGATGTCGGTGGGCGCCAACATCCGCGTCGGCATGGCGCCGGACGACATCTGGAAGCTGGTCAGCGAGGGGGCGGACCACGCGGCCGAGGCGGACATCGGCCGCAGCGTCGGCTTCTCGGACGAGCAGATCGACATGCTGCCGAGCGAGCTCGCAATGGGCGACCTGCGCCGGCTGGAGATGGCGCGCAACGTCGCCGTCTCGCCCACGCTGCTGCTGCTGGACGAGGTCTTCGCCGGCCTGACGCTGCGCGAGATCGGCCAGATTTCCGAGCTTCTGGTCGAGAAGAAACGAAAGGACGGGCTCACCTACATCATCGTGAGCCACGACCTGCGCGCACTCGCGCCGCTGGTGGACCGGGTCATCGTGATGTCCTTCGGCGAGATCATCGCGGAGGGCACCTTCGACGACGTGGTGCGCGACGAGGCGGTGCGCGACGCCTACCTGGGGCAATAGGGGCGGGGAGGGGAGACGACCGTGGCGCTGCTGAGCATCGGCGAGCTCGACGTCTTCTACGGCCGCGCGCAGGCGCTGCACGGCGTCTCGCTTGAGGTGGAAGCCGGGCAGATCGTCGCCGTCGTCGGCCCCAACGGCGCCGGCAAGTCGACGCTGCTCGATTCGATCATCGGGCTCACCCGGCGACGCGGCCGGATCGAGTTCGAGGGACGCGACATCAGCCGCATGGCGCCGGCGCGGATCGTCCGCCTCGGCATCGGCTACGCGCCGGAGCGCGGCAACCTCTTCCCCTTCATGGGCGTGAAGGAGAACCTGCTGGTCGGCGCCTACCGCAAGCGCGACGCGATCGAGGAGAATCTCAAGACCGTCTTCGACCTCTTCCCGCGCCTGGAGGAACGCCAGAAACAGGAAACCGCAACACAGTCGGGCGGCGAGCGCCAGATGGCCTCGCTCGGCCGCGCGCTGATGTCGAGCCCGAAGCTCCTGATGGTCGACGAGCCGACGCTTGGCCTCGCCCCCAAGGTGTGCCTCGACATCGCCGCCGTTCTCAGGGACTGCAACGAGCGGCTAGGCCTCACAATAATCATCACCGAGCAGAACGCGAACTTCGCCATGAGCCTCGCGCAGGAAGTCTACCTGCTGGAGACCGGCCACATGGGCGAGAAGCGGACACCGGAAGAGCTGCGCGAATCCGCCGACATCGCGGCGGCCTACTTCGGAGATTGAAGGCCGGGCTGCGGCAAGAATAACCCGATGGGCCGCTTATTTGGCGTCGGATTTCTTCTGCTTGGCGATCAGTTTTTCTTCGGGCGTTCTGCCTCGCCCGATATGAAATCTGTCGACGAATAAGGGCCTCTTTGACCCCTCCCGGTACCAGCTCATCACCATCGGCACGCCTGCCATCCTGAACAGGCCGATCTGAGGGCAGCGGCGATCGGTCTCCCTGGCGAGCTCCTTGAACCGCTCCGTCTTCTCGCGGGTCTTCACATGGAGGTCGAAATTGATCTGCTCGTACTTGGGCTGCAGATGAAGATCGAAGAAGAAGCCGCGGATATCGATGAGAGAACGGATATCCGTCCTCAGGTCCTGATACTTGAAGCCCTGATCGCGGGCCACCACGGTGATGGTGATCGAGGTGCAGGAGGCGAGAGCACAGAGCTGAGCGTGGACGGGGGTCCAGCCGCGTGATTTTCCCTGAAGATCGGGTGGATCGCCGATGTCGAAGCCCTCGGGCTCGTCGAACATGATGGAAGGCTGGCCGTCGAAGTAGCCCTCCACGCGCATGTGCTCGAAGGATTTCGTGCTCACGTCCGAGATGCCGATGTAATCCGGATAGCGCGCTTCCCGTTCCATGGGGTGCTCCCTTAATCCCGTTCGTACAGTCGTACACGGCGCTCAGGTCGTTAAAATCTGCGTTGTTAAACGCCCCTCTAACGGCGGCCGAAGAGGCGCTCGATATCGGCGAGCTTGAGCTCCACGTAGGTGGGCCGGCCGTGGTTGCACTGGCCCGCGTGAGGTGTCGCCTCCATCTGGCGCAGGAGCGCGTTCATCTCGTCGGCATTGAGCCGGCGGCCGGCGCGGACGCTGCCGTGGCAGGCGAGGGTGCTGCACACGTCGCCGAGCCGCTGGCGCAGCGTCGTCGCGTCGTCCCAGTCCGCGAGCTCGTCGGCGAGGTCGCGCACTAGGCCTTGCGTATTGCCGTTGCCGATGAGCGCCGGCACCTCGCGCACCACCACGGCGCCCGGCCCGAAGCGCTCCAGCACCAGGCCGAGATCGGCGAACTCGCTCGCTCGCGCTTCCAGCCTGCCGACCGCCGTCTCGTCGAGCTCGATCACCTCCGGGATCAGCAGGATCTGGCGCTGGATGCCAGTGTCAGCGAGGGCGGCCTTCATGCGCTCGTAGACGATGCGCTCGTGGGCCGCGTGCTGGTCGACGATCACGATGCCGTCATCGGTCTGGGCCACGACGTAGGTGCCGTGCACCTGCCCGCGGGCGACGCCCAGGGGATAGGCGACGGGTGGGCCGTCCCCAGCCTCGACCGCTGGCGGGATGGCCTCGTCGGCCGGCGGCGGGCTCTCGATCCGGGCAGAGGGCGCGTCCAGCGGCGCCTGGTAACGGGTCTGGGCCTCGGCGAGCAACGGTGCGTGTGAGGGCGGCGGCGCGCCATACCCGCGATTCGCCGCAGGGCCCCCGCGAGCGGCGCCGCTACCCTGTGGCCTCATGGCGGCGAGGGTGTCGTCGGCGACCGTGGTTGCGGCGTGATGGCCGGCGGCGGCGAGCGCCCGCTTGAGCGCACCAACGATGAGGCCGCGCACCGGCGCCGCGTCGCGGAAGCGAACCTCGGCCTTGGTCGGGTGGACGTTGACGTCGACCATGTCGGGCGGGAGATCGACGAAGAGCGCCGCCATGGGGTGACGCCCACGATGCAGCAGGTCGGCGTAGGCCGCGCGCACGGCGCCGTGCAGCAGGCGATCGCGCACCGGCCGGCCGTTGACGAAGAGATACTGATGCTGCGCACTGGCGCGGTTGAGGGTGGGCAGCGCCGCGTAGCCGGTGAGCCGCACGCCTTCGCGCTCTGCATCGATGGGGAGCGCGTTCTGGGCGAACTCGCGGCCCATGACCAGCGCGAGGCGCGCGAGGCGCCCGGCCGGCGCATCTTCGTGGGGCCCGTCGCGGAGCAGCGTGCGGCTGCCGTCGTTGAGGGTGAAGCCGATGGCGGGATGGCACATGGCGAGGCGGTTGACGACATCAGCGACGTGGCCCGATTCGGTGCGCGGCGCCTTGAGGAACTTGAGTCGTGCCGGCGTCGCATAGAAGAGGTCTGCCACCGTGACGGTGGTCCCCTGCGGGCGGGCGGCGGGCGTGGGGGCGCCCGGCTCGCTGCCGGCGGCTTCGATGGACCAGGCGTTGTCCGACCCGGCTGCGCGGCTCGCGAGCGTGAGCCGGCTCACCGCGGCGATGGAGGGCAGCGCCTCGCCGCGGAAGCCGAGCGTGGCGATGGACCAGAGATCGCCGTCCTCGGCGAGCTTGGAGGTGGCGTGGCGGGCGAGCGCCAGCGGCAGCTCATCGCGGGCCATGCCGCGGCCGTCGTCGGCGACCCGGATCAAGCGACGGCCGCTCTCCTCCAGCGTGATCTCGATGGAGCGTGCGCCCGCGTCGATGGCGTTCTCGACCAGCTCCTTCACCACCGAGGCCGGCCGCTCGATCACCTCGCCGGCCGCGATGCGGTTGATCACGCCTTCGGGCAGGAGACGGATCGTCATGGCTCGGACTCCAGGTCGCGGCGCGCCAGTTCCTTGCCCCGTTCCACCGCCGGCTGGTCGAAGGGATCGACGCCGAGCAGGTGCGCGGCCACCACCGTCTCTAGCATGAAGTGCATCATCAGGGCACCGACGGCGCGTGCGTCGGCCGCCGGGACGCTGAGGCGGCGCACTGGCCGGCCGGCGCCGGTCAACATCGTGGCCGTGGCCCGCGCCTGGGCCGCGATCAAATCGCCCAGGCGATGTCCGCCCAGGTAGCCGGCCCCGATCGCGTCGGCCAAGGCGGCGTCCACCCTGCGGGGCGCGGTCTCCGGCGCTTCGAGGATGGTGAAGAGGTTGCCGCCGGGGCCGTCCAGGAAGAGTTGCAGCTGGCTGTGCTGGTCCACCGGGCCGGGGGCCAAGATCGGGGTGGAGCCCAGCCCGTCCTTGCCGAGGGATTCGGCCCAGAGCTGCCGATACCACAGTCCAAAGTGATAGAGGTTTGGGCCATAGGGCATCAGCACCATGTTGGCCGCCGGCCAGGCTTGCATGGCGGCGACCGCGAGCGCGGCGCCCATCGCCGGCGCCGAGTCTTGGGGTGCAGGCACCCCCAGCGCCGCCGCGAGCACCGCCTGGGCGCCGTCGCGGGCGGCCGTGCCGTCCGCCCCGGCGAACATCGCGGGCAGAAGTCCGACCAGGGAGAGTGCCGAGAACCGGCCGCCGAGCGCCGGGTCGTGATCGAGGACCGTGAGCCCGAACCGCGAAGCGAGGCGGCGCAGGGGACTCTCGCCGGGCTGGGTGATGATCGCAGCCACGTTGGCGGGCTCCGTGCCGCCCAGCACGAGCAGCGCCTGCGCGAGAGTCTCGGCGGTGGCGCCCGATTTCGAGATGACCAGGAACCCGGTGCTGTCGAGATCCGGCCCGCTCAGCACGCGGTCGAGGCGGTCGCCGTCGCCGTTATCCAGAAACAGCAGCCGCTCGCTCTCCGGCCCGGTGGCGGCGAGTGCCTGACCGCCCAGGTTGGCGCCGCCGGTGCCGAGTACGACGAGGCGGCGAAAGCGCCTGCGCCACTCGCCGGCCAACGTTACCAGCGCGGCGAGGTCGTCACGTTCATCGGCGTATGTGAGGAAGGACTGCGTCCCGGCCGCGCGGGCCCGCCGCAAGTCGGCAAGCACACGCCCCGCCTCGGGCAACAGTCCCTCGAGCGCGTCTCGCGCGATCCCACCGGGCCCAACGGCCTCGGCGAGGCAAGTCGTGATGTCCTGATGCACGGCCGGCGCGACGGTGGACGGCGCTCCCTCGCAGCCCTGCCGGGTCATTTAGAAGAGGTCTTCGAGAAGCGCCTTCTCGCGCCGCTTGATCGTCGGCGTCTCACCCGCCGTCACGGGCTCGCCCGCTTCGATGTTCTCGCGCAGCCGCTCGGCCTCGGCCTCCGCGTCGACCACCTCGCCCGGTGGCTGCTCTTCCCGCCAGAACATGAGGGATTCGACGAAGCTTTCGTCCTCGGAGGCGTAGCCCGAGAACTCGCGGTCGACGATCCGCCGGATGTTCGGGTCCACGTCGGCCGCGCCCGCTCGCTCGATGAAGGCGGTCTCGCCGCTCGTCGCGGTCGCGCTCTCGGCAGAACCGGTGCCGGACTCTTGCAACAGGACACTCTCGGCCTGCTCGCGCACCGAGGCCTCGTTGGCGTTGGGCGCGCCGGGCCGGGGCGGGCGCAAGGTGAGGTCGGGCGGCAGCGTGAGCGGCGCGCTGCGCACGACCGCGAACTCGTCCGGCGCGTTCTTGCCCAGGCCGAAGGCGCTGCCGATGTTGTCGCAGGCTGAAAGCGACGCCACCAGCGCCAGAGCGCCGAGGCCCGCCGCAACGCCGCGGCCAACGCCCCAACGCCGGATCGTTTGGTGTGCCCCATGCCTCATGACTCACTTCTAGGCGCTTTCCGCGGCTTCATCAAGAAGCCGTGGACGATCAGCATGACGACGCCCACGCTGATCGCGGAATCCGCAAGGTTGAAGGCCGGCCAGTGATAGCCGCCGCCGTGAAAGTCGAGGAAGTCGATGACCCAGCCGAGGCGGAGGCGATCGACCACGTTGCCGATCGCGCCCCCGATGACGAGACCGAGCGCGCACGCCTGCCAGCGGGAGCGGCTGCGGTGCAGCCAGACACCGAGCCCGACAGATATCGCAAGTGCGAGGCCCACGATCAGCAGCATGCCGGCGCCCTCGCTCTGGAACAGGCCGAAGCTGATGCCCTTGTTCTCGGCAGGAACGAGATTGAAGAACGAGGTCACCTCGATGCGCCGGGGCGGATCCCACAGCGCATCGCGCGCGGCCCACTTGGTGAGCTGATCGGCGGCAATGGCGGCGGCCGCGACTGCCAGTCCGAGGCGGAGCACGGCCGCCGTTCCCGAGCCCGGCGCCGCGCAGCCGGCTAGGCGGCTGCCGGGCGGGCAGCCTCGACGGCGCCGATGCAGCGCCCGCAAATGTCCGGATAGCGCTCGTCGCGACCGACATCGGGCAGGAGCCGCCAGCAGCGCGCGCATTTTTTGTGCGCCGCCGGCGCGAACAGCACGCCGACTTCGGGCACCTCGGGCAGCGTGACGAGACCGTTCCCATCGGGCGCCTCGCTCCACGGCGCGATGGTCGCCTCGGAGGTGATAAAGAGCGTCGCGCAGTCGTCGTCCTCGAAGGCGAGCGCGTCGCGGTAGCGTTCGTGCACGAACACCGCGGGCGCCGCCTCCAGCGAGGAGCCGATGATCTTGGCGGCGCGAGCCTCTTCCAGCGCCTTGGTGACGACGCGGCGCACCGTGCGCATGCGCTCGATGCGCTCGGCCAGCGCGTCGTCCTGCCAGTCGGCCGGCAGCGTGGGGAAGACGCGCAGGTGCACGCTCGTGTCGTCCGGGTAGCGGGCGAGCCAGGCCTCCTCGGCGGTGAAGCAGATGAAGGGCGCGAGCCAGGCGGTCAGGCAGTCGAACAGCCGATCGAGCACGGTGCGCACGGCGCGCCGGCGGGTCGAATGCGCCGGATCGCAATAGAGCGAATCCTTGCGGACGTCGAAGTAGAAGGCCGAGAGATCGACCGCGCAGAAGTGATGCAGCGCCACGAACATCTCGTGGAAGGCGAAGTCCTCGCACCAGCGTCGAACGTCGCGGTCGAGGCCGTGGAGCCGGTGCAGTACCCAGCGCTCCAGCGCGGGCAGCTCGGATGCCGGCAGGCGCTCTGCGGCGTGGAAATCGGCGAGGTTGCCCAACAGGTAGCGCAGCGTGTTGCGCAGCCGCCGGTAGGAATCGACCTGATGCCGCAGGATCTCGTCGCTGATCCTGAGATCTTCGGCGTAGTCCGTGCTCACCACCCAGAGCCGCAGTATGTCGGCGCCGTAGCGTTCGTTCACCTGCTGCGGTGCGATGACGTTGCCGAGCGACTTCGACATCTTGCGCCCATCGCCGTCGACCACGAAGCCGTGAGTGAGCACGGCGTCGTAGGGCGCGCGGCCGCGGGTGCCGCAGGATTCGAGCAGCGAGCTGTGGAACCAGCCCCGGTGCTGGTCCGAGCCTTCGAGGTAGAGCGATGCCGGCCACATCAGCTCCGGCCGCTGCTCCAGGACGAAGCTGTGGGTGGTGCCGCTCTCGAACCAGACGTCGAGGATGTCGGTGACCTTGTCGTAGGCCTCCGGGTCGTACCCCGGCGAGAGGAAGCGCGCCTTGTCACTGGTGAACCAGGCGTCGGCGCCTTCCTGCTCGACCACGGTGGCGATGCGCTCGACCACCTGCGCATCGCGCAGCGGCGCGCCGTCCTCGCGTGAGACGAAGACCGTGATCGGCACGCCCCAGACGCGCTGGCGCGAGAGCACCCAGTCCGGCCGGGTCTCGATCATCGAGCGGATGCGCGCGCGGCCGGTCGGCGGCACCCAGCGCACGTTATCGATGGCGTCGAGCGCGGTGGTGCGGAGGCCGGTCGTCTCCATGCTGATGAACCACTGGCTCGTGTTGCGGAAGATCAGCGGCGCCTTGGAGCGCCAGGAGTGGGGGTAGGAGTGGACCACTTCGCCGCGCGCGAGCAGGTGGTCGGCATCGGCCAGCGCGTCGGCGATCTCGCCGTTCACCTTGTAGACGTGCTTGCCGGCGAACTCCGGCACGTGATCGTAGAAGCAGCCGTCGTCGTCCACCGTCGCGGGAGTCTCGATCGGTTTGCGATCGCCGCCGCCTGCGGCCAAGCCCACGTTATGGAGCGCGACCGCCTCGAAATCCTCGGCGCCGTGGCCCGGCGCGATGTGGACGAAGCCGGTGCCCTGCTCGGTGGTGACGTGATCGGCCGGGATCAGCGGCACCGGGAAGTCGTAGCCCCTGCCGCGCAGGGGGTGGGCGCAGACGGTGCCGGCGAAGGCGGTGCCGGGGAGATCGGAGGCGATCACCCGGTGGCCGGTGATGCCGCTTTCCGAGCAAAGGGTGGGCGCCAGCGCCTCGGCGGCGGCGATGCGGGCGCCGGGTGTCACTGCCGCGCCGTCCGCGACCTCGGTCACTTCCAACACCACGTAGCGCACCGCCTCGCCGTAGGCGATGCAGCGGTTGCCCGGGATGGTCCAGGGCGTCGTCGTCCAGATAACGATGGCGGCGCCGTCGAGGGCCTCCAGCGGGCTCTCGATCACCGGGAAGGCGACGGTGATCACCACCGATTTGTGATCGTGGTACTCGATCTCGGCCTCGGCCAGCGCCGTCTTCTCAACCGGCGACCACATGACCGGTCGGGCGCCCAGGTAGAGGCTGCCGTCGACCAGGAAGCGCCCGAGCTCGCGCACGATCTGCGCCTCGGCCGCGTAATTCATGGTGGTATAGGGATCGTCCCAGTCGCCGATCACGCCCAGACGCTTGAACTCGCTGCGCTGCACGTCGATCCAGTGCTCGGCGAAAGCGCGGCAATCGGCGCGGAACTCGCTGACCGGGACGGAGTCCTTGTCGCGCCCTTCCTTGCGGTAGGCCTGCTCCACCTGCCACTCGATGGGCAAGCCATGACAATCCCAGCCCGGTACGTAGACGGAATCCTTGCCCAGCATCTGCTGGGAGCGGACGACGACATCCTTCAGGATCTTGTTGAGCGCGGTGCCGAGGTGGAGGTGGCCGTTGGCGTAGGGCGGGCCATCGTGCAGCACGAACTTGGGGCGCCTGGCCGAATCCTCCCTGAGAAGCCGGTAGAGACCGATCTCCTCCCAGCGCGCGGCCATCGCCGGCTCGCGTTCGGGCAGCCGCGCCTTCATGGGGAAGGCGGTGCGCGGCATGAGGACGGTATCGCGGTAGTCGGCGGTCATGAGCTGGCCTGGCGGCGGGGCAGGGCGGCGGACTCGTCGGCGTCCGGCGCGGGCAAGCGGGCGAGAATGGCGCGGGCGGTGTCGCAGTCGTCGGCAATCTGCGCCTTGAGCGCCTCGATGCCGTCGAAGCGGCGCTCGGGCCGCACACGGTCGGCGAACGCGGCACGCAGCCGCTTGCCGTAAAGATCGGCGGCATAATCGAAGATGTGCACCTCGAGCAAGTCCTCCGTCTTGTCGAAGGTCGGCCGGCGGCCGAGATTGGCCACCGCCGGGTACCAGTGTTCGTCGCCGTCGGGCTGGGCCCAGAGCGCGTAGACCCCGCGCGCCGGGTGCAGGATGCTGGCGCAGCGCAGGTTGGCGGTGGGGAAGCCGATGGTGCGGCCGCGGCGGTCGCCTGCGATGACGTGGCCGTCAATCTCCCAATAGCGTCCGAGCACCTCGGGCAGCGCGGCGACCTCGCCGTCAGCCAGCAGGCGCCGGGCTCGGCTCGCCGAATGGATCGTGGTGCCCGTGCCGGCGGCCTCGATGCTGGTCACGCCGACCCTGAGCGACCCGCCCACCTCGGTGAGCAGTTCCACTGTGCCGGCGCGCCCGCGGCCGAAGGCGAAGTCGTGGCCGACCACGACGTGGCGCGCGCCGATGCCCGCCGCCACCACGTCCGCGACGAACGACGCGGGCTCGCGCGCCGCGAAGGCGCGGTTGAAGCGTGCGACGTAGAGAAACTCGATACCGAGGGCGTCGAGTCGGCGGGCCTTGACCCGGAACGGCGTGAGCCTGAAGGGTTCTTCCGGGGCGGCGAGCACCTGACGCGGGTGGGGCTCGAAGGTGAGCACGGCGAGCGGTGCGCCGAGGGCACGCGCGATGCGCCGGCCTTCCTCGATGACCGCGCGATGGCCCAGATGGACGCCATCGAAATTGCCGATGGCGACCACCGCGCCCCGCGCCTCCGCGGGCGTGCTTTGCCAATGTCGAACGATGCGCATGGGCGCGTTTACCCCAATCCGAGCGGGCGGGAGAATAGCCGCGGCGCTCAGGCGCGTCGATGACTGTTGAGTCAATTTGGGGCGGGGCGCCTCACCACATGCGCAGGCCCAGCAGCAAGACGTGCTGGGTCATATCGCCGTAGTCGTTGAGGTCGCCGGTCTTGAGGTAGCGGTAGCCGACATGCCAGCCCTGGAAGTGAACGCCCACGCCCAGCTGATAGGCGAACTCCGTGTCCGTCCCGTCGCCACTGCCTTGGAGAGCGTTTTGCGCTCTATCGACAATTCGGTGGCTGGTGTCGGCGAACAGCATGCCGGCGCCGCCACCGCCATAGATGCCCCATGTCGTGCCGGCTCCGAGGTCCACCCAGGCGTTCAGCATCACCCCATAGGTGCGGACGTCGCCGGAGATCGAGGCGCTGATCGCCTGCTCCTGCTGCTCGCTCCCCGAGGCCGTGTCGATGTCGAAAAACACCTCGGCCTCGGCCCGAAGCATCTCGGTGAGCCCCATGCCCACGACGCCACTGACGCGAAAATTGGTGTCGTTGTAGCTCGGAGACGCGATGTCGTCGCAGCTGCCGTTGTTACACCCTTCGAACTCCGACAGCTTGCCGGGCAGATCGAAGTCGAACAGCCCAACATCGATGCCGAAGTAGAGACCGGCCTGTTCGGCCTGGCTTGGGGCGGACAACGCTGCCAGGGCCACGAAGGCGCTCCCGGCCACGGCTGACAGAATTGCTCTCATTCCGATTCCCCTCGTGCAGCGGGCCGAGCGATTGCGACTCGGCGGAAGACAGCGCCCCGACGTTCCACGCGCGCGGCACGCGCGTCAATACGGTCGTCTGCCGAGACGCCGGCAAGAGGGGGAAAGAAGGGGAGGGGGCGCTGGCCGCGCCCCCTCAAAGTACCGGATCAGTCGAACGGATAAGCCGCCGGCTTCGAGGACCACTGCATGTAGGCCTCGCGCTGATTGTCGACGCCCACCTTCTCGGTGAGCGCGTCCCAGGCTGCGGCCACGCCGTCGAGCTCCTCCTGCGGGTCGGCACCGCCCATCACCGCCTGAAGCCCGATCGCCAGCGCATCCTCGTAGGCGAAGGTGTTGATGATCGAGAGATCGAGCAGGCCCGAGACCGCGCCTGCCTGCAGCGCGTCGAGGTACTCCTTCGCATCCGGCCAGAGCGACTGGTACTCCGGCGACGAGAAGTGCGACTTGCGGAAGGGATCGCGCAGCGTATAGGGCAGCTGCACCCGCTGGCCGCTGATGTCGATGCTGTTGATCCACTGGATGTAGAGGTAGGCCGCGTCCTTGTTCTTGCTGTCGGACGAGACCGCCATCGAGAACCCGGCGGCAAGCTGCGGATGGCCGCCCGGCGG
Organism: Alphaproteobacteria bacterium; assembly: GCA_022826665.1. Classification (GTDB taxonomy): domain Bacteria; phylum Pseudomonadota; class Alphaproteobacteria; order UBA828; family UBA828; genus WTGU01. The sequence continues at coordinate 24,883 of JAJDUK010000024.1, read as the reverse complement.
CAGCGCATAGCCCACATTGCCCGCGACCACCGACGGCGGCACCCACTGCATCGCGATGTCGTCGGTGCCGTAGCCCGCCGACCAGCGGCCGACCGGCGGCCACCACTGGGTCATGGCGATCTGGCCGGCGTTGAAGGCGGCGAGCGACTCGATCGCGCCCCACTGCTCCACACCGGGCGGCATGGTGGTGTTGTCCTTGACCATGCCGGCGAGCGCCTTGACGCAGCCGGGGCCGTTGATCGTCGCCTTCATGGTCTCGGCATCGAAGAACTTGCAGCCCTCGTTGCGTGCGCGCTCCTGATAGAAGTAGTGGAGCAGACCGCGCACCCGCATGAAGCCCGCGCCGTAGACCTCCGGCGCCTTCGCGTCGGTGATCGCCTTGCTGACCTCGTAGAACTCATCCCATGTGGTCGGTACCGAGAGGCCCATCTCCTCGAAGATGTCCTTGCGGTAGTAAAGAATCAGCACGTCGCCATCATCCGGGAAGCCGTAGATGGTGTCGCCGATCCGCATCTGGTTCTCGCGGTAGACGTCGCCGATGTCCTCGAGTTCCTCGCGATAGCCGTACTTGTCGACGTATTCGTCGAGGGGCTCGACCGCGCCGGCGCGCACCATGTCGCCCATCCAGGCGGGCACCACGCTCAGCACGTCATAGGCGCCGGTTCCCGCGCGATGCTCTTGCAGCATCTTCGGGAACATCTCGTTCACCTGGGATTCGATCACGTTGACCTTGATGCCGGTGAGCTCCTCCCACTTCGGGCCAGAGAAGTTCTGCGGGCCGAGCGACTGGAGCCCGGCCTCCCAGATCACGTTGATCTCGGTACCGGCGTATTGCTTGGCCTCGCGCACCGCGATCTCGGCAGCGCTTTCGGCCCAGGCGGCGCCTGTTCCCGCTCCAAGGAGAGCGAGCGCGGCGAGCCCGCCAATCATCGACCGCATCGTTCCGATTGCCATTGCTTACCTCCCCTGGTTCGGCGCGACGGCGCCAGTTCAAAGAGAAAGGGGAGGGGACGATGCCCCTCCCCAAGAAAACCCGGATCAGTCGCCCGGATAAGCCGCAGGCTTGGAGGCCCACTCCATGTAGGCCTCGCGCTGCGCATCGACGCCCACCTTCTCGGTGAGCGCGTCCCACTTGGCAGCGACGCCGTCGAGCTCCTCTTGCGGATCGCCACCGGACATCACCGACTGCAGCCCGGCCGCGAGCGCGTCGATATACGCGAAGGTGTTGATGATCGACAGATCGAGCAGGCCCGAGACCGCGCCCTTCTCAGCCGCTTCGAGATAGTACTTCGCGTCCGGCCAGCGCGATTGGTACTCCGGAGACGAGAAGTGCGACTTGCGGAAGGGATCACGCAGCGCGTAGGGCAGCTGTACCCGCTGGTGGCTGATGTCGATGCTGTTGATCCACTGGATGTAGAGGTAGGCCGCATCCTTGTTCTTGCTGCTGGACGAGACCGCCATGGCGAAGCCGGCAGCGAGCTGCGGATGGCCGCCTGGGGGCAGTGCATAGCCGACCTTGCCTGCGACCACCGACGGCGGCACCCACTGCATGGCGATGTCGTCGGTGCCGTAGCCCGCCGACCAGCGGCCGACCGGCGGCCACGACTGGAGCATGGCGGACTGGCCGGCGTTGAAGGCGGCCAGCGTCTCGACGAAGCCCCACACCTCGATGCCTGGCGGCATGGTCGTGTTGTCCTTAACCATGCCGGCGAGCGCCTTGACGCAGCCGGGGCCGTTGATCGTCGCCTTCATGGTCTCGGCGTCGAAGAACCTGCAGCCCTCGACCCGCGCCCGCTCCTGATAGAAGTACTGCAGGAGGCCGCGCGCGCGCATGAAGGCGGAACCGTACATGTCCGGCGCCTTGGCGTCGGTGATCGCCTTGCTGACCTCGTAGAACTCGTCCCACGTGGTCGGCACGGAGAGGCCCATCTCCTCGAAGACATCCTTGCGGTAATAGAGGATGAACACGTCGCCATCATCCGGGAAGCCGTAGATAGTGTCGCCGATCCGCATCTGGTTCTCGCGGTAGACGTCGCCGATATCGTCGAGCTCCGCCCGATAGCCGTACTTGTCGACGTACTCGTCGAGCGGCTCGACCGCGCCGGCACGCACCATGTCACCCATCCAGGCGGGAACGACGTTCAGGACGTCATAGGCGCCGGTGCCGCCCCGGTGCTCCTGCATCATCTTGGGGAACATCTCGTCATGCTGTGCTTCGATGATGTTCACCTTGATCCCGGTGAGCTCCTCCCACTTCGGGCCGGAGAAGTTCTGCGGGCCCAGCGCCTGCAACCCGGCTTCCCAGAAGACGTTGATGGTGGTGCCGGAGTATTTCTGGGCCTCGCGCACTGCGATCTCGGCAGCGCTTTCCGCCCAGGCGGCGCTTGACCCCACGCCGAGTAGTGCGAGCGCGGCGATCCCGCCAATTGCGGACCGTATGGACATGGTTGCCATTGATGGCCTCCCCTTGTTCAGCGCGGCGGCGCCGCGCTCTCCTCCAAACTAACGCTGGCCAGCGACGCCTGTACGCGGTCCGCGGCAGGCCTTGCGCAGCGCGGCAATGCCCTCCGCGACACCGCGCTGCACGAGCCAGCTGTCACCAGAATAGCATAGGAAATCGAAGCCCAGATCATGCAGCGCCAGGCCGGTCTCGGTATCGTCGTAGATGCGGCCGAGCGACTTGCCGTGTCGCGCGCAGGCCGCAGCGACCTGCTGCATCGCCGCCTGGAATCTCGGGTGGTCGAACTTCGCCGGGATGCCCATGGCGACCGACAGGTCGAAATGGCCGATCCAGATGCCGTCGACTCCCTTGAGCGCGGCAATCGCCTCGATGTCGTCAATTGCTTCAGGCGTTTCTACCTTTGGGAAAAAGACCACGTCCCGGTTGGCGGCGCGGAGCGCGGGCGCCGCCGGGCGCTGATGGTAGCGGTCGTGGGCGATGCCGACTGCCACCCCCCGCGCGCCCTTCGGCGCGTAACGCACGTGATCGACGATGGCGCTGGCTTCGGCGGCACTGCCGACCTTGGCGGGCTGGATGCCGTCCGCCCCCATGTCGAGCGCACGCGCGACCATGTCGTAGTCGCCGCCAACGGTGGAGACGATCACCGGCAGGTCGGCCGCCTGATAGTAGCGCAGCATTCGCTTGAGCTGGTCGTAGCCGAAACCGGAGTGTTCCAGGTCGAGGAGCGCATACTCGCAGCCGGCGGCCTTGAGGATCTGCCCCATGCCGGGGCTGTCGAACTCGATCACGAACGTGCCGAATTTGGGCCGCTTGATGCCCATCATGGCGCGCAGCGCGGGACTCGGCATCCGCCTATCCCTTCCGCCGGCCGGCGAGCGCGGCCTTCAGATCGTCGATGCCGTGGCGCAGCGTCTCCCGCATCAGCCAGACGTCGCCGGAGTAGCAGATCATGTCGTAGCCCTTGTGGTAGGCGGTGACGCCGCTCTCGACGTTCATGACAAGGCAGCCGAAGGACTTCCTGTTCTTGACGCAGGCGCGCGCGACCCGCTCCTCCGCCGCGATGACATCGGGGTGGTCGAGCTGGCCGGGAACGCCGAGGGAGGTGCTGAGGTCGGAATGTCCGATCCAGATGCCGTCGACTCCGTCTGTGGCGGCGATTGCTTCCACGTTTTCAACGCCCTGCCGGGTTTCGACGATCAGGAACACGGCAACCCGGCGGTTGGCGGCGCGGAGCTTGGTCACCGGCGCGCCGGGCGCGTAGCGGTCATGGGCGACGCCGAGCGCCACCCCGCGATGCCCGTGCGGCGGATACTTCGCGTGCGCCACGATGCGCGCGGCCTCCTCACCCGAGCCCACCATCGGCAGCAGAATCGCTTCGGCGCCCATGTCGAGGGCACGGGCGATGTGGTGATAGTGGCGGGACGGCGGGCGCACGATGGTCGGCAGCTCCGCAGCCTCCATGTAGCGCAGGACCTGCTTCACCGTGTCGAAGCCGAAGCCGGAATGCTCCATGTCGAGGAAGACGAACTGGGCGCCAGCGGCCTTGAGGATGTAGCCAATGCCGGGCGAGGCCAGCTCGATGACGAGCGTGCCGAACTTGGCCCGCCGCGTCCCCGCCATCTCCTTCAACGTGCTCAACGCCACCCGCAGTCTCCGCTCCGGCTCGTGCGTCACGCCGGTCGGCACGCGATTCCGCCAGCGCGGGCCGCATGTTAGCAGCAATGGCGCGGTCCGCCGAATCGGTATAGGAACGTGGCCTTACGATACGCTCGGGGTCGCTTGTTTGTTATCGGTGCCGGGTGGCGTGCGCGACGCGGGTGGGCTCATATGGAGATTGAAGAAAGTAACAGTCTGTTCATTTTTCTGATGCTTCCATAACAATTTCTTCACAGTTTTCATAACGTCCGGGTAGCTCAGACAGGGAGAGCGCCATGGCCGCTTCAGCCAGACGAGTGATGACGATCATTACGACCGCCGCTCTGCTGGGGGGCGTTCTCTCGGCCTGCAGCGATCCGGCGCCCGAGGGCGATTCCATCGTCGTTGGCGGCTTCGTCGCCAGCCCGTTGGGCTCCTGGTATGCGGAAGGCGGTCAGGACACGCTGGCAAATCTGGAGGGCCTGGCGTTCTCGCCGCTCTCCGTTCATGTCAGACGAAACTACGCGGCGGATGCGAGAGGTGTGTCGTCGCCGGAGGACGACAGCGCCTATATCGAGTCCATCGTGAGAACCAGCACGGGAAAGATCGTGGTCAGTTATGTCTTGGAGGGCGAGAGAGCGAGTATTGATTTCGACACGAGTGAGATCACGGCATTCGACAGCGTTTTCGGCGAGACGACCCATGACGGCCATCGGTATGCCGTGCAGCTCTACACCGATCTTGGCACCGCCGATGCTCCCGCTCCGAGGGATTACGTAGCCACCGCCCGGTGGTACACGTTCGAGCAGCGACCCGGTGTGTCGCCTTATGATGGAATAGTTTACGAGTTTTTCGGCACCTACGGTGTGAGGACTCCGTCTGAGCCTCTGTCGGCCCTCGGCAGCGCCAGCTATGAAGGCAACATCCTGGGTAACGTTTGGGATACGGGAGACCCCAACCGCCGTACCGGTAGTGAGCTATTGGAAGGAAGATTATCCCTTAGTGCGGACTTGGACAGCGGCGACATTGGCGGACAAGTCACCGACTTTACTCGGTTCGACCGAGACGCGACCCACTTGGGCAGGCAGCCTCTCTCCGATACGAACGTGATCGAAATTACGGGCAGCATCATGGATGGGCGCTTTGCCGCCGATTGGGAAGGCCACGATGGCGGCGGTACGCCTGCCGAACACAGTGTTGGTGGGTTCACGGGAACCATGCTGGGCGAGTTCTACGGCCCCGCCGGTGAGGAGGTGGGCGGCGTGCTGCGCGGCCATCGCGACGCGACCGCAACGACGCCCGAGCAGATCTTCAACGGGTTCTTCAGCGCCGGCCGGGAACCGGACGCAGGGCGATAGGCGTGGCGCGGTCGGCTCGGTCGGCTTCTGACAACGTTCCTGTCTTTGGGGATGGCCCCAATCAGCCCACGGGAGCGCAACGCAGAAGCGAGAAACGCAGCCTGTCAGCAACGACCTTGCATTTTGCGGATGTTCCTGTTATATTCTCTTCTGTCGAGTCGAGATGGTGCGCGCTGCAAGGTCGGGAAGTGGCTTATGTGTAGGGACATATTGACCTAATGGTGGAGTCGCCAGCGAGTGATCTAAGCAAATGCCTGGGCAGCGAGAGGTTCGGTACGGTCCTGGCTGATCCACCTTGGCGCTTTGCCAACCGGACAGGGAAAGTGGCGCCTGAGCATCGGCGATTATCTCGCTATGGCACTCTTTCCCTTGAGGAAATCGCGGCGCTTCCAGTGGCCGACTTCGTTGCTGAGCGGGCGCACTGCTATCTATGGGTTCCGAATGCACTGCTCCCTGAAGGACTGCATGTGCTCAATTCTTGGGGTTTCAAGTACAAAACCAATCTGATTTGGCATAAAGTTAGAAAAGATGGCGGGTCAGACGGTCGTGGTGTTGGCTTCTATTTCCGTAATGTTACAGAAATTGTTTTATTTGGCGTGCGCGGAAAGGATGTGCGCACGCTTCCGCCTGGGCGCAGTCAGGTAAACCTCATTGCGAGTCGTAAGCGTGAACACTCACGGAAGCCCGACGAGCAGTACGATTTGATCGAACGTTGCAGTTGGGGGCCGTACCTCGAACTATTCGGTCGGGGTGCACGCGAGAATTGGACGGTGTGGGGGAATCAGGCGGATGCCGGCTACGAGCCCGACTGGCCCACCTATAGCAACCATTCCGCGACGGCATTGCCTTGAGCCTGTCCGATCTCGAAGGGGCAGGGTTCGACGTTCGGACGGTGAACCACGCGGCGGCCGTTCTCACCAGCGATTTCGCTGAGCCGCTTGGAGAGTTGTGTGGCGTATTGCTGGATTTCCAAATCGCCGATACGGAGCTGATAAGGGGTGGGGGAGGAGAAGCTGAATCGACGCAACGGCTCCGACGATCCCTGACGGAACAGAAGTGGATCAAACGCAATATCGTTATCAGGAAGACTGTCGACGATATTGAGCGGGCCGCGATCTCGCATGAAATCGACCATGTGCGTAGAACCGACAAGGGCGCCATTGCCCTGGAAATCGAGTGGAACAACAAGGATCCGTTCTTCGATCGCGACCTTGAGAATTTTCAGAGGCTCCATAGCGAAGGCGCGATCAGCGTCGGGATCATCGTGACACGCGGAGAGGCCCTGCAAGATCGCATGGTTCAGATCGTTGAGGCATCCGCGATCAATCATGGCGTGAGAGGCTTTGGCGACCTTGAGCAATTCGACTTGCGACCGACGGATCGCCAGCGCCGCATGGTCAGGGCGGAAGGTGACGGGTTCGTGGAAGATTGGGCGCGCCGGTTCGTGCAGGATAAGTTCGGCAGTGCGACCACGCATTGGAACAAGCTGATCGAGCGAATTGAACGGGGCGTTGGCAACCCATGCCCGTTACTGTTGATCGGAATACCAGCGTCCTTGATTTACCAGGACAGGCTTCCACGACCCGAGGATTGAGAGCCACGATCTGTCAATCTTGCTGGTTAACGTTGGACTCAATCGCCTCTCTCGTGTGAGGGGTTAGCGGGAGCCGAGGGCCGCAACGACTTCGTCCGCGGTCATCACGTCTCCGAACTGCTGGATGATGGTCTCCAGCGCGTTGCGGTGCTCCTCGTCGGAGAGTGCGGCGCAGCAGTCGGCGAGCATCACGGTCTTGAAGTCGAGCATCATGGCGTCGCGCGCGGTGGATTCGCAGCAGACATCGGTCTTGGTGCCGCCGATGAGCAGCGTGTCGATGCTGCGGCCGCGCACCATTGTCTCCAGCGACGAGGAGCCCGCGATCAGCGCGCTGTAGCGGTTCTTGAAGAGGACCGTGTCATCGTCTGCGATCTCCAGCTCCGGCCAGAGCTGTTGGCCGTCGGCACCGGGGGCGAGTCCGGCGATGGTGCGTGCCCGCGCTTCGTCGGAGACGAAATGGTCGAAGAAGCCCGGCCAGTCCGACGCGCCGTGGCGGCTCGTATTCGCGTGGGCCACCCAGTAGATGGGGACGCCCAGCGCCCTGAGCCGCGCGTTGAGCGCGTTGATTTGCGGCACGATGGCGCGCGCCATCGGCACCTCCACCGGCGCACCCGGTGCGAGGAAGGTGACCTGCATGTCGATGTAGACCGCCGCGGTGCGCGTGGGATCGAGGCGTTCAAAGAGGCGCATCCGCCCGCGTCGCTTCACGACCCGTTCGACGATCTCCTGACGGATGGCGATGTCGTGCATGTGATTGCTTACCTGCCGGGCCTACACGGCGAATCGCCGGTAGGCCGCACTACCTTGTCCCGAATCCGACTTACACCCAACTTTGTACCGTCAATTCCTCGAACTCGCGGAAATCGTCCATGTTCGAGGTGACCAGCGTCAAACCGTTGACGCACGCGATCGCTGCAATCTGGCTATCGACGAACGGCGGTGTCTTGCCCGCCGCGACGAGCCTCGCGCGCTCCCTGGCGTGCCAGTCGGCTGCCTCACGGTCATAGTCGAGCACCGGGAAAGTTTGCAGCACCACGGTCTCGATGTAGCGCTCGACCGCATCCCGGCGGCGCGAGGGCGGCAGCCTGTCGCACCCGAACCGCAACTCGTGCCAGACCGGAGACGGAATTGCGATCTCTCCGTCGTACTGCCGCAGTCGGCGCATGATGCTGGCGGCCGGTTGGGGTCGCAGCGGCTCCGACACGACGTTGGTGTCGAGCAAGTAAAGCACCGGCGTTACAACCGAACATCGCGCCCTTGTGTTTCTTTGCGGATGCTCCCGAATAGCTCGCCCGGGTCGAGCGCGAGGGTCGCCAGGTCAATTTCGTCCGTGAAGTTCCGATATGCCGCGACGAAGCCTTGGCGGCTCGGCGTGGACGGCTCGCCACTCTCGCGACCGCTCAGGTCGGTCCGCCGATTCGGCTGGGGTCCGACTGCGTCAACCTGCGACCGTCGTATGCCCATTGTGCCCTCCACGAACTAGACAAGCTGCTGCTTCGCCGGTCTTGCGAAGCGTATCAGTCGGGACCACCAGAACGCAGCGCACTCTCGGCCCCAGAAAGCCTACACCCGCACGATGTCGGTGAGGAAGGGGTCGTCCGCGAGCGCCGATTCGGTGTCGAGCAGGGCGCCGCAGCCGGGGCAGAAGAAACGCCGCAGCAGGACCCGCTCGGCATTGGTGTAGGGATTGCCGCCGGCGCCCTGCATCGGCTGCTCGTCGAGCCGTGCGTGGTCCTTCCAGGGCGCTCCGGCTGGACCGAGGGTGTGGCCGCAGGCCGCACACGCGATGGCACGGTCTTCGTTCACCACGAGCGTGGCGGAGATACGCTTCCCACTCATTCCGCGGCCGCCGCGACAGGAGCTGCGAGGCGGGCGGCGCGCAGGGTCTCGCGGCGCGCGGCGGTCGCTCCCTCATCCACCGTGCCGTTTGCCATCACCACGCCGTAGACCGCGGCGGCCACTTCCGCCGAGACCATGCCGGCCTCGACATCCGCCTGCACCCGCGCGGGCTCGCGCTCCAGCGGGTCGCCGAAACCGCCGCCGCCGTCCGAGCGGACGTAGAGCGCGTCCTCGCCCTTGAGCGGGAAGACGCCCCACGAAATCGTCTCCGCCTCGCCGGTCATCTCGTCGAGGGAGGTGGGGAAGGGGTTGACGTTGCGCCCGGCCTCGCTTGCGCGGTTGTTGTGCACCCAGCGGTAGGCGCAGGGCGCGCCGGCGTAGCCGCCGCCCAAGCCCTCGCTCATGGAAAACTCGGTGCCCTTGCCGGAGACCACGTAATTGATGCCGCCTTCGGGCGAATCGTGCTGCACCAGGGCGAACTCGAGGGCGTTGCCGCCGCGCCAGCGCCCCGGCCCGCCGGTATCCGGCCGCGCGCGACGGAAGAGGTAGCGCACCGGGAAGGTCGCCTCGGTGGTCTCGACGTTGGCCATGCGGCCGATGGGGTTGGGAATCTCGCCGCCGACATCGATGCCGTCGGCCCAGGTGCGCGCCCCGCCGGCGCCGCCGAACGTCTCGGTCAGGATGCCGATGGCCTCCTGCCGGCGCTGGTTGAGGCCGAACATGAAGATGGCGAAGTGGCTGCCGTGCCAGACCGCCGTCGCCTCCTCGGCGTACTTTTCGCTCGCCGACAGCATCTTGGCGATACATGTGCAGGCGGCGTTGTTGACCGACTGGATGGTGCCCACGGTCGCGAGCGAGACCGGCGCCGGGCGCGTGCAGTTCACGACCGAGCCTTCGGGCGCGATCATCCTGATCGGCCTGAGCACGCCGTCGTTCCAGGTGATGTCGTAGCAAAGCAGCGGGAAGAGGGGGGCGAAGAAGCCGCCCCACGAGGCCCAGTAGGTGCAGTTGATGCCGTAGTGCGACTGCGGGCTGGAGCCGGTGAAGTCGAAGGTGAGCTCATCGCCCTCCTTGGTCATGGCGAGCAGCACCCGGCAGGTCTCGCCCTCAATGTCGAAATACTGCCGCGCCTCCCAGCGGCCGTCCGGCAGTTCCCGCAGGCGCTTGCGGAGCAGCGTCTCCGACTGGTCGACCAGGGCGCCGCAGGCCTCGTCCACCGCGTCCGCGCCGTACTTCTCGATCAGCGCGCCCATGCGCTCCCGCGCCACGTTGTTGGCCGCGATCATGGAGGAGAGGTCGAGCGCCACCATCTCCGGCGCGCGCACCATGTTGAGCAGCGTGTCCATGACGTCGCGGCGCATTTCGCCGCCTTCCACCAGCTTGATGCCGGGCGAGCTGAAGCCCTCGGTGAAGATGTCGCGCGAATCCGGGCTGAAGCCGCCGGGCACCATGGCGCCGATGTCGTAGACGTGGACGAAGCAGGCGCTCCAGGCCACCAGCCGGCCCTCGTGGTGGATCGGCGCCACGAGGTAGATGTCCGAGGTGTGGAGCGCCGCCGTGTAGGGGCAGTTGGTGAGGAACACGTCGCCTTCGCCGATATCGCCCTCGAAGCGGCGGATGACGGCCTTGCACGCCTCGGCGGCGCTGGTCAGGTGGTGGAGGAAGCCGACGCCCCCCATGAGCAGCGAGCCGTCCGCGCGGTAGAGGGAGACCATGAGGTCGTGGCCCTCGTTGGTGATCGCGCTGCCCGAGACGTGCTTGAGCGTAATCACCGCCTCGTCGATGACGCGGAACAGCCGATGGCGGATGATGGAGAAGGTGATCGGGTCCATGGCGGGCCTCAGCCGAGCTCGATGGAGATGTTGCGGTAGGCGTCCATCCGGCCGGACTGGCCGGCCTGGACGACGATGGTCGTGATCGGGGTGTGGATCACGGCGGGACCGGCGATGACGTTGCCGGGGCTAAGCCGTTCGAAGTCATAGATGTCGGCTGGCGCGAAGCCGCCTTCCGCCTCCACGAAGATGTCGCGCTTGCCGATTTGCGCCGCGCCGGGATCGGAACCGTCCAGCGCCGCCCGCTCGATGCGGGGCCGTTCCACCATGCCCCGCGCGGTGAGCCGGAACATCGTCATCTCCATGCCGGCGGCGCGGTAGGCGGAGCCCTTGCCGAACTTGCGCTCGTAGAGCGCCTCGAAGTCCGCGGCGAGGCGGCCGACGGCATCGTCGTCCATCGGCCCGCCGCCCGCGACCGGCGTCGTCACCTCGTGCACCTGGCGTCCGTAGCGCAGGTCGATCGACCAGTCGAGGGCGATCGCATCGTCGGCGAAGCCTTCGGCGGCAAGCTGATCGCGGGCGCGGGCCACCATGGGTGCATAGATCTCGTTGATTTCTGCAGCCGGGCTCGGCATGGGGAGCGTCTTGGTGACAGTGTACTCGTGCACGATATCGGCCGAGAGCAGGCCGAAGGCGGCGTTCACCGAGGCGGTGTAGGGAACCACGATCCGCCTGACGCCGAGCTCGGCACCGAACACACCGCAGAGCAGACCGCAGGTGCCGCCGAAGGCGTGCAGCACGAAGTCTCTTGGATCGAGCCCGCGCTCGACCGTGATCTCGTGAATCAGGTCGGTGATCTGGGCCGCGGCGATGCGGTAGATGCCGATGGCGGCCTCCTCCACGCTCATGCCAAGAGGCTGTGCGACCTTCTCCACGAAGACCCGCCGGGCCGCTTCGGCGTCGAGGGCGATGGTGCCGCCGAGGAAGGTGCCGGGGTCCATGTAGCCCACCAGCAGCATGACATCGGTGAGCGTGGGCTCCGCGCCGCCGAGACCGTAGCAGACCGGGCCGGGCCGGGCGCCGGCGCTCGCTGGGCCCACGCCGGGCACGCCGGTGGCCGGGTCCAGCGCGACGATGCTGCCGCCGCCGGCGCCGATGGAGACGACTTCGATCTTGGGCGCCACGTAGTGGTAGCGGTCGACCATGGGCTCGCGGGCGTAGTCGATGGCGCCGCCCTGGATCACGCCCACCTTGAAGGTGGTGCCGCCCATGTCGCAGGCGATGATGTCGTCGTCTTCCATGAGCCGGCCGAGATGGCGGCTGCCGATGACGCCGGCGGCGGGCCCGCATTCGAGCATGCCCACGGCCCGTTCCGCTGCCTCCTCCGCCGGCAGCAGCCCGCCATAGCCCTGCATCACCAGCAGCGGCCCGCCGTAGCCCCGCCCCCGCAGCAGTGCCTGCAGGCTGGTGATGTAATCGCTCGCGATGCGCCCGGCGTAGGCGTTGATGACGGTGGTCGACGCGCGCTCGTACTCGCCCGGCACCGGCGCGATTTCGCTCGAGAGTGTGACGTAGACATCGGGCGCGACCTCGCGGATCAAATCGCCCACCCGCTGCTCGTGGCTGGCGTTGTAGAAGGACCAGAGGAAGGAGACCGCGAGAGCCTCGATCTCCTCGTCCTCGACCAGCGAGCGGATCGCCTGACGCACCGCGTCCTCGTCCAGCGCGCGCAGCACGGCGCCCTTGTAGTCCACCCGCTCCGGCACGCCCCTGGTCTTTGCGCGGGGCACCAGCGGCGGGGCGCGGTCGGTCGCCACCGGGTGCTTGATGCCGTCCTCGGTGAGGCCGGCCCAGCGGCCGTAGGCGCCGCGGGTGATGACCAGCGTGTCCTCGAAGCCTTCGGTGGTGATCAGGCCGGTCCGCGCGCCCGAGCGGGTGAACAGTGTGTTGTCCACGACCGTCGAGCCGTGCATGAAGAGCGCCGTCCGCGCCAGCAGCGCGTCCGTGGCGAGGCCGATGTCGTCCGCCGCGGTGCCCACGGCGGCGAGCACGCCGTCGGCAAAGTCGGGCGGGGTGGAGAGCGCCTTGCCGAGACGCACCGGCTCGCCCGCGGCGAACAGCACCGCGTCGGTGCATGTGCCGCCGACGTCGGTCGCGACCACGTAGCGTGTGCCGCTTCGCTCGCTCATCCCGTGCCTTTCGTCTGCCGGCCGCCATCTTGCGCGGCAGGCAGGCGAACGCAAGCGGGCGTCGGTGCGATCAGGAAGTCTCAGACGGCAATTGGCGATGGCGGCGGGCGGCGGGGAGGGGTAGCATTCACGCAGGGAATAAGGCCCGCAAGGCTCGGGCAAGGGGGGCACCAATGAGAAGACGAACGTGGATCGCGGGCGCAGTAGCGGTGGCGATGGCGCTGTCGGTATTCGCCGGCTCGGGCGTCGCAAGCGCCCAGGAGGATCACTCGGGCGCAATCAAGGCCCGCATCGCATACATGCAGCTCAACGGCTTCTTCATGGGCCAACTCGCAGCGATCGCGAAGGGGCAAGTGCCTTACGAACCGGCGCAGGCGACCGGGGTTGCCAAGAGCCTGCTCGCGCTTTCGACCATGGACGCGGGCGCGATGTGGCCGCCCGGCTCCGACAACCAGGCCGTTCCAGGCAAGACCCGGGCCTTGCCCGAGATCTGGACCACCTTCCCGGCGGTGATGGAGAAGGCCAACGCTCTCACCGTGGCGCTGGAGGCGATGGTCGTGGCGGCCGGGACCGATCTCGCCAGCCTACAGGGTGCCTTCGGTCCGGTCGGCGCGGGCTGCGGCGGCTGTCATCGGAGCTTCCGCGCCGAGAAATTCTAAGGCGGGGTTTTTCTTACCCGTTAGGTGCCTGAGGGCCAGACGAGGGGAAATTCGGGGTCGTCGAGGGGATCGCCGTCGCGTAGTCGCCGGTGCACCTCGGGGAACGGCGGCGAAACCTCGCCGGGGCGCACCTTGAAGCGCATGTCGTCCCCGACCCAGCGGTGAACGAAGGCGCGGCGCCGCGCCGACGCCGATTCGTTGCCCGCCGCCCCGTGGACGGTGAGGAAGTGGAAGGCGATGGCGTCGCCCGGCGCCATGTCGAAGGACGCGATCTCGTAGTCGTCCCGGCGTGCGTCGATGTCCGGCATGGTATCGAGCGCCTCGCCCTCGCGCTGGTAGTCCACGCCGATGAACTTCCTCGGCATGAACGACTTGCCCCAGCGGTGCGAGTCCACGACGAGCTCCAGGCACATCGCGCGGGGGACGGGATCGAGCGCGGTCCAGAAGCTCACGCACTGGGTCCCGTCGATGCAGTAGTAGGGCAGGTCGTGGTGCCAGGGCGTGCGCGATTCGGTACGCGGTTCCTTCACCAGCACGTGCTCGTGGAAGAAGCGCGCCGTGCCCGAGCCCATGAGCCGGGCGGCCAGCGCAGCCGCGTGGGAGTGGTACACGAAGTCCCGATACTCCGGCACACGCGCCCAGTTGCAGTAGTCGCCGAAGAAGTAGCCCTTCGAGCCCTCCGGCTCGTATTCGCGCGTGTAGGGGCCGGGAGTGCGCATGTTGCGCTCGACCCCGGCGCGGAGGGGATCGAGCCAGTCCGCGAACGCGCCTGCGAGATGGACGACGCCGTCCCGCTGGAAGCGCTCGGCGGTGGCGCTATCGATGCCGGTGTCCGCGGTGCTCATGCGCGATTCGGGTTCGGTCGCGCCAAGCTCAGAAGTCGACCTGATCGCCGCCCTTGAGGCCCAGCATCTCGCGCGCCTCGGCGGGCGTCGCCACCTCCAGAGAGAGCTCTTCGACGATGCGCCTCGCCTTGGCCACCTGGGCGGCGTTAGAGGGCGCGAGCTCGCCCTTGCCGAGGAAGAGGCTGTCTTCCAGCCCGACGCGGATGTTGCCGCCCATCATCGCGCCCATGGTGACGAAGCTCATCTGATGGCGGCCGGCGGCCAGGATCGACCAGCGGTAGTCGTTGCCGAACAGCTTGTTGGCGATACGGCGCATGTGCATCAGGTTCTCGTGGTCGGCGCCGATGCCGCCCAGGATGCCGAAGATGGTCTGCACGAAGAGCGGCGGCTTGACCAGGCCGCGGTCGACGAAATGGGCCAGGTTGTAGAGGTGGCCCACGTCGTAGCACTCGAACTCGAAGCGCACGCCGTGGCCCTCACCTAAATCCTTCATAATGTATTCTATATCTTTGAAGGTGTTGCGAAAAATGAAGTCCTTCGTGCCCTCCAGGTGGGGCCTTTCCCAGTCGTACTTGAACTCCTTGTAGCGGTTCAGCATCGGGTAGATGCCGAAGTTCATGGAGCCCATGTTGAGCGAGGTCATCTCCGGGCTTGCGCGGCGCGGCGCGGCGAGGCGCTCGTCGAGGGTCATGCCGAGGCCGCCGCCGGTGGTGATGTTGATGACCGCGTCCGACTGCTGCTTGATGCGTGGCAGGAAGGCCATGAACACGTCCGGATCGGGCGTCGGGCGGCCGTCGTTCGGGTCTCGGGCGTGGAGATGGAGGATCGAGGCGCCGGCCTCGGCCGCCGCCACGCCGTCGGCCGCAATCTCGTCCGGCGTGACAGGCAGGTGCGGCGACATGGTGGGGGTATGGATCGACCCCGTGACCGCGCAGGTGATGATGACTTTGCTCATGGCCCGTGGCCTCCCGCTCGTGTTCGCCGCGCCGCGCCGTGCCGGCGGCTCAGGCGGTTCTACCCGCCGGGCGCCCGCCTCGACAAGCGCGGTTTAGAGCAGGGTGCGCAACAGCTCGTGGAGCGCCGCCTTGCGCTCGAAGCCGGCGCCGGGCGTGTCGCCGAGGCGGACTCGGCCGTCCTCGACCGGGGTCTCGTCGGCGAAGCCGCCGAAGGGCTGAAACACGCCCGGATAGGATTCGCAGCCGCCGAGGGAGAGGCCGCCGGCCACGGCGAGCGCCAACAGGTTGCCGCCGTGGGGCAGGAAGCGGCGCGGCGACCAGCCTTCCTCCGCCATCATGGCCACGATGTCGATGGTCTCGCCCACGCCATAGGCCAACGCCGGATCGAACTGGACGTAGTCGATTTCGGGCCGCATCCCGCCGAAGCGGAGCAGGTTGCGCGCGTCCTGCAGCGAGAGCAGGTTCTCGCCGGTCGCGATGGGGTCGGGGTAGGTGGCCACCACCGCCGCGTTGAGCGAGAAATCCAGCGGGTCGCCCGGCTCCTCGTACCAGGCGAGGCCGTAAGGAACGAGGGCGCCCGCGTAGCGGCGCGCGGTCCGCTCTTCGAAGCGGCCGTTGGCATCCACCGCGAGCCGCGAACCGTCGCCGCCGAGCAGCGCGAGCACCGCCTCGATCCGATCGCGGTCCTCGTCGATGGTGGCGCCGCCGATCTTCATCTTGACCTGGGTGTAGCCCTCATCGAGGTAGCGCCGCATCTCGGCGACGAGGCCATCCGTCCCCTTGTCCGGGTCGTAGTAGCCGCCGGCGGCGTAGACGGGGATGTGGCGCTCCGGCGATGGGTTGCCGGCGTCTTCGGCGATCATGGCCCAGAGCGGCATGTCGCGGAGCTTGGCTGCGGCATCCCAGACCGCGATGTCGATTGCTGCGACCGCGACCGCGCGCTCGCCGTGGCCGCCGGGCTTCTCGTTCCGCATCATCAGGCGGCGGACGGCGCGCGGGTCGAGGGTGGTGCCGTCGGCGCTCGCGTGCTCCTCCGGCGCTTCCAGAACGCGCGGCGCGAGCCGCTCGCGGATCACGGCGCTTTGGGCATAGCGGCCGTTGGCGTTGAAGCCGAAGCCCACGACCGGCTTACCGTCGCGCACCACGTCGGTGACGACGGCGACCGCGCTCACGGTCATCTTGCTGAAGTCGATGACGGCGTTCCGCATCGGCGCGCCCATGGGCACGGCAATGTCCCGAATCTCGACGATCCTCATGGCGGTCCTTCGGGGGCGAGCGAAGCCGCGGTGCAAAGGGCGGCGATGCGGCGGCGTTCGGCTTGTGCCTCGGCCACGGAGACCTGGCGGAAGCGGTAGGTCTCGTTGGGGCGCGACTGGCCGAGCTTCCACCAGGCGCAGGTGGGCACCGTGTAGGGGTTGATGAAGCCGCCGAGGGTGAGTGTGTCCACCATCAGGATGATCGGCGTCTGGCCGCAGAGGTTGATGGCGCCGATGGGGTAGCCGTGGTCGATCACGTTGGAGGGATGCTCGCCGTTCTCCGGCGCCTTGTTGGTCGCCTTCTCGGTGAAGGTCCACTCCGGCCCTTCGAGGCGGAAGCCGACGCGGTTGCTCTTGGGCGAGAGTTTCCAGTCGCTCTCCAGGAAGCGGCGCTGGCCGGCTGCGTCGATCCAGTCGTCGTTGGGGCCGGCCACAACCTCGATCTCCCAGATGCCGCCGGCGGGGGCAGGGGGGCGCGTGCCCTCCTTCAGCCTGCGGCCGGGCGCGGCGTTGTCGGCCGACCCGAGCGGGATGGTCTGCCCCTCCTTCAGCGCGACGCCGTCGAGACCGCCGCAGGCGCCGATGACGAAGGTCGCGCGGGAGTCGAGGAAGAGGGGCACGTCGATGCCGCCAGCGAAGGCGATGTAGGTGCGGGCGCCGGTGACGGCGGATGCCAACGCGAGCGTTTGCCCGGCGCGCGCGCCGATGCTCTGCCAGAGTGGCACGGGGTCTCCGTCCAGGGTGGCCTTCATGTCGGCGCCGGTAAGCGCGATCACGGCGTCGCGCTCGAAGCGGAGCGTCGGGCCGATGAAGGCGCATTCCAGCGCCGCCGCGCCGGGCGCGTTGCCGACCAGGACGTTTGCGAGGCGGAATGACCAGTGGTCGATGGGACCGGAGGGCGGGAAGCCCATGCCGAAGGCGCCCTTGCGGCCGGGATAGTCCTGCACCGTGGTCTCGAGCCCGCCCTTGATAACCGTGATCGCCATGACATGTGCTCCCGCGCGCGTTCCGCGCGACTCAGAACCGCTCGCTCGGGTCGAGGGAGGCGACCCAATCTTTGTAGGCCCGGACCGAGAAGCGCTGGTAGCCGGTGATGTTGAAGGCGTAGGTGCCGTCTGCCACGCGGCGCTCGATGTATTCGAACTCCTCCAGCTCGACGGGCACGAACTTCACCCGGTCGGCGGCGTCCAGCAGCACCACGCGGTCGCGGTAGGCGGGGAGCCTCGCCTGCGTGTCCCAGAGCGGCACCGGGGTGCGGCCGATCAGGTTGTAGCCGCCGGGCCCCGGCGTCGTGTAGATCGAGGTGGAGAGGCCGCCGACGCCGATGGCGCCGAGCGTGGTCCAGGTGCGCGGCGGGTTGTACTTGGGCGAGGTGATGGCGCAACGCGGATCGAGCGCCACCATCAGCGGCAGGCCCGGCGTCGAGCAGACGGCGACCACCCAGTGCTCGGTGCCCGAATGGACGCGGGCGAGCTGGGCGGCGTCCTCCAGCCCGTTGATGCGGGCCACGAACTCGGGGTCGCCGTCGCGCGGCGCGATGCGCTGGGCGTAGTCCTCGACGCAGGCCTTGGTCCAGGGGTCGCGGTACATCACGGGCAGGTAGGCAAGGCGGCTCTCAAGCTCCAGGTCCTCGACCGAGCCGAGGCCTTCGATCAGGCGGCGAAGCTCCTGCGCGAGGTCGTCCGCGCCGATCAGGTCCGGGTCGTATTCGACAACCACCGAGTTGTAGGAGGGGTTGGTGTCGATGACGCCCTTCGTGCGGTCCTCGCGCAACGCCGCGGTGAGGCCGAGCGCCATGAAGTTGAGGTCGATGCGCGCGTCGTCGCCGAACTGCACCAGCACGAAAGTATCGCCGCCGGGCAGGACGCGCGGCTCGTCGTAGATCACCGCGCGTCCTCCAGGCTCGACTCGGTGCAGAGCGCGTCGATGGCGCGGCGTGCGGCCTGGGCCTCCGTCACCGAGACGAGGTGGAAGCGGTAGGTGTCGTTGGGCTTCGACTGGGCGAGCTTCCAGAACGCCGCCGAGGGCACCGTGTAGGGGTTGATGAAGCCGCCGGCCGACGGCCCGTCGTTCACCAGGATGATCGGTGTCTGGCCGCAGAGGTTCACGGCGCCCACGGGATAACCGTGGTCCAGGATGTTGGAGGGATGCTCGCCGTGCTCCGGTCCCTTGTCGGTGGCGCGGGCGGCGAAGGTCCACTCGGGACCGGTGAGGCGGAAGCCGGTGCGGTTGCTGCGGGCCTGGAGCGTCCAGTCGCTCTCCAGGAACATGCGCTGGCCTGCCTCGTCGATCCAGTCGTCGTTGGGGCCGGCCACGACCTCGATCTGCCAGCTGTTTTCCTTCGGGATAGGCGGGCGGCAGTCCTCCTTCACGCGCCGGCCGGGTGTGCCGTCCTTGGCGCAGGCGCCGAGAGGCAGGTGCTGGCCGTCCTCGATCGCATGTCCCTCCATGCCGCCGACGCCGGCCATGTGGAAGGTGGAGCGCGAGCCCAGAACCGGCGCCGTCTCGATGCCGCCGGCGACAGCAAGGTAGGCGCGGGCGCCGATACGCGCGAAGCCGGTCTCCAGCACCGCGCCGGCGGGGACGGCGACGCTCTCCCACTGGGGTATCGGGGCGCCGTCGAGTTTTGGGGCCATGGTGGCGCCGGTGAGCGCGATCACCGTCTCACGCTCGAAGCGGAGCGTTGGGCCGAGGAACTGGATCTCCAGCCCCGCCACGTCCGGCGCATTGCCCACCAGCAGGTTGGCAAGACGGAAGGACCACATGTCGAAGGGGCCGGAGGGCGGGAAGCCCTGCTCCCAGAAGCCGTAGCGGCCGGGAAAGTCCTGCACGCTGGTCTCCAGCCCGGCCTTGACCACCTCGATCATGGTTGCCCCCCAAGTTGCTCGGCTTGCAACATGGCTTGCGAACTGTGGAAAAAGCAGGGTGAGACTTTTCGATCACCGAGAGTACGGTCGAGCGCCCCCTCCTCACCCCGGCCCTCTCCTCCCCGTGGGGGAGGAGAGGGGGATTCGACGGAGCCGCCTGCGTTCCCCCTCCGCCCTTGGGGGGAGGGGGACAGGGGGAGGTGGGGAGGGACGGGCCGCATCAAAACCTGATGCTCATGTCGAGGGTCTCGAGCCACGCGTGATAGGCCCGGATCGAGAACTTGGCGTAGGCCGCGACCTGGTGCTCGTATTCGCCGCTCTCCACCTGGGCCTCCACGTGGTCGTATTCCTCGCGGCCCACGGGGACGAAGCGCACGCGGTCGCCGGGCTTGAGCAGGGCGAGGCGATCGCGGAAGGCGCGCAAGCGCTGCTCCAGGTCGACCACCGGCACTGGCGAGTGACCGATGATCTGGTATCCGCCCGGCGTGCGGGCCGGATAGAGGCAGGTGACCGAGCCGCCGTAGCCGAGGGTGCCCTTGGGCGTCCAGGTGCGGGGCGGGTTGTACTTCGGCGCCGTCAGGCGGCAGCGCGGGTCCAGCGCGATGAGCGAGGCGAGGCCCGGATAGAAGCCCAAGGCCGCCACCCAGTACTCGGTGCCCGAGTGGATGCGCGCGAGCTGCGCGCGGCTCTCCAGCTTGTTGAGCCGCACCATGAGGTCGGGGTCGTACTCCTTCTCGACGATGCGGGCGCAGTAGTCCTCCCAACAGGCGCGGGTGACGTGGTCGAAGTAGAGCACGGGGAAGGTGTAGAGCGGGCTCGGCAGCTCCACGTCCTCCAGCGAACCGAGGGAGGCGAAGATTCCGCCGATCTTGCGTACCACATCGTCGTAGCCGATTCGGTCCGGATCGTAGCTGATGACGATGGAAGCCATATTGGGCAGGAGCTCGATGATGCCGTCGAAGTCGGCCTCGCGCACGCGTGCGGTCAGCGCGTGGACCAGGAAGTTGAGGTCGAAATTGAGCTCGTCGCCGAGCTCCATCTCGATGAAGCGGTCGCCGCCCGGCGTGAATCGCGGCTCGTCGTAGATCATCGTGCGCGCCGGCCTCCGCCGCGTCGTCCTCCCGGCCGAGATGCCGGTGCGTTGGGTTCTAGCGCGATCGGCGGTCAGGCGCCAAGCGTGCCGCCTCTCCCGCCCGGATCGCCGGCTCTGCTATAACGGGCCTGGCACGCCGGAGCGTGCAGGGGGGACGCCATGCCGACGATGGAACCGTTGATCTCCGAGACTCCGTGGCATCGCCTCGCGGCGGACGAGGACGACTGGCGGAGCGAGGACCCGCAGGTCCTGGCCTATCTGCTGGAGCAGCTTCTGCTCATCCGCCGCTTCGAGGAGCGAATTCTCGAACTCTTCAAGGCGGGCTGCGTGCACGGGCCGGCGCACGCGAGCATCGGCCAGGAAGGCGGCGCGGTCGGCGCCATGTCGACCTTGACGGATGTCGACAAGATCAACGCCACCCACCGCGCGCATCACCAGTTTCTTGCCAAGTTCCTAAACCACGCGGCGCCGTCGGACTACGACCCGCGTGAGGACGATTGGCCCGAGGCGATGCAGGAGGTCGTGCACCGCTCGATGGCCGAGATCATGGGCCTCTCGCCCGGCTATTGCGGCGGGCGCGGCGGCTCGATGCACATGCGCTGGGACGAGGCCGGCGTGCTCGGCACCAACGCGATCGTCGGCGGCAACCCGCCGCAGGCGGTGGGCTACGCGCTGGCCGAGAAGCTGAAGCGGAGCGGCAACCTGACCGTCACCTTCTTCGGTGACGGCGCGATGCAGAACGGCGCGGCCTACGAATCCCTCAACATGGCCGCGCTCTACGACCTGCCCATCATCTTCTTCGTCGAGAACAACCTCTACGGCGTCTCGACCCATGTCTCCGAGACCACGCGGGAGACGCGGCTCTCGGCGCGGGGGCAGGGGCTTGCGGTGCCCTCGGTCGAGGTCGACGGCATGGACGTGATGGCGGTGCGCAAGGCGATGCAGTGGGCGCGCGGCCAGATCGAGATCAAAGGGCCGGCGCTGGTCGAATCCCTCACCTACCGCTACTTCCACCAGCACGGGCCGATAAAGGGCAGCGCCTTCGGCTATCGCGACAAGGACGAGGAGGAGGCCTGGCACGCCCGCGACCCGGTGACGACCATGCCGAAGCGGCTGATCGAGGCCGGCGTCATGGACGAGGCCGGTATCGTGGCGCTGGAGCAGCGCGCCCGCACGGCCGTGGAGAGTGCCGCTCAAGCGCTGACCGAGACCGAGCCCGGCTCCAATCTCCTCCGCGTCGTGCCGGCGCTCTGGCCCGACACGGCGGAGATCGACATCGGCATCCGCGGCGACCTCTCGGAGCTCGACGGCGTGCCGCGCATGGAGCCCGAGGACGTGGACCCCGACGCGGCGCAGGAGATGACCTACATCGAATCGATCGCCGCCGCACAGTTTCACGCCATGGAGCGGGACGAGAGCGTGATCGTGCTGGGCGAGGACGTGCATCGGCTCAAGGGCGGCACGGTGGGCGCCACCAAGGGGATCGGCGAGGCGTACCCCGAGCGCCTGATCGGGACGCCCATCGCGGAGAACGGATTTTGCGGCATGGGGCTGGGCGCGGCGGTCAACGGGCTGCGTCCCATCGTCGAGATCATGTACGCGGACTTCTGCCTGGTCGCAGCCGACCAGCTCTTCAACCAGGCCGCCAAGGTGCGGCACATGTTCGGCGGCGGCCACGACGCGCCGCTGATCCTGCGTGCCCGCGTGGCGGCAGGCGGGGGCTACGGCTCGCAGCACTCCATGGACCCGTCGGGCGTCTTCGCGCTCTGGCCGGGCTGGCGCATCATCGCGCCGACCACGCCCTTCGATTACGTGGGGCTCTTCAACAGCGCGGTGCGCTGCAACGACCCGGTGGCGATCATCGAGTGCCAGGCGCTCTATCAAGAGAAGGGCCTGGTGCCGGAGGACCTCGACTACTGCATCCCCTTCGGCAAGGCGCGCATCGTGCGCCCCGGCAGCGCGTGTACGGTGGTGACCTGCGCCAACATGGTGCCGGTCAGCGTCGCCGCCGCGGACGCTTCGGGCATCGACGCCGAGGTGATCGACCTGCGCACCCTCGACCCGCTCGGCATGGACTGGGAAACTATCGGGACCAGCGTGCAGCGCACCAATCGGCTGCTGATTGTCGAGCAGACCGCGCGCGGGCCCTCGCTCGGCGCCCGCATCGCCCAGGAGGCGCAGGAGCGGCTGTTCGACTGGCTCGACCACGAGATTCTGCGGGTCTCCGGCTCGCAGGCGGCGCCGGTCGTCTCCAAGGTGCTGGAGACGGCAGCGCTCGCGCAGGAAGACGACGTGATCGCAGGCCTTCGTGCGGTGACCGAAGCCACGCCGCTGCCCGACGCGGCGGAGTAGTGCTCCATTCGCCATTGGCGGGGCACCTTTACAGACGATTGCGGTGGCCGGGTTTCCCGGCATGGTCCCTTGTACGGTTATCATAAAGTGATAACTTGTTGCCATGTCACTTCCTGACCGTGATCGGGGTCTTGACACGCTGCTCGATCTTCACGGTCAGACGCTGTTTGTGGACAAGGCCGGACACTGGGTGAAGTTCGTCGTGGTGCGAACTGAGGTCACTCGGGAGCGGCCACACGGACTGAGTTATTCGCTAACGCTGCATGCGCCGGATGGTGCCAGGCTGGTCGGGTTCGATAACGCACATGCGGTGAGGCAGCGGCGAAGTCCGGGAACGCAGAGGCGCGGGGAAAGCGATCACCGCCACCGACTGCGGACGATCCAGCCCTACGAATACCAAGACGCCGCCACCCTGCTTGAGGATTTCTGGAAAGAGGTTGATGGCGTTCTGAAGGAAAGGGGGGCGACCCCATGAAGACGTTGAGGATCGGCATTGCCGGTTACGGCCTGATGAAGGCACGTACCATGGCGATCGCGCGAGGCGAGCACAAGCCCGCGCGAGGCGAGCCGACAGTCTGGTTCACCTCTGTTGAGAGCTTTGCGAAGGTGCTCTCGCAACGCAATCGCGAGCTTCTGGCGATGATTGCGCAAGAGAAGCCGGGCTCGTTGACAGAGTTGGCGTCGCTCGCCGGACGAAACAAGTCGAACCTGTCGCGCACGCTGAAGACCATGTCGCAATATGGGCTTGTGGAATTGAAGCGGGGACGGCGCGGTACTCTGATCCCGCGGGTCCCGTACGATCAGGTGAGCCTAGACGTGTCCTTGACTTCGGCCCCGCGGCACGTTGCGTGAACCGGCAGGAACGGAGAAGCCGGCAATCCCCGCATCGTCCCTGCTGGCCCGCTGCGGGCGACCGCCTGACATCCTCAGTCGTTGAAGGGGACGTGGGCGACGCCCTCGTCGACCTCGATGCCGAGCACGGCGCAACCCAGCACAAGGCGCGCAGGGCAGGGCGCGTCAGGGCACCCCGCCCTGCGCAAGGGAGGCTACTTCGCGAGCCAGGTGTTGAACACCTCGTCGAGCTCCGCCCGGTGATCGGCCCACCAGACGTAGTCGAAGTCGAAGAGGGTCGCGGCGTTGTTGGGATCGGTCGGCATGTGGGGCTTCATGTCGATGCCGAGATCGGCATGGTTGCCCACGAGCGGCGCCGACGAGTAGCGGGCCGGACCGTAGGAAATGAACTTCGCCTGGTCCGCCAGACGCTGCGTATCGGTGGCAAAGTGGAGATACGCCTTCACCGCATCGAGATCCTTGACGCCAACCGGCACGACCCAGCCGTCGAGATCGAACACCTGCCGATCCCACATCATGGCGATGGGCTGGTTCTTCTCCGCGATGGCCGAGAAGAGGCGACCATTATAGGCCGAGGCTATCACGACCTCGCCGTCCGCCAGCAGCTGCGGCGGCTGGGCTCCCTTGGTCCACCAGACCACCTGATCCTTGATGGTGTCCAGCTTTGCCAAGGCACGGCTCACGCCCTCGGACGTGCTGAGCATGCCGTAGACATCTGCAGGTGCCACGCCATCGGCGAGCAGCGCCCATTCGAGATTGTTGATGGGCCGCCTCTCCAGCGAGCGCTTGCCGGGGAACTTCTCCAGGTCGAACACGTCGGCAATTGTCGACGGCTGATCACCCTCGAAGACATCGGTGCGATAACCGAAGGTCGTGGAATAGACGATCTGCGGGATGAAGCAGTTGGTCCCGCCCGGTGACAGCGTGCCGGCGAAGAAATCCTCCGACGCAGGAGTCCCGTCCGGCGCGGGCGCCAGCCACGTGTCGGGATCGATTTCCATGATCAGGCCTTCGTCGCACGCGGTAATCGCATCGGCTGCGACCATGTCGACGATGTCCCAAGTGACGTTGTTCGACTCCACCTGTGCCCGAACCTTGGCCAGCCCTTCGGCGGCGTTGTCGTCATTGATGATGTTGATGTCGGGGTTCGCGGCC
>JAJDUK010000017.1 GCA_022826665.1 Alphaproteobacteria bacterium | reverse complement strand
ATTCGGGTCGCGCGGCTGCGCAAGAGCCCCGCCTACCACAGCGCCATGATCGAGCCGGCGATGGACGACCTGGAGGCAGCGCTGTCGCGGCTTGCCCTTGCGCCACCGTCGATCCCCTTCGTGAGCAATCTCACCGGAGGGACGATCGGTTCGGGCGAGGTGCTGGATGCGGCGTACTGGCGGCGGCAGATGCGTGCGCCGGTGGCGTTCCGGGCCTGTGTCGAGACCCTGGCGGGGATGGGGGTGGACGCGGTCGAGGAGATCGGCGCGATCGTGGAGCATCTGGAGGCGGCCGGCATCCGGGCCGCGCGGCTGCGCAAGAGCCCGGCCTACCACAGCGCCATGATCGAGCCCGCGATGGACGATTTGGAGGCGGCCCTCTCGCAGCATGCCTTCGCACCACCGTCGATTCCCTTCGTCAGCAATCTCAGCGGACGGACGGTTGGTTCGGGCGAGACGCTGGATGCGGCGTACTGGCGACGGCAGATGCGCGCGCCGGTGGCGTTCCGCGCCTGCGTCGAGACCCTGGCGGGGCTGGATGTGGGCGCGGTCGTGGAGATCGGTCCGCATGCGGTGCTCGGGCCGATGACCACGCTTGCCTGGCCGGACGCGAGAGGCGTTGCCGAGCCGGCGGTGGTGTCGAGCCTGAGGCGCCCGGCAACGGGGGAGGAGCCGCCGGCGCCGGGGTCCGGCGGCGGCTTCGTGGAGGCCGTCGCCGGCGCCTGGGAGGCGGGGCTGCCGCTGCGCTTCGAAGGGCTCTTCGCCGGCGAGACGCGGCGCCGCATCGCGCTGCCGGTCTATCCCTTCCAGCGCGAGCGCTACTGGGTCGAGGCCCCCAGACGGCGACGGATGGGCACCGGGCACCCGTTGCTGGGTGCGCGGCACGATTCCGCGAGCGGCGAGTTGAGCTTCGACACCGAGCTGTTCCCCTCCGACCCCGCATGGCTCGCCGACCACCGGGTGTTCGGCCGGCTGGTGGCGCCGGGAGCGCTCTATGGCGCCATGGCGGCATCGGCCTGCATGGCTGAAGGCGCCGGGTCGGCGGTCGTCGAAGACTTCCAGATGCAGAGCGCGCTCGTCTTCCCGCAGGGGGATGCCTCGGGGGTCAGCGGGGAAGAAGGCTGTCGGCTGCAGGTGCTGCTGGGCGGTTCCGGGGAGGATGGGTCGCGCCGGGTCCGGATCCTGAGCCGGGGAGGAACCGACGAAGCATGGACGCTGCACGCGGAGGGCCGGATCTCGACGGGCTCCGGCTCGGGTCCGCCGCCCGGCGCCCCGTCGCTGGATATCGAACGGCTGAAGGCCGACTTGGCGCCAGTGGACCTCACCGCCTACTACCGCGCCAAGGCCGGCGTCGGGATCGATCTCGGTCCCTCCTTCCGGACCCTGAAGGCGCTCTGGTCCCGGCCGGGCGAAGCACTGGGCGAGGTGTCTCTCCCGGACTCCCTCGGCCGCAGCGGGCTGGAGATTCACCCGCTCGTGCTGGACGGTTGCTTCCAGGTCATGGGAGCGGCCCGCGCATCGCGCGGAGACGACGAGGCGGTCACGTATCTGCCCTTCGGGTGGGAGCGGCTCGCGCTGCCGGAGCGCTTGCCGGATCGACTGCTCTGCCATGTGCGCATGAGGGGCGGCCCGGAGGGCGCTGACGCCGAGTCGCGGGAAGTGATCAGCGCCGACATCGCTCTCCACGACTCGAGCGGTGCCCCGATCGGCACCCTGAGCGGGTACACCGTGAAGCGGGCCACGCGGAGCGCGCTGCTCGCCGCGGTGGAAGGGGTGGAGGAGCTGCTCTACGAGGTCACGTGGCGCGACCGCGCCCTGCCGCCGGGCATGCTGCCGGCGGACTTCCTGCCGAGTCCGTCGGCCGCGGCGTCCCGCTCGAAGCCTTTCTCGCGGTACCTCACCGACGAAGGGGTCGAGGTCGCGGACGAGATCGACCTGCAAGGGGAAATGGAGCGGGCGTCATGGTGCTACGCGCTCTCGGCGCTCGAAACGCTCGGGT
Organism: Alphaproteobacteria bacterium; assembly: GCA_022826665.1. Lineage (GTDB taxonomy): Bacteria > Pseudomonadota > Alphaproteobacteria > UBA828 > UBA828 > WTGU01. The sequence continues at coordinate 1,274 of JAJDUK010000017.1, read as the reverse complement.
GGGAGCGCAGGGCCGGCGCGGTCGTGGACCCGGAAGCGCTGCGCGAGCGCCTCGAGGTTCTGCCCGAGCACGCGCATCTGGTCCGCAGGATGCTCGAGATACTGGTGCGTTCAGGCGTGTTGCGGGCGAAGGACGAGGGCTTCGTGGTCGCGGTTGGAGCCGACGAGCCGCTGCCGGACGGGATGCCGCGCGATTCCGAGGCGTTTCTGGCCGGGGTGACGGAGCGATTCCCGCACGCGGCGAACGAGGTGGGGCTGTTTCGGCGCTGTGCCGGCGCCCTGTCCGCGGTGCTCCGGGGCAACGAGGACCCGCTGTCGCTGCTGTTCGGCGACGCGGAGCCGACGGCCGGCGATCTGTATCGGCTGGCGCCGGTGTGGCGGGCGGCGAACCGGATGATGGGGGAGGTGGTTCGCACGCTCGTCGACCAATTGCCGGACGGGCGGCGGCTGCGCGTGCTGGAGGTGGGTGCCGGCATCGGCTCGGCGACCGACCGCATCCTGCCCGAGCTTCCCGCCGGACGGTTCGACTACATGTACACCGACATCTCCGCGGGTTTTTTCGCGGATGCGGAGGCGCGCTTCAGCGACGCGGACGCCGCCGTCGACTACCGCGTGCTGGAAATCGAGAAGGACCCGATGGACCAGGGCTTCGAGCCCCACGCCTGGGACCTGGTCATCGCGGCCAACGTGCTGCACGCCACGCGCCACCTGGACGAGACGCTTGCCCACTGTCGGGCGCTGCTGGCGCCGGCGGGGCTCCTGGTGGCGCTGGAGAACCAGCGCGGCAGGGGCTGGATGGACCTGATATTCGGCCAGTTGGACGGATGGTGGCGCTACGCCGATCGCTACCGCCCGGACCATGCGCTCGCGGGGCCTGACGTGTGGTGTCAGGCGCTCGCCGATACGGGCTTTGCGGAGTCCGAGGTTCTCGGCGTGGATCGGTCGGCAGCGGCCGGTCTGCCGGATCGGGGAGTGATCGTGGCGCAGGCTCCGGCGGAGATCGCCTTGCCGGAGGGCGTCTGGGTTCTGGCCGCGGACCGGGGCGGCGTGGCTGAGGCCCTGGCGGCGCAGCTCGCGGCGCGGAACCAGACCGTGGTCCTGGCGGGCGGGGAAGCCGAGCCGGGCCGAGAGCTGGCGAGGCCCGACCACGAACCGACGAGTCATGAACGGCGCCGCGGGGTGGATTTCCGGGAGCGCGACCTCGCCAGGTCCGCCGCCACGCTGAGCCAACTCGATGAACGGCGCCACGGGGTGGATTCCTGGGAGCGCGGGCGT
>JAJDUK010000028.1 GCA_022826665.1 Alphaproteobacteria bacterium | reverse complement strand
CCATGACGAGGATCCGGAGACCTTCGAGATCGTGCTGTCGGACGCGCACGGCGCGGCGATCGCGGACGGGGTGGGCGTGGCGACGATCGTCAACGACGACCCGATGCCGGCGGCGTGGCTGTCCCGCTTCGGGCGCACGGTGGCGGAGCAGGCGCTCGACGGCATTGCGGGGCGCATCGCGGCGCCGCGCACCGCGGGCGCGCAGGGCACGATTGCAGGCCAGTCCCTGAGCTTCGGAACGGGCTCGGGGGCTGACGGCGCGGCCAACGGGTTCGGGGCGAGGTCCTTTGCATCGTTGTCCGGGGCGGCGAACGACAATGCCGGCCTTGGCGGCGCCGGTCTCTCCGGCAGTGGCCTCGATCCGCAATCCGGGACTGGGCTGCTTCTGGTGTTGTCCGAGTTCGGCACGCACGTCGAGGACCCCGGATCGGGTCCGGCTTTCGGCGGCGGCCATGGGCTGGACGATGCCTACGGGCCGGGCGAATCCCGCACCGTGACGTCGCACGAGCTGCTGCTGGGTTCGAGCTTCACCGCAACGGGGGAGCAGGACGGCAGCGGCGGCAGCCTCGCCTTCTGGGGCCGTGCGGCGCAGTCCTCCTTCGACGGAAGGGAGGGCACCTTCTCGCTCGACGGCGAGACGACCACCGCCATGCTGGGCGCGGACTACGCGAGGGGCAACTGGCTGGCCGGGCTCGCGCTGATGCAGAGCAGCGGCGAGGGCGGCTACAACGATAGCGGCATCGGCCCGCAGCACTGCCCTGACGACATGGACGAGAGTCTGTGCGCCGGCGCGGTGCAGGAGGGCGACGGCGACGTGGAGGCGTCGCTGACGGCGGCGGTTCCCTATGCGGCGATCCAGGCCTCGGAGAGTCTCAAGCTCTGGGGCTCGCTGGGCTACGGCACGGGCGAGGTGACGCTCAAGCCCGCCATGGGCGGCTCTCTCGAGTCGGACATCTCCTGGACGATGGCGGCGGCGGGCGCGCGCAGCGACCTGCTGCCTCCGCCCATGGAAGGGAGCGGTCCCACGCTCGCGCTGACCGCGGACGCCCTGTGGGCGCGGACCTCCTCGGAGAAGACGCACGAGCTGGCGGCGTCGGACTCCGACGCGACCCGGCTCAGGCTCGGCCTGGAGGGCAGCTACGCCATCGCCACGGCGGGCGACGGCAGTCTCACGCCGAAGATCGAGATCGGCGCACGCCATGACGGGGGCGATGCGGAGACCGGCTTCGGTGTGGAGCTCGGCGGCGGCATCGCCTGGGTCGATCCCGCGATGGGGCTCTCGCTCGACCTGTCGGGCCGGACGCTGGTCGCGCACGGCAACGACGACCTGGAGGATCAAGGCTTCGCGGCCTCGCTCGCCTTCGATCCGAACCCGGACACCGAGCGCGGCCTGTCGCTCACGCTGCGCCAGGACTGGGGCGGATCGGCCCAGGGCGGTCTCGACGCGCTGTTCGCGACCGACCCGCTGGCCGACCGCACCGGCTTCGGCGAGGCGGAGAGCCGCTGGCAGGCGGAGGCCGCCTACGGTCTCCCGGCCTTCTCCGGGCGTTTCACCGGCAGCCCGCATGTGGGGCTGGGGCTTGCCACCGGCTCGCGCGACTACACCCTCGGCTGGCGGCTCTCGCCTGCGGCCAATGCCAACGCGCCCGATCTCTCCTTCGGGGTGAAGGCGACGCGCCGGGAGAGCGACGGGGCGGAGCCCGTGCATACCACCGGGCTCGAGGGCGTTCTCCGATGGTAGGGACGGCACGCCGGGACGGGCCCTGTGAGCGGCGGCCTCGCGGCCTTCGGCGCGGTCACCGCGTGGCGCATCCGCAAGCGCCACCCGGACTACCGCAGGCAGTGGCTGGCGGCGGCGGGGCGCACGGGACGCGCTGAGGGCGGGCCGGTCCCGGTTCGCACCCAGACCGGGGCCGACCTAGAGGCCGCGCCCTGGGGCCTTCTCGCCTGGGAGGACCCCTTCGCAGACGACGGACCCGCCTCGCCCTTCTGGGCGGACGCGCCGATGGCCGAGGGGATGCCGGGGCGGCCCGGCATGCCGCCCTTCGTGGACGTCGTGCGGCGCCAGCGGGGCAGCCTCTCCGGCCTTCGTCTCCTGGACGGCGCGCTGATTCTCAAGGTGGAGCGGAACGGCGCGGCGGGCCAGGTGAGGATCGGGGACGGTGCCTCCTTCGATCCCGCAGGGAGCTTCGCCCTGCTGCTGCCCTGGGGGGACGATCACATGGCGCGCGCGCTGGCGCGCGCAGCCGACCTGCGCGCGGTGGTGACCGGGGACGGCCTCAGGGACCGCCCCTTCCCCCCCGGATAGAGGACGAGCTCGTGCTCGCCCTCGACGGCGACCTCGCGCAAAAATCCGTCCGGGAGATCGCGCTCGACCTGTTCGAGGCGTCGCGTATCGAGGGCGTCTGGGACGACGGGCTGGCGGAGCGGGGCACGGCGCGCCGGCGGATCGAGAAGGTCCGCGCGCTTCTGGAGCGCGACTGGCGCGACCTGGTGACCGGGCGCGCCAAGCCCTGGCGCACGCCCCGTGTCGCCGGCGGCCAGCCAAGGAAGGCGGCGAAGGCGCGCGTATCAACGCCGCCTCTCGATCCCGGCTGGCTGTCCGATCCCCGAGACGACGGGCACGAAGCCGCCGCCCCGGACGGCAGGCGCCACCTCGGCGCGACGGCGGCGGCGGCGTACGTCGGCCTGAGCACGAGAACGCTGCGCCGGATGCGCAGGGAGGAGAGAGGCCCGCCCTGCGCCAGGAAGGGGCGCCGGATTACCTACGACGTGCGCGACCTCGACGACTGGATGAGGACGCGCACGTAGCGCTCCCTCGGCGAGCGGACCGGCGCTGAGCCCGGCTCTTGCCGATTCTCACCAACATGGCCGGCTCGCCGGTGAGAATCTGCACTCATGAACCACCTGGGCAGTTACGAAATATCCATGCATCAGCATAGCGGATGCGCTATGCTGATGCATGGAGTGGTCGGTCGAGACCCTCGCTGCCGTGGACGCCGAAATCGCAGCTCTACCGCCGGGACTTCGTGCCCGGCTGGTTCGCCTCCTGGAAATGGTTGAGACGGTAGGTCTCGACCGGCTTCGCGCGCCGCACGTTCGGCACCTCCAGGGCAAGCTTTGGGAGTTGCGGGCGAAGGGCGGCGAGGGGATCGCGCGAGGCATCTATGTGACCGTCACCGGGCGGCGTGTGGTCGTGCTGCATGTCTTTGCGAAGAAGTCGCGGCGCACGCCCCGGCGCGCGCTGGCGACGGCACAGAAACGAATGGAACAGGTGAGGCCGTGACGAAGCTCAAGGACTTGAAGGCACGCTTGATGGAAGACCCGGCGTTTCGCGAGGAGTACGCCAGAGTCGACAACGAGTATACGTTGATCGAGGCAATGATTCGTGCGCGCACGGCGGCGAAGCTGACGCAGGCCGAAGTGGCCGAACGGATCGGTACGACGCAGTCAGCGATCGCTCGACTGGAGGGGGGACGGGTATCGCCGTCGTTCGCGACGCTGCGCCGCTATGCGGAGGCGACGGGGACAAGGTTGACGGTCGGGTTCGAGCCTGCGGGGTGACACGCGGCCTGAGCGGAGCGAATAGCGATCCACCGGAATCTGTCGTGCGCCAATTGCCGATGTCAGGCACATTGCGGGACCGAAAATCAACCGGGGGTTGGTCCTTGCGGTCCCGTCGGAGACCGCGATCGTGCGCCCACCGCTGGCGGCGCCAATTCGCTGATTGACACGACCGTCCTCCACATACTTGCTCCACGGGCGGTCACAGGTGTCTGGAACAGCAAGATATGAGTGAATATCAGTACTACGAGTTCCAGGCGATGGATCGGCCGCTCAGCAAGGCTGACATGGAGGCGCTGCGGACACTTTCGACACGGGCACGAATTACGGCCACGAGCTTCACCAATCACTATGAGTGGGGCGACTTCAAGGGCGATCCGAAGTTGCTCATGGAGCTCTGGTTCGACTTGCATCTCTATATGGCGAACTGGGGAACGCGCCGGCTGATGATCCGGCTGCCCAAACGGCTCGTGGACCTGTCTCGTCTTGAACCCCTCCTCTTCGGCAGCGACCTTGCAGACATCATCGAAGCGGGCGAGCACCTGATCCTCGACATATACGACGATGGCGAGGAGGCAGGTTATGACGGTTGGGATGACGGCTCTGGCTGGCTTGGCGCTCTGGCACCGCTTCGCTCCGACCTGCTCTCCGGCGATTGGCGGCTGCCATATCTAATTTGGCTGGCGGGGATAGATAGCGGCGGACTGCGAGATGACGCGCTGGAGCCGCTTCCCGGTATCGGCCCACTGACGGGTGGCCTGGAGGCCTTTGCAAGATTCTTTCGCATTGACCTGGATCTTGTCCGAGCAGCTGCCGAGAGAACCGAGAATGTCGCGCATGGCGAACTCTCATCCGAAGTCACGCTTGCCGCGGTCGAGTCCATTCCGGATAACGAGAAGGCGGAGTTGCTTCACCGATTATTCGAGGGTGAACCACTCGTGGCTGCGGAGCTGCGGAGACGTGTGCGGGAGGCAGCGTCGCCTGCAACCGGAGCCGGGCGAGCTGGTCTTCGGACGGTATCGGATCTGCGTTCACGTGCGGCAGCCATCCGCAAGGAGCGACAGGCAGCAGAGGCGGGGGAGCGGGAGGCTGAGCGCCTGCGGGAGGAACGGGCAGCACACGAGGCGTACCGCGCGCGCCTGGACGCACTTCGGCAAAGAGGCGAGGCCGTGTGGCGCGAGGTCGAGAGCGAGATCGGCAAGCGCAACGCCAAGAGCTACGACCGGGCGACCGAGTTGCTCCTCGACTTGAAGGTGCTGGCGGAGGAGAACGGAGCGGTGGCGGGCTTTTTCGACAGACTGGATGCCATCCGGCTCAGGCACGAGCGAAAGAGGCAATTCATCGAACGATTGGCAGGGTATTCTGCTCTTCACCGTAAGGGATAGCGTTGCCATCGGGTAAGCTGGGCGCGCTCTAAGCCGGAGTGTTCAATGGAGAACGACAACCTGCTTCTCTTTCTGTTGCGGCGGTTTCCCGGATTGGACGATGACGAACTCTCCAGGCTCTCCGGCTTGACGCCGGTTCGGCGGGTGAAGCGGGTCTGCCGGGACTTGGCGACGCGCGAGCTGTTGGAGCGCAGAGCCGGGCCGAACGGGAGAATCGGAAACTATGCACTGGGCCCCGAGCCGTGATTCGCTCGGTGTGTTCACCGCGCGCGACGAGTCGCCAAACACCTCGCGGCAGCACGCGCTCGGCGGCTGCAATGAACGGGGTCGGTTCCGTATCGTTCCGGCATGGTCCGCTGCCGGAGGGAGACGTCGCACGCCGCCAGGTACAGGGAGGAGCAGGGCGGAACGCAGTGGTCGGGCGTGGACTGGAATTTTTTCGCCGTGCTTATTTGGTGAATATTTTGGTGATCGGCGTTCCCGGAGACCGCGAGGCTATTCTCCAACCTATTGATGAAGAACGTATATTTCGACCCCCTTTTTCGGTGCACCGGTGGTGAGAAATGGGGGTTGGGCCCCTGCGCGACGCCCCCGGTGCCGGCCGTCAGGGACCGGCGGCACAGATCATGACCGCGATGCGATATCCGGGAGAAGGGCAGCGATCCCCGGATCGAAAGTTTACTAACTATATCAATGTGTTACGCGAAATTGGGTTCGTTTTGCAAAATCTCCTTCGGCCGGGTGCTGGCAGCGATGCGGACGCTCAGGCCTGGCTGCGCAGCTCGCGCTCGGTCTGCGGGGCCGGCATCGGGCCGATGCCCTCGGCCACCATCTCCCGCCACTCGCGCTTCTGCGGCATGATCGGCGGCACCGGGATGGTCGTGGGCTCCGGCGTGGCATCCGCGATCGGCTTCTCCATCGCCCGTCCCGTCACCTCGCCCCGGCGGAAGAAGCCGTTGTAGATGCTCCAGTGCAGCCGGTTGCGCGAGCCGGTGAGCGGGAAGCGCTTGGCGATCGAGGGCAGCGAGTAGAAGTTCCGGTAGGCCCGCATGTGGCCTTCGCGGAGCGTCTGGGTGCTGAGCTTCTCGGGCCGGTAGACGATGTGCCCCTGGTCGTAGAGATCCCAGTCGTAGGAGACGATCTGCCCGGCCTTCTTCATCTCGTACCAGGTGAGCGTGCCGGGATAGGGGGTCAGCACCGAATAGGCGCAGGCGTCGTACTTGGCATCGATGTTGAAATTCGTCGTCTCGTCGAAGACGGTCTCGTCGTCGCCGCCGAAGCCGAACATGAAGAGCCCGAAGACCATGATCCCGTAGCTGTGGATCTTCTCTACCAGCGCGGCGAACTGCTCCGGCCGGTTGACGTACTTGTGGACGCGCTTGAGCGTCTCACGCGAGATCGATTCGAAGCCGATGCTCAGCATGTAGCAGCCGCTCTCGGCCGCGAGCTCGAGCATCTCGTCCTTCTGGGCGAGCTTGCTGGTGGCGGCGGCCTGCCAGCGAATACCGCGCCCCCTGAGCGCCCGCATCACCTCCTTGGGCCGCTCCTCGGTGCCGAAGAAATCGGCGTCGTTGAGGGAGATCGTGCGCTGCCCGCACATCTCGATCTCGCGGATCACCTCGTCGACCGGCCGGTAGCGGAACTTGAGCCCGTTCATCAGCGGCTCGGCGCAGAAGGTGCAGCCCTGGTGGCAGCCGCGCGAGGTCTGGACGAAGGTGCGGTTGACGTAGCGGTTCTTCTTCACCAGGTCGTAGCGGGGAATGGGCACGTCGACCATCGGGTGCAGCGTGTCGGCGCGGTAGATGCCCTTGACCTCGCCGCGATCCAGGTCGTCCAGGAGCTTGGGCATGACCAGCTCGGCCTCGCCGATCACCACGGCGTCGCAGTGCTCAAGCGCCTCCTGCGGCATGAAGCTCGCATGCACGCCGCCTATGACCACGGGCACGCCTTTCGCGCGGTAGCGGTCGGCAATCTCGTAGCCGCGCTTGATGTAGCTCGTCATGGCCGAGATGCCGACCATGTCGACCTTCAGGTCGAAGTCGATGTCCTCGATGTTCTCATCGGTCATCACGACTTCGTAGCGGTCCTGCGGAATCACCGCTGCCACCGCCAACAAACCCGCCAGCGGCGAATAGAGCGCCCGGTTGAAGTACATCGGGCGCGTCGTGAACTGGTTGGTCTGAGGATTGATGAGGTGGATGATTCGAGTGCGCATGCGTTCCTCCGCTCGCGCGATTATACCGCAGCCCGGCCAGCCTGCCGAGTGGCTATGCGAGTCGTTTTCAACGCCTCCATTCCACCGATGCCGGCCGCAGCGTCAAGGGTCGAGAACGTGGCGGGGAATACGGGCTAATGTATCTCCTTCGCCTCGCGCAGGGCCTGCGCCATCACGTCGGCCGAAAACCCCGGCTCCTTGCAGGCTGCGAGGATCGGCGCCTCGCGCCGCATGCAGAGCTCGGCCGCCGCCGGCACCTCGCGTGCCGCCTCGTGCGGGATGATGACCGCGCCGTGGCGGTCGGCGTGTACGAGGTCGCCCGAGTGAGTCACCATGCCGCAGACGTCCACCGGCTCGCCGAAGCTGACCAGGTGAACCCACGCATGGGAAGGAACCACCGTGCCCGAAATGAGCTGGAAGCCGTCGGCGATCATGTCGAGGTCGCGCACCGCGCCGTCGGTCACGACGCCGAGGCAGCCCAGGGCCTGATGCACGGCGGAATGCACCTCGCCCCACCACGACGCCGCGCCGCGCCGGGAATCGATGTCCTGGATCACCATGATGCCGGGCCGGTGCCCCGTCTCCACATAGCGGTAGTAGGCCACGCGGTCAGCGGTCATCGCGTCGCCGTCCTTCGCAGGCTTTTCCATCGAGCGGATGGTGGCGGTGCGGGCGTAGCCCACCATCGGCTGAAGCTCCGGGAAGGCGCAGATCAGCGTCTCGGTCGTGAAGCCGAAGGTGCGGCGCTCGGGGCAGACAATCTCCAGCGCATTGCAGATCGTCGGCGTGTCGTAGGCGCGAAGCGCAGCCAACTCGGCTTCGTTGAGGGGTGTCTCGGTCACCGGGGGTCCTCCCTGTTGATGGCGCCGGATATTCGCCGATGGAGGGCGCCAGGCGCAAATCCCATGCCGGCGGTGCCGCTCACCACTGTCTGATATATGCCGATCGCGCTCTACACGCCCGCCGCTCGTCCCGACCCCGCCGCGCCGTGGGGCGGGCCGCGGCTGATGCGCCTGGTCGCACGAGCACTGGAAGCCGCCGGCTACCACACCATCGCGCCCACCGAGTTTTGGAGCGACGAGGGTCTCGAAGATAGCCGCCGGCAGGCAGCGCTCGAACGAAAGGCCGCCAGGCGGGCGCGCAAGCTCGTCGTCGCCTACCGCGATTTTCCGGCCGTCGCCCGGCCCGAGGCGTGGCTCACCTGCGACCTCCGCCACACGGCGCCCGACCTGATCGGCCCCGCCGTGGCGGAGGCGCTCGACATCCCCTACCTGCTGGTAGGCGCTTCCTACGCGCGGGCGGAGGCCGGCGGCGCGCACGCGCGCTGGCTCTCGTACACGGCTCGCGCCATCGCACGGGCGCGGGCGGTGCTCTCGCTGACCGCCGAGGACGAGGAGAGCATCCGGGCGCTGGTCCCGAACACCGCGCGGCTCTACCGGCTGGCGCCCTTCCTCGACCTCGCGCCCTACCGGGCGGCAGACCGCGTTGCGGCCCGCAGAGCGCTTGCGGACGCGTTGCCGCTCGGCCCCGCGCGCCCGTGGCTGCTGGCGGTCGCCCCGATGCAGACCGGCGCAACACTGGCCTCCTGGCGCCTGCTGGGGCGCTCGCTCAACCTGATCGCGACCCCGCCCTGGCAGCTACTCGTCGTCGGCGACGGCGAGGCGCGCTGGCTGGTGGAGGAGGCGATGGCGCCGCTCGGGCCGGGTCTTGCGGTCTTCGCCGGTGCGCGCGCGGATGACGAGCTCCCGGCGGTCCACGCCGCCTGCGACCTCTACGTCTGGCCCGCCTACCAGGAGACCTTCGGCATGGCGATGCTGGAGGCGCAGGCGGCCGGTCTCCCCGTGGTGGCGCAGGACTGGCCCGGCGCTGCCGCGGTCGTCGCCAATAGCGAGACCGGGCTGCTCACGCCGCGCCAGGACGATGTGGCCTTCGCCGGCGCGGTGGTCGAGCTGTGTGCCGACGAAGAGAGGCGCCGGGCGATGGGCGAGGCTGCAGCGGCACGAGCGCAGAAGCAGCACGGGATCGAGAGCGCCGCAGCAACGCTGCAACGCGCCCTCGACGCTGCGCTCACCGACGCCTGATCCACGGATAGAAATCCGGGTTAATCCAAAGCCGGCTCCGGGCTACAAGGGGGCCGTCTGAGATAACGGGCGACGAGCGAGCGACGGCGGTGGAACACCCAACGGCAGCGTCCCACGGCGATCCGCGCGTCCCGGCGGCGGACAGGTGCGTGCTGCGCTACCTGCTCGACCGGCTGGCCGCGGCGACGCCGGACAAGGTCTTCTGCGTCTTCGAGGACGGCGCTGAATGGAGCTACGCCCGCACCCGAGCGGAGGTGATCGAGACCGCCATCGGCCTGCAGGCGCTGGGCGTGCGCCAGGGCGACCACGTGCTCTCGTGGCTGCCCAACGGCGCCGATGCACTCCGGATATTCCTGGGCTCGAACTATCTGGGCGCGGTCTACGTGCCGATCAATACCGCCTACAAGGGCCGGCTGCTGGAGCACGTGGTGGCGCGCTCCGACGCCCGTCTCATGGTCGCCCACGCGGAGCTGGCGCCCCGACTCGCCAGCATCGGCCGTGCGAGCCTCAAAACCCTGGTGGCGGTCGGCGGCCCGCCGCCCGCCATCGAGGGCCTCGCCGTCCAGGACGAGACGGCGCTTCATCCCGAAGGCGGGTCGCTCGCACCGCTGGAGCGCCCCATCGAGCCCTGGGACACGCAATCGATCATCTTCACCTCCGGCACCACGGGGCCGTCGAAGGCGGTGCTCAGCTCCTACTGCCACGCCTTCTCGAATTTCGGGCCCGACACCTGGCAGTTCATTACGCCGGAGGACCGCTACCTCATCAGCCTGCCGCTCTTCCACCTCGGCGGTGCGACCATCGCCTACGGCATGCTCTGCCAGCACGCCTCGATCACGCTCGTCGAGTACTTCAAGACGCAATCGTTCTGGGACACCGTGCGCCGCACCGGCGTCACCTCGGTGTTCCTGCTCGGCGTCATGGCGCAGTTCCTGGAGAAGGAGCCGCCCAAGGCGGACGACCGCGACCACACCTTGCGCACGGTCGGCATGGTGCCGCTGGTGAACGATGTCGACGCGTTCATGGAGCGCTTCGGCCTGGAGGTCTATTCGATCTACAACATGACCGAGCTGTGCTGCCCGGTGATGACGACCGTGCCCATGACCGTGCCGGGCAGCGCGGGGCGCGTGCGGCCGGGCTGCGAGCTCCGCGTGGTCGATGCCAACGACTGCGAGGTGCCGACCGGCGCAGTCGGCGAAATCGTGGTGCGGGCGGATACGCCCTGGGCCATCAACCACGGCTACTACAAGGAGCCGGAGGCGACCGCGCGGGCGTGGCGCAACGGTTGGTTCCACACCGGCGACGCCGGCCGCGTGGACGAGGACGGCAACCTCTACTTCGTTGACCGGCTGAAGGACACGATCCGCCGGCGCGGCGAGAACATCTCTTCCCTGGAGGTGGAGACCGAGGTCGCGGCTCATCCGGCGGTGCGCGAGGCGGCCGTGGTCCCGGTGCCGAGCGAGCTTGGCGAGGACGAGGTCATGGCGGTGGTCGCGCTCCAGGCGGGGCAGGAGCTCGACCCGGCAGCGCTGCTGGAATTCCTTGAGCCGCGCCTCGCCCACTTCATGATTCCCCGCTACGTCCGCATCGTCGACGCTTTGCCCAAGACGCCGACCGAGAAGATCGAGAAGCACAGGCTGCGCACCGAGGGCATCACAGCGGACAGCTGGGACCGCGAGGCCGCAGGCGTGCGCATCAGGCGCGAGCGGCTCGGGGCTTCCCGGTGAGCGCGCCGGTGCACGAGGCCCTGCCCGAGGGCGCATCCGAGAGCGCCGAGGTGGCGGAGGCCGGCGAGAGCCGCCACCGCTACCCGCCGCGCGCGGTCTTGCTCGACTATCTCTATTCCGGGCTCGGCCTGCTCTTCACCCTCGGCCCTCTGGGGTTGGCAGCGTCTGGCGGTCCCGCCGCCTGGGTGCTCGGCGCACTTGCGGCGCTCTTCGCCGTCTATGGCGTGCGTACTTTGCTCAGGCACCGGACGTGGCTCAGCGTGAGCGAGAATGGCATCACCGTGCACGGCCTCCTGCCCCGGCACTTGCCCTGGGAGCGGCTGACCCGCTGCACCCTCGGCTACTATTCCACCAGGCGGAAGCGCGATCGCGGCTGGATGCAGCTTACGCTCAAGGCCGGGCGCCGGAGTCTCAGGATCGATTCTCAGATCGAAGGGTTCAACACGATCGTCCGCCGCGCCGCCCACGCGGCCTCCGCGCGCGGCATCGCCCTCGACCACACCACGCGGGAGAACCTCCGCGCGCTGGAGATCTTCGCCAGCGGCGAGGACCACACCTAGGTATCACCCATGCAACAGCAAAGATCCGGCCCGCTCGCGGGCCTCAAGGTGCTCGACCTCAGCCGCATCCTCGCGGGCCCTTGGGCGGGCCAATTGCTGGCCGATTTCGGCGCCGACGTGGTCAAGGTCGAGCGGCCTCGCGTCGGCGACGATACGCGCGCCTGGGGGCCGCCCTTCCTGCGCGACGCCTCCGGCGCCGAGACCACCGACAACGCCGCCTACTACATGTCCGCCAACCGGGGGAAGCGCTCGATCACCCTCGACTTCGCCGCGCCCGAGGGGCAGGCGGTGGTGAGGCGGCTTGTCGAATGCGCGGATGTCCTGATCGAAAATTACAAGGTCGGCGGGCTCGCCAAATTCGGTCTCGACTATCCCGCGCTCAGCGAAGTCAATCCGCGGCTGATCTATTGCTCGATCACCGGCTTCGGCCAGTCGGGGCCCTACGCGCACCGCACCGGCTACGATCTGATCGCCCAGGCCATGGGCGGCATCATGAGTATCACAGGCGAGCGCGACGACCTGCCCGGCGGCGGGCCGCAGAAGGTGGGCGTCGCTGCCGCCGACCTGATGACCGGCATGTACGCGGCGACCGCGATCCTCGCCGCGCTTGCGAGCCGGGAGCACACCGGGCGCGGCCAGCACATCGACCTCGCCCTGCTCGACACCCAGGTGGCCTGGCTCGCCAACCAGGCCATGAACTATCTGATCGGGGGCGAGGCACCGGCCCGCGCCGGCAACGAGCATCAGAACATGGTGCCTTACGGCGTCTTCGAGACCCGCGACGGGCATTTCGCGCTCGCCATCGGCAACAACAGCCAGCTTCGCAAGTTCTGCGACGTGGCCGGCCACCCAGAACTTCCCGACGACCCGCGCTTCGCGACCAACGTCGATCGGCTGCGCAACCGCGTGGAGCTGATCGCCACGTTGAACGGCATCACCCGGCAGCGCACCCTCGACGAGTGGAGCGCCCTGCTGGAGCCGGTGGGCGTCCCCTGCGGGCCGATCAACAGCATCGACCGGGTCTTTGAAGACCCGCACGTCCAGGCGCGGGGCATGAGGGTGAGTGTCCCGCACAGCCTCGGCGTCGAGGTGGACTATCCGGCCAACCCGATCAAGTTCTCGGAGACGCCGGTGGATTATCCCCGCGCGGCGCCGATGCTGGGAGAAGACTGCGATACGGTGCTGCGCGATTGGCTCGACCTTGACGACGCGGCCGTGGCAGAGCTGCGCGAGAGCAGCACCGGCCTCGACTGACGCCGGGGCGCGGCGCTCAACCTGCGCCCAGCACGTCGCGCAGGAAGCGCCCGCCGAACTCCAACCCGTCCGGCGCGATGCCGTGGCCGATTCCCCGGCTCACGTGCCATTGCACCGGCACCTCGCAGGCGCCGAGCATGGTCGCCGCCTCGAAAAGCGCGCCCACCGGCACCAGATCGTCCGCATCGCCGTGAATCAGCAAGGCCGGCGGCCTGGCACGCAGCTCGCCCTTCAGGTGCTCGCCGCCCACCAGCCGCCCCGAGAAGCCCAACACGCCCGCGCACGGCGCGGCGCGGCGGTAGGCGACGTGAAGCGACATCATCGTGCCCTGGCTGAAGCCCACCAGCGCGAGGTCCTGCTCGCCGAGCCCGAGCGCCTGGAGCCTGGCGTCGATATCGGCGTTGAGCGCGTCCGCCGCGCTGGCGACCCCCTCGGCCACATTCGCGGGCGAGCGGTCGCTCAGGCTGAACCACTGCCGGCCCGTGGGCGCCATGTCGCAGGGCTCGGGCGCGTCCGGCGCGGCGAAGCAGGCGTGGGGCACGAGCCGCCCCCAGGGCTCGGCGAGGCCGATCAGGTCGTTGCCGTCGGCGCCGAGACCGTGCAGCAGGAGGACCAGCTTGCGCGCTTTGCCCCCGTTTGCCGGCGGCCGTTCCGGTCCCTTCAACGCGCTCACGCTCTCTCCCCGCCGCCAGTCGTGGAAGGCGCGCTCGCGGGCCTGTCCAGGGGGCTCAAGTGAGGGAGCCGACTCTTGTAACCCCCTATTTGTCGATGTCGCCCATGCACATGTACTTGACCTCGAGGACCTCATCGAGGCCGTAGTGCGATCCCTCGCGGCCGATGCCGGACTCCTTCATCCCGCCGAAGGGCGCCACCTCGGTCGAGATGATCCCGGTGTTGATGCCGACGATGCCGTATTCGAGCTGCTCCGCCACCCGCCAGATGCGCCCGATGTCGCGGCTGTAGAAGTAGGCCGCGAGGCCGAACTCGGTATCGTTGGCGAGCTGCACCGCCTCGTCGTCGGTCTCGAAGCGGAAGATCGGCGCGAGCGGGCCAAAGGTCTCCTCGCGTGCCACCTTCATCTGGGTGTTCACGTTGGCGATCACGGTGGGCTCGAAGAAGTTGCCGCCAAGCGGATGGCGCTTGCCGCCCTGGATCACCTCCGCCCCCTTGTCCACCGCGTCCTGAATGTGCTCCTCGACCTTGGCGACGGCGTCCTCGTCGATCAGCGGCCCCTGCTGGGTCTCGCCTTCGAGGCCGGGGCCGACGACGAGCTTGGAGGACGCTTCAGCCAGCCGCTCGGCGAAGGTCTCGTAGACCCCGCCCTGCACCAGGAAGCGGTTGGCGCAGACGCAGGTCTGGCCCGTGTTGCGGTACTTGGACGCGATGGCGCCGCTCACGGCCGAGTCCATGTCTGCATCGTCGAAGACGATGAAGGGCGCGTTGCCGCCAAGCTCCATCGAGACCTTCTTGACCGTGCTCGCGCATTGCTCGAGCAGGACCTTTCCCACCTCGGTCGAGCCGGTGAAGGAGAGCTTGCGCACGATGGGGTTGGCGGTCATCTCGCCGCCGACATCGCCGGAGGGGCCGGTGATCACGTTGAAGACGCCGCGCGGGATGCCGGCGCGCTCAGCCAGCTCGCAGAGCGCCAGCGCCGAGAACGGCGTCGCCGTGGCCGGCCGTGAAACCACGGTGCAGCCGGCCGCGAGCGCGGGCCCGGCCTTGCGCGTGATCATGGCGTTCGGGAAGTTCCACGGCGTGATCATGCCGACCACGCCCACCGGCTCCTTCGTGACCACGATCCGCCGGTCGTTGAGATGCTGCGGGATGACATCGCCGTAGGCCCGCTTGCCTTCCTCCGCGAACCACTCGATGAAGGAGCCGCCGTAGCCGATCTCGCCCCGCGATTCCGCCATCGGCTTGCCCTGCTCGGCGGTCATGATGATGGCGAGGTCTTCCTGGTTCGCCATCATCAGGTCGTACCACTTGCGCAGAATTTGGGCGCGCTCCTTCGCGGTCTTCGCGCGCCAGGCGGGGAAGGCCCGGTTCGCCGCCTCGATGGCGGCGCGGGTCTCGGCGGCGGAGAACGCCGGCACGGTGCCGATCACCCGGCCGTCCGCCGGGTTCACCACGTCGGTGGTCCGCCCGGACTTCGCGTCCTGCCACTGGCCGTCCACGTAGCATTGCTGGCGGAACAGCGTCGGGTCCTGGAGGAAGACGCCCTTCACGATCTCGGCGGCGGCAGTGCTCATGGTGCGGTGTTCCTTCGGTCGGCAGATTGGTCGCGGAATTGCGGCGGAAGGCCGGCAGTATCGCCGATGCGGCGCCGGGCCGGCAAGGCACGCCCCGGCACTTGCCCCGCTCGAACGCGCGCGCGTGGGATAGCAAGCAAAAATTTGTTGCGGCATTCGCCGGGATTAAACGGGATAAGTGCGATGTCAGGCACGCGCGTCTCACGAGCCCGAAAGGTCCAGCGCGCGACACCGGGTCTTGCTGCCCTGCGCCACGCTTCGTTCTCCTCAAACCGTAAGCCGCTCACACACCTCATGGCGCGACGATGGTGTCCCTGCCGCCCGTCGTGCACCGCACCATGGTGCGGGCAAGCGATGCGCGCGCCGCGATCTTTCAGGCGCGGGCGACTGCCGTGCTAGGCTAAGCCATGCGCGACCGGGGAGGAGCGCGGGGCAGGGGTCCCGATCGCCGGACTTTCTGTACGGCCGGAGCGGCGGCCCTCCTTGGCCTTGCGGCCTCTCCTGGCACAGCCTTGGCCCGGACCTTCCAAGAGGACACGGAACGCCGCGTGCCCATCCGCAATCTGTGGACCGGGGAGCGGCGCGATCTGGTCTACTGGCGCGACGGCACCTACGACCGTCACGCGCTCGACGCGTACAGCTACTTGTTCCGCGACCGGCGCAACGGCGAGGTCGAGCCGATCTTCTACGGCGTGCTCGATCAGCTCTTCTTCCTGTGGAAGGCGCTCGGCCGACCCGCGCGGATCGACCTCGTCTCGGGCTACCGCTCGGGCAGAACGAACGCGTGGCTCCGCGCGAACTCCGCAGGCGTCGCCCGCAGCTCGTTGCATACGATCGGCATGGCGGCGGACATCAGGGTGCCCGGCCTCGCCGCCGCGGCGGTGTGGCGCGCGGCCGTGGACATGCGGCGGGGCGGCGCCGGCCTCTACCCGGCATCCGACTTCGTTCATCTCGACGTGGGTCCCGTGCGCAGCTGGGTTTATGGGGAACGAGCCCGGCCCCGCCTGGCGGCCTCGGAAGAGGCACCGCTGCCGCCCGAGCGGCCCCATCGGTCGCGCCCGTCGGCGTCAGGCGAGGTCGTGCTTCCGCCTGAGCGTCCCGATCATCTCCGCCGTCATGGCGGCTAGGTCGTAGCGCGGCTCCCAGTCCCATTCCTCGCGGGCGGCCGTGTCGTCCATCCAATCCGGCCAAGAATCGGCGATGGCCTGTTTCAGCGGGTCGACCTCGTAGTCGATCGTGAAGCCGGGCACGTGCCGGCGAATCTCGGCGGCAAGCTCTTCGGGCGTGAAGCTCATGGCGGTCACGTTGAAGGCGTTGCGGTGGCGGAGCCGGCTCGGATCGGCCGCCATCAGGTCCAGGATCGCGGCGACCGCATCGGGCATGTACATCATGTCGAGGCGGGAATCGGGGCGCAGGAAGCAGGTGAAGCGGCCCTCGCGCAGCGCCTCGTAGAAGATATGCACCGCATAGTCCGTGGTGCCGCCGCCCGGCAGCGCCACGTGGGAGATCAGGCCCGGCAGCCTGAGCCCGCGCGTATCGAGCCCGAAGCGCGCGTGGTAGTAGTCGCCGAGCAGCTCGCCCGCAACCTTGGAGACGCCGTAGATGGTGTTCGGCCGCTGGACCGTGTCCTGCGGCGTGTTCTGCAGCGGCGTGCTCGGCCCGAAGGCGCCGATGGAGCTCGGGAAGAACACCGCGCAGTCGTGCCGGCGCGCCACTTCCAGCGCGTTGGCATAGCCGCCGAGATTGAGCGCCCAGGCCTCCTCCGGCTTCTCCTCTCCGAGCACCGAGAGGAACGCCGGCATGTGGTAGATGGTGCCGATCCCGTGCTTCTCGACCGCCGCGGCGATATCGCCGGGCTTGGTGCAGTCGACGATCTCGAACGGCCCGCCGTCCACGACCGATGCCACATCCCGCCGCCGCCAGCCCGAGGCGATGACGTTGTCCGCCCCGTGGCGCTCACGAAGCTCCGGCACCAGCTCGGCGCCGATCTGCCCGAGAGCGCCGGTGACGAGAATCTTGCGCATGGGCTGAGGCTAAGGGGTCGCGGACAGCCGGTCCAGCCCGCCGCTGTAATCAGTAGAAGCGGTCGAAGAAGATGCGTTCGGGCCGGACCTTGCCGCAGCGCATGACCGGCCGGAGCAGCGCGTCGATCAGCCCCGGCGGCCCGGCCATGTAGAAGTCGCAGTCGTCGAGGTCTTCCAGCGCCGCCAGCGCGACGTCGCCGACAAGGCCGGTGACCGCACCCGGCGCACCACCATCGCGGACGGCCAGCGTGAGCGAGAAGCGATCGTGCTCTGCCGCGAGCGCCTGCATCTCGTCCACCATGAAGAGCTCCTCGGCCCTGTTCGCGCCGAAGAAGAGCTGGATTTCGGGGGTTTCGGGCCGGGCAAGCGCCCCCTCGATCACCGAAAGTATCGGGGCAAGCCCGGAGCCGCCGGCGACGCAGACGATCTCCCGCTCCAGTGGGATACGCAGGTAGGCCCGGCCGTAAGGCCCCTCCAGGCTCACCGTATCGCCTTGAGCGAGTTCGTCGAAGAGATAGTGGGACGCGTGGCCGCCTGGCTTCTCCTTGACGACGAAGGCCAGCGTCTCGGCCTCCGTGTTCGCCATCGAGTAGGCGCGGCGCTGGCCGCCCGGCACCTGCAGCAGCACGTACTGACCGGGCAGGAAAGGGACCGGCTGCGCTGGCCGGCAGGTGAACGCGATCACGCCTGGCACCAATCGTTCCAGCGTCTCGACCGTCGCCGTGAAGGCTGCGGGCCTGGGCTCCTCCCGCGCGCCCTCCACTTGGCCGAGGCGCACCTGGACCGTGCAGTCGCCCGTGGGCAGCGCCTGGCAGCAGAGGATGCGGTCGCCCTTGCGCCGGTCGCGCTCGCTCAGCCCGGTCGCCTCGGACCAGAGATATTCCACCGCGCCCTCGATGAGCCGCCCCTTGCACGAGCTGCAGCTTCCGCTCGCGCACTCGTAGGGCATGGCGAAGCCTGCTGCGAGGCCAGCGCGCAGGATGGTCTCGCCAGGGCCGCAGGTGAAGCTGTCGCCGGATGGCTCCAGCCTGATCGTCACGGGCTCGGTCATGGGTCAGCCCGTTGTCGGAGCGTCGAGCGCCTGTGCCGGCAGGTGCGCCCGGTACCAGGAGAGCGTCGCCGCCATGACCTCGCCAAAGGCGGGCTCGACATAGACGTCGTAATGCCCGTAGCCCTTGAGCACGACGAGCTTCTTGGGCTCGCCGGCGTGGCGGTAGAGGGAGCGCGATTCCTCCGGCGGCACCAGGCGGTCGTCCTCGGTGGTGATGAGGAGCAGGGGACGCGGGGCGATCTTGTCCACTACCCAGTCGGCGTGGAAGGAGAGCGTCTCGTCGATGAAGGAGGCCGGCACGGTGGAGACCGCGTCGGGATTGTTCGCCCGCTGCGCAGCCGATAGCGCGGCGGATGCGCGATCCTGCATCAACACCTCGTCGCGTTCGGCGGGCGCGGACTCGCCGCTCTCCACCGCCTGCTCCCGATCCTCGCGCGCCCGTTCCAGCAGGTCGTGCCATTCGTCGGGCCGGCGCACGCTTCGCATCCAGCGGCGGCCGTCGCCGACGCCGACCACGCTCACCACGCAGCGCACCCGCTCGTCCATCGCCGCAGCCCAGACCACCGTGGCGCCGCCGTAGCTGGTGCCGTAGAGGCCGAGGTGCGCCGGGTCCACGCCGGGCCGGGTCCCGAGGAAGGTGAGCGCGGCTTGCACGTCGGCGACGCGGCTGAAGGGCGCGAGCCGGGTGCGCGGCCCTTCGCTGGCCCCCCAGCCCTTATAGTCGAAGGTAAGCACCACGTAGCCCGCCTCCGTCAGCACCCGCGCGTTATCGGGCAGGTAGAGGCTCTTCACGCCGGTGTAGCCGTGGCAGAGCACGATACCGGCGCGCAACTCGTCCGCGTCCGCACCCTTGGGCCGGTAGAGATCGCCCTCGAGCCGCACGCCCTCGCTGTAGAAGCTCACGCTTTCGCAGGTCATGGTGGGTGCCTGATGTCACGCCATCGCCGCGATGTCCACGAAAACCTGTCGATACAGAAGGTGTTATCGTTGCCGGCCGTGCCGCGGGCGGCGCGGCGTGTCTGCTCGCGGCCGCAGTCGTCATGGGGAGCGCGATGACGCAACCGGAACACTTCCCCCACCTGTTCAGACCTGCGCGCCTCCGGGGGCATACGCTCCGCTGCCGCATCGTCTTCGGCGCGCACACCGCCAACATGGCCGAGGGCGGGCTGCCGGCCGAGCGCCACTTCGGCTACTACCGGGAGCGCGCGCGTGGCGGCGCCGGCATGATCGTGGTCGAGCCCACCCCGCCCCATCCGACGGCGATCCTCACGCGTGGCAACTTCATGGCCGACGACGCCGTCATCCCTTACTTCCACAGGATCACCGACGAGTGCCACAGCCACGGCACCGTCATGTGCCACCAGATCTATCACGTCGGCGCCCACGGCGATCAGGACAACTCCTGGGCGCCCTACTGGTCGCCCTCCGGCCAGGAGGGGCGGCAAGAAGACGGATTGGTTGACCTTGATCCGCTTTGCCCAATACGTTCTCGGGACGGAAACCTCGAATGGAAGCCGAACCGTTCAGTCTCTAATGCAGAGGGGACTGGAGACGCTCGCACAAGAAGAGGAAGAGCGAGAGAGTAAGGACTCCTCCTATTGGGCGACCGAGTCGACAGACCGGGACTGAAAGGGTCGCGTTCTGGAACCCTTTGGCACGTCAACTTCGTGGCGGGCGACCCTTAGGAATCTCCTATTCTCGTTGAATACGAAGCTCGATTGATACGTTGAAGGTGAATAAACAGATAGATACATTCAAATTACCTATTGGCGTTCCAATCCGCAATCCTCTTGAGAGGCACATTGCTCCTCTTTTGCGGGAGAGGGTTCGACTGGGACAGACATTCCCTCTATCACCACGTGTTCAATCATGTCTTCAACTACAACGGGTACGCTCGTAACATCGTCTTCTTCGACAACACTCTCTGTGGAAGACATTGTGTCTGCACCAGTATCACTTTCTGCTGTAGCTTCAGCTCGAATTTCTACCGTATCATCTTCTGTGTCGGCTACTTTGTCCACTTCATTACCGCTAGATTCTATGGGAGGACCAATCACTACCCACTGACCATCCTGATCGAGCGCAGCAAATAGTCTCTCAATCGCGGCTATGCGTGTAGCATACGATTCAAGCTTTACCTTAATATTGGCAAAATCTTGATCATGAGCGATCAAGCTGTCTGCAATCTCGGTCAAGCGAAGTCTTTGATTGGCTAGTCTTTCTTCAACGCGAACCAGACCTTTCCCGTTATCAGAAATGGCATCCCGTGCGGTGTCTATATCTGAGCGGATATCTCGGAAATCGGCTTTGACATCACTCCAAAGAGCCCAACCGCCGATCAGAATGATGCTAGCCAAAGTTGCGCCCACGCTGGCAATCGCTATAACCTCTCCCTTCATATTCATGAGTATATGAGGGGCTTCTCTCCACCGTCAAGCGTTGAGCCGAGTGGGGCTGATCTCTATTGGCGGATGGGCCTCAAAATATGCATAGCTCAATTTGGTAGTGATGGAAGGGGTTCTGAGCGACCGAACGTTGTGCCATTGCACCACGCCCAGCCGCCCGGAGCTACATGCGATGCTCTTTCCTGGGATGTTGAACGGCCTTGAAGTCGAGCAAACATCGGGTGTCTTCAGGAATAGCCATCTGCATCACCTCCTTTCCGTGAGACGGGTTCGCTGGGGCTCCATCCCAGCGAACCCGTAGTGCGTTCGGAGGCAATTCTACGATACTTCCTTAAGTAGCCGCAGGAGTGGATTCGGCGGATGTTGGCGCGCGCGGCGCTTCACACTGAGGATTTCCTGTAAAGTGCTGAAATGAAATATCAAAATCGAACTGTGGCACTACCTGGGCTTCTACGAAGGGCGAACCCTCGGCATGAGGCTCTAGTACAAGGGCCGGGTGGCGCGTGACGGACCCCGCATCCCACCAAGGCGCACACGCGCTCCTTTGGCCGGCGGTTCTGCTGGTCGTTTCCGCCCTAGGCTGGGGCATCCTCTATTCGCTCAACCGGCTGGCGACCACCGACGGCATTCCCTTCATTCCCTACGTCTTCTGGATGGGGACCGGCGCCGCGCTCATCCTGCTGGCATTCGGCGCGGCGTTCCGCACGCTGCCCAAGCTCTCGTGGGAGCACATGCGCGGCTACCTCGTGCTGGGCACGATCTCCTTCGGCATGACCTACACGGTGCTGGCGTTCGTCGCGCCCAAGGTGCCGGCCGGCGTGCTCGGGCTGGGTGCGACGCTCACGCCCATCCTCACCTACCCGGCCGCCGCGCTCTTTCGCATGGACCGCTTCCGCGCGATCCGCACCGTCGGGCTGGTCCTCGGCGTCGGCGGCGTGGCGCTGGTGGTCGTGCCCGAGACCAGCCTGCCCAGCCGCGACATGGCGCCCTGGGTGCTGCTGAGCTTCGTCGGCCCGGTGCTCTACGTCGCGAACGCGCTGATCATCTCGTGGCTCAAGCCGCCGCCCGACGGTGCGCTGCCGCTCGCGGGCGGCATACTCGCGACCGGAGCCGCCTTCATGTTCGTCGTGATGGCGGCGACCGGCCAGTGGTGGTGGTTCGAGGGGCCCATGACCGACGGCGACTGGGCGCTGGCCGCCGCGGCGGGCACCACGGCCTTGGTCTTCTACCTGATGGTGGAGATCATCCGTCTCGCGGGCCCCGTGTTCTTCACCACGGTCAACTTCATGATCCCGCTGACCGGGATCGGCTGGGGCGTTCTCTTCTTCGGTGAGAGCCACAGCTATTGGATCTGGCTCGCGCTCGTGCTCATGCTCGCCGGCCTCTTCCTGGTCAACCGGCCGGCCGGGCCCCGGGTCGGGGCATCCGATCCCGCGTCTTGACGCACCCGCCGCTCTGGGCGCAATTTGGGCCTGAAGCGCGAAAGGGAGCGGCCCATGAAGCTCACGGCCGAACAGTGCGAAAGCCTGGACCGCGAGGGATTTCTCTTCCTGCCGGACCTGTTCTCGGCCGAGGAAGCAGCCGCGTTGCGCGCTGCGCTGCCGGCCGTTTTCGCGCACGAGGGGCCGGAAATCGTGCGCGAGCGCAACGGCGCCGTGCGCACCGCGTTCGGCGTCCACACCTACAGCGACATCTACTGGCGGCTCTCCCGCCATCCGCGCCTGGTCGAGCCCGCGATGCAGATTCTCGGCGGGCCGGTCTACATCCACCAGTTCAAGGTGAACGCCAAGGCCGCCTTCGACGGCGACGTCTGGCAGTGGCACCAGGATTACGGCACCTGGTCGCGGGACGACCTGATGCCCGAGCCCCGGGCCATGAACCTCGCCGTCTACCTCGACCCGGTGAACGAGTTCAACGGCCCGCTGATGTTCATTCCGCGCTCGCACCGGCGCGGCCGGATCGAGGCCGGTCACGATCTCGAGACCACGAGCTACCCGCTCTGGACTGTCGACAACGAGACCATCGAGAGGCTGGTGGCGGAAGGCGGCATCGTGGCACCCAAGGGCGAGCCCGGCGCGGCGCTGCTCTTCCACTGCAATCTGGTGCACGGCTCCGCGCCCAACATGTCGCCCTGGGGCCGTCGCGCGGTCTATTTCTCGGCCAACCGGGTGGACAATGCGATCCGGCGCTTCCAGCGGCCGGAGTACATCGCGCACCGGGATTTCACCCCGGTCGAGCCGCTTGACGACGATTGCCTGCTGTCGGAACCCGCGCGCACCGCCGCCGCCCAATAGTCCTCACGTTCCTTAGACCACAAGCCTGATGCGGCGCCGCGGGCCGCTTTCTCTCCCGATCTTCCTGCTGTTCACGATCGGGGCGGTCTATCCGCTCATCTTCACCATGAACAAGATCGCGGTGGAGGCAGGGACGCCGCCGGTCGCCTTCACCTTCTGGCAGACGCTCGGCGCCGCGGTCCTGCTGCTGATCCTCGCTGCGTGGCGGCGCGCGCTCCCGCGCTTGGGGGCCCGGCATCTCAAGGCCTATTTCGTGCTCGGGCTCTTCGGCATTGCCGCGCCGATCGCGCTGATCACCTGGCTCGCGCCGAAGCTGCCGACCGGCATCCTTTCCATGGTGGTGATCCTCTCGCCGCCGATCACCTATCTGATCGCGCTCGCGCTCCGGCTGGAACGGGTGCGCGCCTTGAGTCTGATCGGCGTGCTGTGCGGTGTGGTCGGCATTCTGTTGATGGCAATCCCGACGTTTTCCCTGCCCGAGCCCGGCATGGTGGTCTGGTTCCTGCTCGCCCTGCTGGCGCCCGCCTCCTTCGCGCTGACCAACAACCTCGCGGCCCTGATCGACCCGCCGGAGACACCGGTGCTGACCTTCGCGAGCGGCATCGTGACCGCGGCGGCGATCATGCTGGCGCCGGTGATGATCGGCCTCGGCGAGACCTACGTGGTGCCGGGGCCGGACACCGTCGCCGATCTCGCGATCCTGGGTGCCGCCGGCGTCACCATCACCATGTACATCACCTTCCTGATCATCGTGCGCGCCGCCGGCCCGGTGTTCTTCTCGCAGTTCAACTACGTGGTAGTGGTGGCCGGCCTCGGCTGGGGCATCCTCTTCTTTCAGGAGAGGCATAGCACCTACGTCTGGGCCGCCGCGGTGCTGATGCTGGCGGGCGTTGCCCTGCTGATCCACGCGGCCAGGCGCCAGCCGGAGACACCGGCGGAGCCGTAGCCTTCTATCTCTCGGGCGGCAGGATCTCTTGCACGCACACTTGGTCGATCACGTGGGCGCGGCCGATGTCCGCGAGGTGGGCGCGCTTGTGATCGTTGCTGAGCGCGGCGCCGATGCCTTGCGTCATCGCCAGCACCAGGGAGCGGTCGCTCATGTCGAGCCAGAAGGCGCGGCGGATCAGCTTGCCGTCCGCGTCGCGCGCGAAGGGATCGTCCGGATTCGTGCCCAGATCGGGCTCGTAGAACCTGCCCATGCCTCGCCCCTCACTCGGCTGCGGCGCGCGCAGCGCTGCGGCCCGCGAGCTCGTCCAGCATCGCCACCGTGTCGGCAACCGTCGGGATCACCGCGGCGAAACCGCCCCTGAGCGAGGCCAGCGTCGCGTCGTGCGATTCCTGGCTGAAGCCCGCCACCGCCTCGTCGATCACCGCGCAGGCGAAGCCCCGGTCGGCCGCGTCGCGGACGGTGGTCTCGACGCAGTAGTTGGTGACGCAGCCGGTAACCAGCAGGGTATCGATCCCCATCTCGCGCAGCAGGTTCTCGAAGTTGGTGCTGTTGAAGGCCCCAAAACTCCGCTTCTGGAACACGGTCTCGCCGTCCACCGGCGTCAATTCCTCGAGGATCCGGTAGGTGGGCGATTCGGTCCAGTAGAAGTCGGCCATGCCCGAGCGTTCCTGCAAATCGAGAATCCAGTGCCGCATCCGCTTGTTGAAGTCGCGCAGGTCACGGTGGCTGGAGCCCACCACTACGTGGATCACCTCGAGGTCCGTGGCGCGCGCGTGATCGAGCAGCCGGCGGATCGCCGGCACCACGGTCGCCAGTCGCTCGGCGTAGTAGGCGGTGGAGCCGGGATGGAGCTTTTCCAGCGCGGCGACCACGCCTTGTTCCGCATGGGCGTCGTGATATTGCATGTCGATCACGATGAGCGCCGTCCGCCCCAGGTCGATATCGATCGGCGGCAGCAACGTGACCTCGCCGGCGGGCTGGTGGAAGTATTTGTCCTCGATGGCGCCCATGGGCATGGTCTCCGCGCCGGTGGCGGCCGGTGGGTCCGGCGCGCGTCATCGGCGGGCGAGAAGGTAGTTTCCCGCAGGCGTGGCGGTCAACAAACGGAGCGGCGATGACGGCGACGGTGTTCGACCTGTTCGACGCGGCGGCCCGGCGGGTGCCGGAGGGCGGCTGCCTCTGCGCGCCGCCCATGGCGGGCAGGTCCTACCATCCGGATGGCGTCGAGATCAGCTACCGCGTGGCGCGCGAGCGGGTCGCGGCGCTCCGCGCCCTCTATCGCGCGGCAGGCTACGGCCGCGGCCACCGCGTGGCGCTGCTGCTGGAGAACCGGCCCGACTTCCACCTGCACTGGTGGGCGCTCAACGCGCTCGGTTGCGGCATCGTGCCCATCAACCCGGCCTACCGGCAGGAGGAGATGGTCTATCTCATCGACCACTCTGGGGCCGCCCTGGTGGTCTCGGTGCCGGAGCGGTTGGCCGACGTCGAAGCTGCGGTCCACCGCTGCGAACATGCGGTGCCGATCGTCGATGCAGTTGCCTTCCCGGCCCTGCTGCCGCCTCCTTTCAGCGATGTCAGTGCGGGCGGCGTGCCCGGCATCGACGACGAGGCGGCGCTGCTCTACACCTCGGGCACCACCGGCCGGCCCAAGGGCTGCATTCTCACCAACCGCTACTTCCTCAACGCGGCCCGCTGGTATCGGGAGGCCGGCGGCCTGATGGCGCTGGAGGAGGGCTGCGAGCGGCTGCTCAACCCGCTGCCGCTCCACCACGCCAACGCGCTCGCCATCGGCAGCATGGCAATGCTGAGCGCGGCGGGCT
Organism: Alphaproteobacteria bacterium; assembly: GCA_022826665.1. Lineage (GTDB taxonomy): Bacteria > Pseudomonadota > Alphaproteobacteria > UBA828 > UBA828 > WTGU01. The sequence goes on along the minus strand of JAJDUK010000028.1, from coordinate 4,966 downwards.
GCATCGTCATGGCCGACCGCTTCCATCCCCGGAGCTGGTGGGCCGACGTGGCCGCCACCAGGGCCACGATCATCCACTATCTCGGAATCATGCCGCCGCTCCTGCTCAGCCTGCCGCCGGGGCCGCAAGACCGCGCCCATGCCGTCCGCTTCGGCGCCGGCGCGGGCATCGACCCCAAGCACCACGAGGCGTTCGAGGCGCGCTTCGGCTTCCCGCTCATCGAAGGCTGGGGCATGACCGAGGTTGCGATGCCCACCTGGGCGAGCGTCGAGCCCCGGCAGACCGATACGCGTGCCTTCGGCCGCCCGCTCTCCGGCTGCGAGGTGCGTGTGGTCGACGACGAAGACCGCGTGGTGCCGCCGGGCGTTCCCGGCGAGTTGACATTGCGCATGACTGGCGACGACCCTACGCGCGGACTCTTCTCCGGCTATCTCAAAGACCCCGACGCGACCGACGAAGCCTGGCGGGGCGGCTGGTTCCACACCGGTGATGTCGTGACCCAGGCCACCGACGGCATGCTTTGCTTCGTCGATCGCAAGAAGAACATCATCCGCCGCAGCGGCGAGAACATCGCCGCCGCCGAAGTGGAAGCCGTGCTCCAGGCCGACGAGCACGTGGCCCAGGCGGCGGTGATCGCGGTGCGCGACGAGCTCCGCCAGGAGGAGGTCATGGCCTGCATCGTGCCGGCGCCGGGTGCCGGCGCGGATCGGGATGCGGCCGAGGCGCTGCAGGACATGTGCCTGGAGCGGCTCGCCTACTACAAGGCTCCGGGCTACCTGCTGTTTCTCGATACGCTGCCGGTCACCAGCACGCAGAAGGTGCAGAAGGTGAAGCTCTTCCCCGACGGCACCGACCCGCGCCAGGTCGCGGGCTGCCACGACCTCCGCGCGCGCAAGCGCTCACGATGATGTCCCGGCAAGATTTCACGATGTATCTGCAACATGCTATAGGCGGCGCCTCGAAACGGATATGCACGCCGCCTCCGGCGGCAAGAATGCGGGAACATCACCCATGAGCGCGGATCGCAAGGTCGCCCTCGTCACGGGCGCAGGGCAGGGGATCGGCAAGGCGGCGGCGCACGCGCTGCTGGCGGACGGCTGGACCGTGGTCTTCTCTGGCCGCCGGCAGGAAACGCTGGAGGCGGCCATCGCCGAGGCCGGCGCGGGCGCGGACACGGCGATCGCCGTGACTTGCGATGTCGGCAAGCGAGAGGAGGTCGCGGCGCTCTTCGCCGAGACGATGTCCGCGTTCGGCCGGCTCGACCTGCTCTTCAACAATGCCGGCATCAGCGCCCCGGCCGTGCCGCTTGAGGATCTCCGCTTCGACAAGTGGCAGCAGGTGGTCGATACCAACCTCACCGGCATCTTCCTCTGCACCCAGGAAGCCTTTCGCATCATGAAGGCGCAGGAGCCCATGGGCGGGCGCATCATCAACAACGGCTCGATCTCCGCCCACGTGCCCCGGCCCAACTCCGCGCCCTACACGTCGACCAAGCACGCCGTGACCGGCCTCACCCGCTCCACCTCGCTCGACGGGCGCAAGTACAACATCGCCTGCGGTCAGATCGACGTGGGCAACGCGGCGACCGAGATGACCCAGCGCATGAGCCAGGGGGTGCCGCAGGCCGACGGCTCCATCGCCTCCGAGGCGACCATGGCGGTGGAGAACGTGGCCCAGGCGGTGGTCTACATGGCGCGCCTGCCGCTTGACGCCAACGTTCAGTTCATGACCGTGATGGCGACGGCGATGCCCTTCATCGGCCGGGGGTAGAGCTTTGCTGCCGGAAACCTATCTCCATCACTTTGGCGTGGCCCACCCGATATAACCATCGCTGTCCACGGATATGACTATCGTGTCATATCCGCAACTTTCTCGTTGACGAGCGCTCAAGGCGCGGGTGATGGTGGGCCGTCATGGTCGAGATTGGCGGCTTTGTGGGCCTCGCCGCCCTGGTGATCGGACTCTTCGCGTGGATGCGCGGGGACATGCGGGCCATTCGCGCAGAATTGAAGAGCGATATCGGGCGACTTGAGGGCGGTCTTGCCGGTCTGCGCTCAGAGTTGAAGGGTGATATTGCTGACCTGCGTTCGGAACTGAAAGGCGACATTGGCACGTTGCGCGAAGGTCAGTCGGAGTTGCGCGAGGGGCAAACAGAGTTGCGCGAAGGCCAAGCGGAGCTGCGGGAGCGAATGGCCAGGCTCGAAGGGCTGCTCGACGGCCTGCGTGAAGCCGTTACTTGGCGCTCCGGCCCGCGCGACGCCGCCTGACTGGACCCACCCCTCTTCGAGCGACATTCATCTCGCTCGCCAATTTTAGCTTACCAAAATCTCTCTGATCGCCTCGTTCTGGAAGTCCACGTCGGCCGGGTTGAGGAAGCTCGAGGCGAAGTGGCCGTAGTAGGACTCGAACACGCGCAGCTCGGCGTTCGGCATGTTGGCGACCTCGATCTCGCTGTCCTCCGGCGGGAAGTAGAGGTCGGTCCGCCCCGGCATCACGATGGCCTTGGCCTTGATCCCGGCGAGCGCCTTCTTGAAGTCGCCGCCGTAGAGCTCATTGTCGCCAATATCGCCGTTCTGCCAGGTCCAGAGCATGGCAAGCAGGTTGTTCGCGTCCTTGTGGATGAAGAACCCTTCCCAAAAAGCCACCAGGAAGTCCTCGAGCGATGAGAAGCCGAGCTTGAGGTCCTCCTCCACCCGGTAGAAGGTCTGGGAGAAGCCCCAGCCCGCATAGACCCGCGCCATCGCGCGCAAACCCTTGGTGGGCGGCGCGTCGTACCAGCCGCCCCTCCACGCGTCGTCGGCGGTGAGTGCCGCCTTTACGCCTTCCAGGAACACGAAGTTGTGGCGCGAGCACTTGGCGGAGCCGCAAGTCGGCACGATGCGCTCCACCATGTCGGGATAGAGGCAACCCCAGTGGAAGGTCTGCAGCGCGCCCATGGACCAGCCGGTCACGAGCTTGATCCGCTCGATCCCGAACACCTCGGTCACGAGGCGATGTTGCAGGCGCACGTTATCGTAGGCCGTCACGCCGGGGAAGCGCGCCTTGTCGTAGGGCGCCGGCGTGTTGCTCGGCGATGACGAGAGGCCGTTGCCCAGCATGTTCGGCACGATGATGAAATACTGCCGGGGGTCGAGGGCCTGGTCCTCGCCGATGGTCCACTCCACGTCGGTGTGGTGGCCGGAATACCAGGTCGGCTGGATGATGACGTTGTCCTTCTTGGCGTTCAGCGTGCCGTAGGTCTTGTAGGCGAGCTTGGCGTCCCTGAGTGTCGCGCCTTTCTGCAGCACCACATCGCCCGCGTCGAAAATCTCGTAGTCGCTCATCCCTCTCTCCCCCTGCCGCATGTGCGTGGCCTTCTCGCCCCATCCTGGGCCTCAGTCACTGGCGTTGCAATCGCCCGTGCCGAACGGGTCTGATATCGTGCCTTGGATGAGCGGTGACCAGGCGATCCGGGCGCTTCTGGAGTGGTACACGCTTGCCGGCGTCGACCAGGCGATCGGCCACGCGCCGCGCGATCGTTACCGGGAAGCGGCCGACGCGCTGGCGGCTGCGGCCGAACCGCCGCCGACACCTGTGCCAGCTCCCACGCCAGAGCCCGCGGTCACGCGCGAGGCGGCGCCTGCTTCTCCTCCACCGCCGACCGCACCCCTGCTTCCGCCCGGCGATGCCACTTGGAGCGCCCAAGAAATCGCCGCGGCCTGCACCAGTCTCGATCAGCTGGTGGCGGCCGTGCGCGCCTTCGACGGCTGCGCGCTCAAGCGCACCGCCACCAACACCGTGATCGGCGACGGCAATCCGCAAGCGGCGCTGATGATCGTGGGCGAGGCACCGGGTGCCGAGGAGGACCGCCAGGGCCTCCCCTTCGTCGGGCCGGCGGGCCGGCTGCTCGACCGGATGCTGGCCGCCATCGGCCTCGACCGCTCCGCCGTCTACATCACCAACATGCTGCCCTGGCGGCCGCCCGGCAACCGCTCGCCCACCGCCGAGGAACTCGCCATCTGCCAACCCTTCCTGGAACGCCAGATCGAGCTGATCGCGCCCCGCATCCTGGTGCTGGTGGGCGGCATCGCCGCCAAGGCTCTGCTCAACAGGCGCGAGGGCATCACCCGCCTGCGCGGCCAGTGGTTCCCCTTCGCGACGCCGCGTATGGAGGGCACGATCCAGGCCACGGCGACCTTTCATCCCGCCTACCTGCTGCGCACACCGTCTGCGAAGCGCGAGGTCTGGCGCGACCTGTTGGACATCGAGGACAAGATGAAGAGCGGAGAGACGGCACCATGATCGGGATCGACGAGAAGCGGCCCTTCCGCGCCGTCAACATCGCGGTGCTCACGGTCTCGGACAGCCGCGGGCTCGCGGAGGATCGCTCGGGCCGGGTGCTGATGGAACGGATCGAAGGCGCCGGCCACCGCGTCGCCGACCGCCGAATCATAGCCGACGAGCGGGCCGAGATCGTGGCGGCGCTCCAGGGCTGGATCGCCGACCCCGAGGTCGACGTGGTGATCGCCACCGGCGGCACCGGAGTCACCGGCCGCGACGTGACGCCGGAGGCCTTCCACGACGTCTACGAGAAGGAGATACCGGGCTTCGGCGAGCTGTTCCGCCAGCTCAGCTACGACCTGATCGGCACGTCCACCCTGCAGTCGCGCACCACCGGCGGTGTCGCCGGCGGCACCTACCTGTTCGCGCTGCCCGGCTCGCCCGGCGCCTGCAAGGACGGCTGGGACAAGATCCTGCGCTACCAGCTCGACTACCGCTGGCGTCCCTGCAACCTGGTCGAGCTGATGCCGCGCTTGCAAGAAACTGAGCGCCGAGGCGCTGCCTAAGAGCTTGTTCCTAAAGTCGCGGGTGGCCTCAAGACATGGTAATCCATCGGGTGTCGAGACCGATATGGAGGGTACCATGGCTTGGACTGAGGCCACCCAGGTGAACTATAGACGAGCGCATGACCATCGACAAAACGATC
>JAJDUK010000099.1 GCA_022826665.1 Alphaproteobacteria bacterium | reverse complement strand
CATGAGGACTTGACGTCATCCCCACCTTCCTCCGGCTTGTCACCGGCAGTTCCTCCAGAGTGCCCGGCCGAACCGATGGCAACTGAAGGTGAGGGTTGCGCTCGTTGCGGGACTTAACCCAACATCTCACGACACGAGCTGACGACAGCCATGCAGCACCTGTCCTGGCGTCCCCGAAGGGAACCACCGGTCTCCCGGTGTAACACCAAATGTCAAGGGCTGGTAAGGTTCTGCGCGTTGCGTCGAATTAAACCACATGCTCCACCGCTTGTGCGGGCCCCCGTCAATTCCTTTGAGTTTTAACCTTGCGGCCGTACTCCCCAGGCGGAGTGCTTAATGCGTTAGCTGCGACACCGAAGGGCTAGGCCCCCCGACATCTAGCACTCATCGTTTACGGCGTGGACTACCAGGGTATCTAATCCTGTTTGCTCCCCACGCTTTCGCACCTCAGCGTCAGTAACGGTCCAGGTAGCCGCCTTCGCCACTGGTGTTCTTCCCAATATCTACGAATTTCACCTCTACACTGGGAATTCCACTCTCCTCTCCCGGTCTCTAGCGAGCCAGTTTTGAGCGCAGTTCCGGGGTTGAGCCCCGGGCTTTCACGCCCAACTAGACAAGCCGCCTACGCGCGCTTTACGCCCAGTAAATCCGAACAACGCTAGCCCCCTCCGTCTTACCGCGGCTGCTGGCACGGAGTTAGCCGGGGCTTCTTCTGCGGGTACCGTCATTATCTTCCCCGCTGAAAGAGCTTTACAACCCTAAGGCCTTCTTCACTCACGCGGCATGGCTGGATCAGGGTTGCCCCCATTGTCCAATATTCCCCACTGCTGCCTCCCGTAGGAGTCTGGGCCGTGTCTCAGTCCCAGTGTGGCTGATCATCCTCTCAGACCAGCGACCGATCGCAGCCTTGGTGAGCCGTTACCTCACCAACAAGCTAATCGGACGCGGGCCCCTCCTTCGGCGCACAAGGCTTTCCCCGGCCTCCGCCAAAGAGACCGGGCTTATACGGTATTAGCCGCCGTTTCCAGCGGTTATTCCGTACCAAAGGGCAGGTTCCCACGCGTTACTCACCCGTTCGCCACTTTCCACCGCCCCGAAGGGCGGCTTCACGTTCGACTTGCATGTGTTAGGCCTGCCGCCAGCGTTCGTTCTGAGCCAGGATCAAACTCTCAGGTTTGAGTGTAGCCGTGACGCGCGACATGCCGGACGCACCCGAGCCCGAAGGCCGGGCACCTCGCAGCGTATCGCCGCACGACTTCCTGAGATCCCGCGCGAACGTGGAACGCCATGCCATGGCACAGCGCTCCGGTTGCGCAGGCGGTCTCGACAGACGCCGCCCACGCATCCCTTCCATTCACAATATCAAAGAGCGGTAGGCCGGGCAGGGCCCGGCCGAGACAACCTGCCCTAGTTACGGAATGATGTCGCGGGAGTCAAGCGATTCTGCGGGCTTCGAGGCGGTTATCCACAGAATTTTCGCCCCCGAGCCCGCTCGCCCGGCCCGCTCAGGCGCCGCCGAGGTGGTTGGCGATCAGGTCCTCGGCGATCTGGACCGCGTTGAGCGCCGCCCCCTTGCGCAGATTGTCGGAGACGATCCAGAGGCAGAGCCCGTTGGCCACCGTGGGATCGCGGCGGATGCGCGAGACGAAGGTCGCGTCGTCGCCGACGCAATCGACCGGGGTGGCGTAGCCGCCATCGAAGGGGCGGTCGATCACCGCCACGCCCGGCGCGGCCGTGAGCAGCTCGCGCGCCTCCTCTTCATCGATGGGGTCGTGGAATTCGACGTTCACGGCCTCGGCATGGCCGATGAAGGTCGGCACCCGCACGCAGGTGGCGCTCACCAGAATCTCGGGGTCGAGGATGCGCTGGGTCTCGCGCACCATCTTGGCCTCTTCCCCGGTGGAGCCGTCGGTATCGAAGGGACCGATCTGCGGGACCACGTTGAAGGCGATGGTCTTGGCGAAGGAGCGCGGCTCCTCGCGGGCGTTCATGTAGACGGCGCGCGTGTGGTCGAAGAGCTCGTCCATCGCCTGCTTGCCGGCGCCGGAGGTGGACTGGTAGGTGGAGACGACGATGCGCTTGATGCGCGCATGGTCGTGCAGGGGCTTCAGCGCGACCACCATCTGGATGGTCGAGCAGTTGGGGTTGGCGATGATGTTGCGCGCGTCGTAGCCCGCGATCGTCTCCCCGTTCACCTCGGGCACCACCAGCGGCACGTCCTCGTCCATGCGGAACTGCGAGGTGTTGTCGATGACGACGCAGCCCTGCTCGGCGGCACGAGGCGCGTGGACCTTGGAGACCGCGCCGCCCGGCGAGAAGAGGCCGATATCGGTCTCGGCGAAGTCGAACTCGGCGAGGTCGTGCACCTTGAGGGTCTCGTCGTCGCCGAAGGAGACCTCCTTACCGACCGAGGCGCGCGAGGCAAGCGCGATCACCTCGTCGGCGGGGAAGTCGCGCTCGGCGAGGACGGCGAGCAGCTGGCGCCCGACATTGCCAGTAGCGCCGGCGATGGCGACGCGGTAGCCCATGGTCCTGTTCTCCCTTGCCTGCGCTCAGGCGGCGCGCGCGTCGAGCGCGGCGAGGACGGCATCGCCCATGGCATCGGTCGAGGCGGCGGTCATGCCGTCCTGCATGATGTCGGCGGTGCGCAAGCCGCTCGCCAGCGTGTCCTGAACCGCCGCCTCGATCAGCTCCGCGTCGTCCGCGGCGTCGAAGGAATAGCGCAGCATCATGGTGAAGCTGAGTAGTGCGGCGAGGGGGTTGGCCAGGTTCTGACCCGCGATGTCGGGCGCAGACCCGTGCACCGGCTCGTAGAGCGCCTTGCGCTGCCCGTCTTCGCCCTGCGAGCCCAGGGACGCAGACGGCAGCATGCCGAGCGAGCCGGTCAGCATCGCCGCGCAGTCGCTCAGGAGGTCGCCGAACAGGTTGCTGGTGACGATGACGTCGAACTGCTTGGGCCGGCGCACGAGCTGCATGGCGCAGTTGTCGGCGTACATGTGCTCCAGCGTGACGTCGGCATAGTCGGCCGCGTGCAGCGCCGTCACCTCGTCGCGCCAGAACTTGCCGGATTCCATGACGTTGGCCTTTTCGACCGAGTGCACACGGTTGCTGCGCCGGCGCGCGAGCTCGAAGGCGACCCGTGAGACCCGCTCGATCTCCGGCGCGCTGTAGATTTCGGTGTCGTAGCCCTGCCGCGTGCCGTCGGCGAGCGTGTCCACGCCGCGCGGCTCGCCGAAGTAGATGCCGCCGGTGAGCTCGCGGACGATCATCAGGTCGAGGCCGCGCACAACCTCGTCCTTCAGCGTCGAGGCCTCGACCAGCGGATCGAAGACCAGCGCCGGCCGCAGATTGGCGTAGAGGTCCATCTCCTTGCGGAGCCGGAGGATGCCCATCTCGGGCCGCACGTCGCGGGCGACGTTGTCCCACTGCGGGCCGCCGACCGCGCCGAAGAGCACGGCATCGGCGGCCAGCGCATCCGCCATGGTCTCGTCGGTGAGCGGCGTGCCGTGGGCCTCGTAGCAGGCGCCGCCGACGAGCCCGCTGCTGACATCGAAGGAGATCGAGCGCCGCGCCGAGAGCCACTCCATCACCCGCTCGACCTGGCGCATGACCTCGGGCCCGATGCCGTCCCCGGCTAGGATGAGAACCCGCTTGTTGCTGCTCATCGTCCCCTCCGCGCCCGTTGCGCCGCTCGCCGCCAAAGCAAAGCGCTCGCAGGAACGCCCCGCGAGCGCCAAATCCGCCCGTCGTCGCGCCGCTCCGCCGGCGCGGCGTTCCCTATAGGGTCAGGCGCAGACGGTCAAGCGCGGCGGCGCCTTCCTGCCGCTGAGACTGTGCCGGGCTAGAACACTATCCGACCGGATGGGATCGCACCTGCTTGCCGCGCAGTCCCTTATTGGGTGGGCAGTGCGGTCCGAGCAACCCCCACCTCACCCCGGCCCTCTCCGCCCCCAGGGGCGGAGAGGGAGAGTAAGTCGGTGCCGTCTACGTTCCCCCTCCGCCTTCGGGGGAGGGGGACAGGGGGAGGTGGGAGCGCGTCGACGTGATCCGATATGGTCAGATGGTGTTCTAGCCGAGGGACCAGACGCTCGTGGTCGGGTGCCGGTTGCGCCAGGGCCGGGCTTCCTCGAGCTGCGCGGAGAGGCGGATCAGCGTCGACTCATCGGCCATGCGGCCGCCGAAGTGGACACCGATGGGGAGGCCGTCGGCGTTCCAGCTGAGCGGCAGCGTGATCGCCGGATTGCCGGTGCAGTTGAAGATCGGCGTGAACGGGATGAACGCCATCAGCCGCTCGAAGAAGACCTCGGCATCGTTGTCGGCAAAGAGATGGCCGTGCGGCGGCGGCGCGGTGCCGAGGGTCGGCGTCAGCCAGATGTCGTAGTCCTCGTAGAACTGCGCGAAGTCGCGCGTTGTCGCGTGGACGTCGCTGATCCCCTGCACCAGATCGGCACCGCTCAGCTTGCGCCCCTCCTCCAGCAGATGGAGGTTGTTGGCCTCGGTGTTCTCAGCGGACGGGGTCGTGCCGGTCGCCTCGGCGTAGCCGTCGAAGGCCCAGGCTTCGTTGGCCTGGAAGATCTTGGTCCAGCCGTCGAACATCGTCTCCACATCGAAGCTGGGCGCCGCGGGCTCGACAACGTGGCCCAAATCCTCCAGCAACTTGGCGGTTTCTTCCGTCGCTCGGACACAGTCGGCATCGACCTCGGTGCCCGATGGCGCCTTCGTGGAGATGCCAATCTTGAGCGTGCCCGGATCGGCGCCCACCTCGTCGAGGAAGGGCCGGGCCGGCGGCGGCGCGTAATAGGGCTCGCCAACGCCGGGGCCGGCGGTGGCGTCGAGCAGGGCGGCGCAGTCCCGCACGGTGCGCGTCACCACGTGCTCGACCGCGATGCCGTTCCAGAGCTCGCCGAAGTCGGGGCCGTTGGGCGTGCGCCCGCGCGAGGGCTTGAGCCCGACCAGGCCGCAGGCCGATGCCGGGATGCGGATCGACCCGCCGCCGTCATTGGCATGGCCCGCCGGCGCGATGCCCGCGGCAACCCCGGAGGCCGAGCCGCCGCTGGAGCCGCCCGGCGAATAGCCGAGCTTCCACGGGTTATGGGTGGGGCCGTTCGCCACCGGCTCGGTGGAGCCGCTGGAGCCGCCCTCCGGCGTGTTGGTCTTGGCGAAGATCACCGCGCCCGCGCGCTTCCACCGCGCCACCATCTCGCTGTCGAAGTCGCGGGTCCAGCCCTTGAAGAAGCGGCTGCCGCAATCGGTCGGCACGCCGGCGTAGGACTGGGTCAGATCCTTGAGCAGGAAGGGGACGCCCTCGAACGGGCCGGCCGGCACACCCGCCGCAATGGCCGCGCGCGCTTCCGCCTCCATCGAGCGGACGATGGCGTTGAGATCGCCGTTGAGCGCCTCGCTGGCCTGCAGCGCGCAGTCCAGCAGCTCCTCCGCCGTCACCTCCTTGTTCTTGACGAGCTGGGCCAAGCCCAAGGCGTCGTGGGCGGCATAGTCCTTGAGATTCATCGTCTTCTCTCCCGGTCGAGGGCTCCCTCTCAGAATCGTAGGTCAGGCCGCTCTACTCTTCGTCGAGCCAGAGGATGGAGAAGTCGTACCAGTTCTCCGGCGGGTTCACGAAGCCCTTCACGCTGGGGTGGAGCACCAGCGGGTTGTAGTAGACGAACTTGGGCGCATAGGCGAAGTCCTGGCCCATGATGATCTCGTTCGCCTGCTGATAGAGTGCCGCCGCCTTGGCCTCGTCCTTCTCCGCCAGCGCCTGGTTGAACAGCGCGTCCACGTCCGGGTTGCAGTACCAGCCGACGTTGAAGCCGTTGGGCGGCTGCGAATCGCAGCGCGACATGACCTGGGTCCAGTAGGGAACCGACCAGCCCCAGCCGACCTCGTTCATGTGCAGGCCCTCGGGCATGCCCTGGACCCACTTGCCGAGGTAGGTGATCCACTCGATCTTGTTGAGCTTGACGTCGATCCCGATCTTCTTGAGATCGCGCTGGATCCACTTCTCCCAGACCTCGTTGTAGCCGTACTCGTAGATGTCGAACTCGATGGCGAGCCCGTCGCCGTAGCCGGCCTCGGCCAGCAGCGCCTTGGCACCTTCGGGGTCGTAGGGCGCGGAGACGTAGCCGGGCTGGTAAGCGAAGGTGCCCGGCGAGAGCATGCCGTATTCCGCCCGTCCGGTGTCCTTGAGAATTTCGTGGGCGATCCCCTCGCGGTTGATCGCCATGTTGATGGCCTTGCGGACCCGGACGTCAGACATGATCGGGTCCCTGTGGTTGAAGAAGAGCAGCCAGATCGACGGGATGTTCTCGTTGGTCGAGATCACGAAGCCTTCTTCTTCGAGGCCTTCGAGCTCATCCCACGGCGCCTCGTTGATCATGTGCACCTCACCCGCACGCATGGCGGAGAGCCGCGACGCCTGATCCGAGAGCGGGCGGAAGATCAACGTGTCGATATAGGCGTTCTGGCCCCAATAGTCGTCGAAGCGCTCCAGCACCACCTTGATGTTCTGCTCGCGCTCGACGAACTTGAACGGCCCAGTGCCCACCGGGGCCAGGGGGAAGCCGTCGTTGCCCACCTGCTCGATCTGGGTGGGGCTGATGATCATCGGCATGCCGCAGGCCTGCACGCCGAACTGGAGCCACTCGTAGTTGGGCTCGGTCAGCGTGATCGTGACCTCCATCGGCCCGGTCACCTCGACCGACTTCATCCAGCGCGTGTAGTAGCCCATGAAGGCGGCGGCGGTGTCGTAGAACTGCGGTGCGTCCTTGTTGAAGAAGCGGTCGTAGTTCCACTTGACGACCTCGGCATCCACGCTGGTGCCGTCGTGGAATGTCACGTTCTCCCTGATCTGGAAGGTGTAGACCGTACCGTCCTCGGAGCGCTCCCAGGATTCCGCGATGGCGGGCTTGAGCTTCGCGCTCTTCGCCTCCGGGTCGGCCAGGTCGAGCATGACCAGCCCTTCGAACATGTTGTGGATGGCGTTGGTGGTGTACCAGCTGCAGGTGGCGTGCGGGTCCAGGATGTTCATCTCGCTGGACATGCCCCACACGAAGGTGCCGCCCTGGCGGGGCTCCTCCGCCTGCGCGGTGACGCCGGCACCGGCGAGGCCGCCGGCGACGATGGCAATGCCTAGAAACTGAGCCAGCCGTCTGCTCATGGATCGTCCCTCCCTCTCGCTCGCCTTGCGACCGCAGTGTGGCGCTCTTCGGAGCGTTCTTGTTGAGGCAGGGAACCGGACGAGCGCAGCGCCCCACCTTCAACGGAACGGTAGCGACCAATCGACGGGCGGGCAAGGAAGCCCGCGTCAGGCGGGGCGGGCCGGCACTATCTGGGAAGCGATTTCAGGAAGCGTGCTGCAGCACCCACATACCAGGGCATCCGGCTTCCTCTACCGTGAAAGCCCACGTGGCCGCCGCCGCGCGTGACGACGACGCGAAGCGGCGGGCGCTCGACGACCGACGGCGGCGGCACCCAGGGGTCGTCGTCGGCATGAATGACGAGCGCAGGAATACCGAGGCCGCCCATATCGTTCATCGGAGAGCATGAAGCGTAGTAGTCCGCCGCGTCGCGAAACCCGGCCTCCTTCGCGGTGAGCGCGTCGTCGAATTCATGAATATGCCGGGCAGCCTGGACCGCGGCGCGCACGGCCGCCGGCCCATCGCGCCAGAGCGGTGCAGTCTCCTGCTTGAGACGCCGGAGCAGCCAGCGTTCGTAGAAGCGGTTGCGGGGGCGGGCAATTCGCTCAGCCGTCGCGGGGAGGTCGAGCGGCGCGGACACTGTGACCACGGCCTTCACGAGGTCGGGGCAGTCAGGCGCCTGGGCCAGGCGGAGGGCAAGCGCACCGCCGAGCGAGAACCCCACGACAACCACGCCGTGGCAGCGGATGCCGGGGTCGAGATCGCCCACCGCGAGGCAGGCATCCGCGAGGTCCTGCACCCGGTCCATATGGTAGTGACCCTTGGCGAGAGAGCGGCCCGGCGGCGCGCCCCGGAGGTTGAGGCGGACCACCGGCGCGCCGTCTGCCGCCCACGCGTCCGTCGCCTGCAACACGTGCCGGCTCGCCTCGCAGCCCGTGAGTCCCGGCACGAGGATCACGGCCGGCGCCTTCGCACGCCCCGGATGGAAGCGGGCCGCGAGGCGATCGCCGCTTCCGTCGCTGAGGGGAATCTCGATGCGACGGCCTGAGTCCGCCGGAACGCCTGGAAGCCTGCCCGGCAAATCGTTCCGTATGGTCTGAAGGTCGGCCGTGACCCAGGGCCACCGGCGACGGAATGGGGTAAAGGGCGTCATCGCTTCAGCGGAGCGGCCTCGGCGAACCATTGGTGCGACCGCAACGTCCGCTTCGCCATGAGTCCCCCTTGCGACTGCCGGCACAGTTGCCTCTTGGCGCCAGCCGGCCCACCCTATCGCAGAATAGGCAAGTCGTCGTAAAGCCGGCCGGGGAGCAGCCAATGCGCGTTGTGAGCTGGAACGTCAACGGGATCAGGGCCTGCGTGAAGAAGGGGTTCGCGGACTTTCTGAAGCGCGCGCAGGCCGACATCATCGGCGTGCAGGAGGTCCGCGCGCTCTACGAGGAGATTCCCGACGAGGCCCGCACGCCAGCCGGCTGGCACACCGCGTTCGTCGCGGCCGAGCGCCGGGGCTACAGCGGCGTCGGCATCTATTCGAGGCTCGCGCCCGAGCGGGTGGAGACCGCCCTCGGCGAGCCCCAGTTCGACATCGAGGGCCGCTACATCGCCGCCCACTTCCGCACCGAGCAGGGGCGCTTCGCGGTGGTCAACGCCTACTTCCCCAAGGGGGACGGCAAGAACCGGGACAACAGCCGGGTCCCCTACAAGCTCGACTTCTATCGCGCGGTCTTCGAGCGGGTGCAGCGCATGCGCCGCCGCTGCCCGGTGCTGGTGATCGGCGACTACAACACCGCGCATCGGGAGATCGACCTCGCGAGGCCCAAGGCCAACGTCAAGAACAGCGGCTTCCTGCCCGTGGAACGGGCCGAGATCGACCGCTGGCTGGAGGCCGGCTGGGTGGATTCCTTCCGCGCGCTCCACCCGGACGAGCCGGACCACTACAGCTGGTGGACGCAGCGCGGCGGCGCCAGGCAGCGGAACGTCGGCTGGCGGATCGACTACGTGCTCGCCTCGCCTGCCGCGATGAAGCGGATGGAGAGCGCCTTCATCTGGCCCGAGCAGATGGGCTCCGATAACTGCCCTGTAGGCATAGATATAAGCCTGTAACAGATAGCCGGTTAGGGTAGAACCGTAGCGGCGTTTCGATTCGCCTGTCGGAGCGCCCTGCTCCGACGTTCGGCCTCGTAACGGTGCGGTCTCATGAAGCTCCCACTCGCATATCTCGGCTTGGGCGTCGCGCTGACGCTCGGCGCATGCATTCACCGAAGCGACGACGCACGGTCCCCGGAGGTCCCCGCGCTGCCGTTGCAAACGCCGCTTCAGGCGGGGCAGGCGCCCATCGTAGCTCTCGGGAACACGATCCATGTGGGCGCCGATGTCGCGCCGCAGGCCGACGCGCTGCCGCAGGCCGCCCTTCACGGCGACGCCAGGGTCTTCCACGGTTCGGTGCAGGACGGCGTCGGTGCCGCCGAACTGATCGCCTACCTGGAGGCGGACTCCACCCTGCCTCAGAGCGGGGAAGAAGAATACGGCATGCCCCCCGACACGATTATCGAGGCCCCACTCCTGCGCTTCCGCGCCGATCCACCGACCGTTTACGTGGCCGACGGCACCCCGCCAGCGCTGGTCGACGAGACGGTTCGCGCGGTCCAGGCGATCAACGCGGCCCTGCCCCAGGACTGGCAGCTCGGCTTCAGCCACGACCCGGCAACTGCCGACAACATCGGCTCTCCTGAAGGCAAGATTCTGGTCAGATTTGCGCTTCAAATTGAATGGCCGAGGGGTATCGGGTCGCCAACGGGCAAGGATGTTGGGGTGGCGTTACCCACCTATAGGGCGGTGCCGACCGGGGATCCGGAGGCGCCTGTCAGGTTCGAGATCGTCGCCGGCCGGGTCTTCGTGGATCACACCCAGACCAAGGGACTTGAGCGGCTGGGCGTGATTGCGCACGAGCTCATTCACCTGCTGGGCCGAAACCACGTGGACGCCGCGCGCTTCCCGGAAACGATCATGGTGGATGGCGGCAGCGAGGAACTGACAGAACACATCCTGCACCTGCTCGACCGCGAGGCCCTGCTCACGGTCTACGGCCGCCTGGAGCCCGGAACCGTGCCGGGCGACTTCGCGACCGAGCTGGGCGGCTGGGCCGACACCTCCCTGCACGTGCGCGGTGCGATCGACATCGAGGACGGCGAGATCTCGTTCGGCGCCGCACTGAGGAACGGGCTGTCGCAGCCCTGGGCGACCGGACCGTCGCCCGACACCGCTCTTGAGGACAACAACGCACTCTCTGGCAGCGTCAGCTGGTCCGGCCGCCTGCTCGGCCTTACGCCGGGCGCCGAGACCGTTGGCGGCGCCGCTGCCCTTTCGGTCGATCTCGCGACGCTGGCCGGCACGGCGGATTTCACGGCGCTCGAACAGTGGGCGGCCGATGCGGCGCCGGGTGCGCTCGGCACCGGCACCATGTGGCACGACGGCGACCTCAGTTATGGGATCGAGGTGCGCGGCAACACCTTCGTGCAGACCGGCGGCGATGCCGGCACCGTGACGGGCGCGTTCTTCGGCCCGGCCCACGAGGGCATGGGCGGCGTGCTGGAACGTGACGACCTGAGCGCCGGCTTCGGCGGGAAACGCTAGCCCGTATTACCGTCCTCGAAGGCCTGCAGCTTCTCCACCAGCTCGGGCGGCAGCGGCGCCGGGCGGTGGGTCGCCTGATTGGTGTTGACCCACACCACCTCGCCCGAGGCGAGGCGTTCGTCCCGCCCCTTGGGGTGAATCTCCAGGCCGAAGGTGAGGCTTGAGCGGCCGATGCGCGCCGCGCGCACGCCGACCTCGATCTCGTCGTCGAAGCGGATCGGCGCGTAGTACTCCACCAGGGTCTTGACCGTGTGGTAGTCCTCGCCCCTGCGCTCCACCTGCCCCTGGTAGTCGTAGGGGAGCGCGCGGAAAAACTCGGTGATCGCGGTGTCGAAGTAGGTGAGGTAATGGGCGTTGAAAACGAGCATCTGCCCATCGATCTCCGAATACCGCACCCTGAACGGGAAGAAAAACGAAAAGTCTGCTCTCGCCATCCGGCCTTTCCTCTTCGATCGCCGCTCCGGCACCCGCCACCGCGCCACGCGTGGAGGTTGCTCTGGACTGCCTCGTGCGGAGCGGTCATCCTCGCGGCCCGGCATCGCCCGGAGACTCCGCGGCCGCGAGACTATGCCATGACCGCCCCTCTCACCTAGCCCGGAGGCGTCGTAGACCGCCATGTCCGCCCTGTTCGATCTCACCGGCAAGACCGCCGTCGTCACCGGCTCGACCAAGGGCATCGGCAAGGCCATCGCGCGGGCGCTGGCGCAGCACGGGGCAAGGGTGGTCGTCTCCAGCCGGGACGAAGGCCGGGTTGCGGCGGTCGAGCGGGAGCTGGCCGACGAGGGGCTCGCGGTCACGGGCCTCGCCTGCAACGTCGGGCGCAAGCCCGAGCTGGAGCGCCTGGTGGACGAGACCCGCCGGGCCTGGGGGCCGATCGACATCGTCGTCGCCAACGCCGCGATCAATCCGCACTACGGCTCGTTCGCCGACATCTCGGACGAGGCCTTCGCCAAGATCATGGCGACCAACGTGCAGTCCAACCTGTGGCTCGCGCAGCTGGTGGCCGACGAGATGCGGGAGCGGAAGGACGGCGCGATCATCTACGTGTCCTCGATCGGGGGCACCATCGGCTCCGCCATCATCGGCGCCTACTGCATCTCCAAGGCGGCGGACCTGCAGCTCGTGCGCAACCTCGCGGTGGAGCTCGGGCCGCACAACGTCCGGGTCAACGCCATCACGCCGGGGTTGGTGCGCACGGACTTCGCGCGGGCGCTCTGGGAGGACGAGGCGCGGGCGGCGGAGCGGATCGCGCGCACGCCGCTGCGGCGGCTCGGCGAGCCCGACGACATCGCGGGCATCGCGGTCTACCTGGCCTCGGACGCCGGCCGCTGGACCACCGGCCAGAGTTTTGTGGTGGACGGCGGCACGTCGATTTCGGGGTAGGTGGTGGGTGCCACCGCAGTGCGCCGCGCGCTGGAAGCGCGAGAGACCACCGGCTCGACCATGCTGCTGCCCTGGGCGTGAAGCGGACGGGGCGGCTTCACGCAAGAAGCTCAGTCACTAAATCTTCCAGGGTGTCAGCAATTCCGTGTTCACTGAGGGCGGCACGGATGCGTTTCCGCGTGCCAACGAAGTAGGCCCCCTCCTCCACGGTGACGAGTCCCGCCACATCCTCCGCTGTTCGAGCTGCTTCGGATAGACGGCGATGCAAAGCGTTGGCGCCATCGTAACGAGGGATCGGTAGATTGAAGACATATTTGTCGAAGTCCCGCGGGCCCCACTGCCCTTGGGCCTGATAACGTTCTACGTTGACGCGCACGGCTTCACTATTGAGGACGCCGCAGAGATAATGAGCTTCATCGACGCTTTTCGTGGCCATCCAATAAAGCTTGTGATCAATAACAGACTCTAAGTCTGAGACTAGGGACGCTGCGAGATTGGTGCCTGATTTCGTGTAGACAACGCGCATGGGTGCAATCGGGAACTGCTCCGAGAGTTGGTGAAAATAGTCGTATTGATTCAGGAGTGTACGCCGACCTCGGCCGTTCTCGCGCCATAACGATTCAGTGCGCTCCAACCATTGTGATAGTCTTGGGTAGCCTCGACTTGCGGCCATATTCGAATCCATCAATTCATGGCGCTCCGAATCCCACGGAATGATAGCATGCAGTGGCGACAAAATTCGAAACGGAGCAATGGATTCGCCCAGTAGTGCGGGACGCATAAACTCCCTTTCTATTGTGCCTCTCGGCGGCTCTATAGTCTTCCAGGGCACCTTGTCTTTGTTACCCGCTCGTCCGCGGACTAATGGGAACGATGGATTGGATGGAATTATGTCTGTCATTGACACAAGTTCCACAAGCATCAAACGCCTCGGAACCAAGATCGCGCCCTGCCGGAAAGTACGGCGATATGGCGACTCATCCAGTTCAGCGGCTACGGATGGCCAGTCCGTCGTCGCTTCCGTCAGACTTGCGTTCGCTTCTAACGGATCCGCATCACGTCGCGGCAATGCCCCAGAAAACGCGCTTACTTGAGCCGGCAAAGGCGCGACCGTGGCACCGTCGTGCTCTTCGGCAAACAACACGCAACTGGGAACTGGGAACAACGGCCGGACCTCTGGTCCAAATGTCCAAGCTGCGGTGAATTGCAGGCGTCGCTCTGTATGGCCGAGACGCGCCACTTCTCCGTTGCGGAATGGGGTGTAGGCCCGACGAGACATGGCCGCATAAGGCATAACCAAAGCAATGCGACCTTCTCGACGCATATAAAGCACTGTCGCACGAAGGTAGAAATAGGCAGAGAGGTCGTTGCCAGAAGTACCCCGTCCCGACCACCAGATTCGGGCGGCAGTGGCTTCTGATCTATATCTTTCTTGCAACTCTCCCTTCATGTGCCGGAAAGCAAGCCAAGGCGGATTACCAATAACAACATCTGCCTTTTGTGCCTCGTTCGAAAGCCAAACGGGGCGAGCTAGATTGCGTGCCACATAACCCCAAATGTGATTGCGGCCTTCGTTTTGAAGACGGTACATGACCTCGTAGGTGTCGCGGAGGATGCAACGGTCTTCTGCTCTCGCCAAATCTCCCCGGGCCAGCCAGGCCGCGAAAGTGGCACCCGGCTCCGACCGTCCAGCCAAGTCAATCATGGTGTTCAATACGCGGTCAAAGAGCTCCGCGTTAGATGCAACAGTCGCGGGGAAGCGGAGCATCGCCGCATCGAGGCGGTGCGGCGTAGGCTCGGTAACCTCGACCGGCGGAACAAATATCTCTAGCGTGTCATTGGCAGCGAGCATGTCGGGCTGCTGCCCTTGTTCGCCAATCCGCGCCAAATTCCACTGCAACGCATCGCCAAGATAAACGGGCACGGTTACGCTACCTGGATGCTCTGCGCGCAGCGCCGGCAGCAGTGCTAGCAAGTAAGTCACACGGGCGATGATGACGGCGACGGGATGAATATCGATCCCTGCGATATTTACGGTCGCGCGCCGCGTTGCCTCCGCCTCCGAAAGGCCAGAGGCGCGGGCTGCGTCAAGTACGGCCCGGACCGCGTGAAACAGGAAGGTTCCCGAACCGCAAGCCGGATCCATGACCCTCTGTTCCAATGGCCTATCCACGGCGGCTTCTATCATGCGAGCGGCCAGCCAGTCCGGTGTGTAGTATTCGCCCAGATCGTGCCGGGTCTCCGGGTCAATCAGGCTTTCGTAAAGTGCCTTCAGGATGTCCACCTGGATGTCGTGTAGGCGAAAGCGAGCCACCTGCCGCGCGGTACGCATGACCACGTCTGTGCTCTCTTGGGAGGCAAGGACCCAATCGAAAAAATCGGGTTCGCTCTGGCCGGTAATCCCAAGATCGGCGAATGCGGAGCCGTGAAGCAGAGAAGCCGCGTCCTCCGGTGGAACCTCGATTATCGCGCTCCAGGCCATCGCCTTGGCAACGATGGCAAGATAGGTGTGCTGCAGGAAGAGACGGTCGTCGCCGACATCGGCGCCGTAAGCAAGGCCGAGAAGCCGGTCCCAGAGCGCTCGTTTGAGGCGCGTCTCCGGTGTCTGTCCGATCCGTTTCCACAGCGTGCCGAGGGTGTCGAGGGCACGGCGTGCCGCCAAGCTTTCACGCCCGAACTCGCGCGTGATTGTGT
Organism: Alphaproteobacteria bacterium; assembly: GCA_022826665.1. Taxonomy (GTDB): domain Bacteria; phylum Pseudomonadota; class Alphaproteobacteria; order UBA828; family UBA828; genus WTGU01. Next base: position 30,866 of record JAJDUK010000099.1, on the reverse strand, counting down.
GCGGGTCGGGCAACAGGTCTGCGCCGGTTGCGACAGCACTCTGCAACCAGATCAACAGCTCACGAGGTGCTTCCGGGTTCGTATGGTGCTCGTTGACCTTCTCGACGTGGCCATCTCTCAGAAAGAAGGCGATGAAATCGGCGCCGTCGGTGGCGATGCCAACATACTTTTCACCGGTTTGACTTTCGCGGTCCGTCAGGTACCGCGTAAGTCCCCTCTCGGCGTCCCCGCCCTCGCGCCGCAGATCGGTCTTGAACTCGAATACGGTACGACCCAGCAGGGCATCGATCCGCCCCCGGACCTCGGGCACCCGCTTTTCGAAGTCGATGTCTTGACTGTCAGCACCCAGGCCATCGACGAGCAGCCGATGTACCAGCACACGAACCTTTTCGTGACGAGGCCGCGAGGCGAGTTCCACGACCAGCTTGTCTAGCTCGTCAGCGTTCAGCACATTCGGCTCCCCCGAATCGGACCGCACTCGCCATTATGCCGGATTGACCGGCGTCTGACGCACGGCCAGAGCTTCGTGGAGGACGGGGGTACGTCGATTTCAGTGTAGGCTCTAATTTCCAACCCCAGCGGTCTGCTCACGTCCGGTAGTCGGGGCAGGTGCGGTCGAGCTTGCGTAAGAGGGTAGCCCACTCGGTGCTGCCGTCGTAGTGGTAGTGGGCGGAGGCGCGCATCTGGTCCTCGATCATCGCGACGCGCTGCGGGTCCATCTCGCGCAAGTGTTCGCCTGCGCCCGCCGCGGTGGCCGCGGCCTTGACCTGCACCGAGCACGCCTGACACAGGTAGAACGCCCGGAAGAAGGCCTCCGCCGCCGAGCGGCCGAGGGCGTAGTAGCCGTGGTGATGCGAGACGACGATGTCGTGGCCCGCGATCGCCTCGCGGAACAGCGCGGCGTACTCGTCGTCCTCGGCGAAATCGTAGCCGAGGTAAGCGATGTGCTCCCGGAGATAGATGTAGGCCTGGCTCACCGGGCGCAGCCCTCCCTCGGTCGCGGATACCGCCATCACGTCCTCGCAGTGCGCGTGGATGAAGAAACCGCAGTCGGGGCGCGTGCCGAAGATCCACGTGCCGAGGTTCACCCCGCCGTCGCTGACCCAGCGCTCGCCCGCACGGGCGACGAAGCTCTCGCGGCCGCTGCCGGCCCAGATGCCGGGGCCGTCGATCACCACGCCGTCCAGGCTCACCTTGACGAGGTCCGAGGCGCGGACCTCCTCGAACAGGAGCCCGTAAGGGTGGATGAGGAAGCAATCCGGCTCGCCACGCACGCGGGCGCCCACCTCCTGGTTGGCGATGTCGGTCATGCCGTAGAGGTGCATGACCCGGTAGAGGGCGGCGAGCTCGACTCGGGTGGCCCACTCCGCTTCCGCGTGGCGTGAGGGGGCTTCGGCGACGGCAGGAGAGGACATGGCGGGGGCTCTTCGAGGCGGCGAATCCGAGCGGAGGATACACCGGCGTTCCCGCCCCGCGTTGCTGGAAATTGCGCCGATCGACGGGATGTGAGGCCGCAGCGCCGCCGACACGCCGCAACGAGGCTGGGTATGCCCGGCACGTATGACGCTCTATGCCGGTCGCCTCCGATCCTATGGGAGACCCAGGAAAACGGTATTGGGATTCGGCGCCGGCCTACGCGTCTAATCCCGCATGGGCAGCAGTGGACAAGGCAGAGCGAAGGCCGATCGAGCCGGCGTGGCGCGGCGCGGCACGGCGCCCGGCGTCCCGGCGACGGCGTGGCCGGTCTTCGTCGTGCTCCTCGGCACGGCGCTGCTCGCCGTGTTCCTGGCGGACGACACCCGGCGCAGCCCCGCTCGCCAGGTGGATATCCAGGGCGGAGGCGAGCCCGGGATCGTCGCGGGCGGGAAAGGCGATGACGTTCTCTTCGGGAGCGAGCGTGCAGAAGTCCTGAGCGGGGACGACGGCAATGACCTCATCGTCGCCGCCGCAGGCGCCGACCTGCTCATCGGCGACAAGGGCTACGACACCCTCTGGGGCGGCGCGGGAGACGACACCCTCATCGGCGACAGTGGCGAGCTCTCGCCAGAGGACGGCGATGACGCGCTCGCCGGCGGCGAGGATGACGACGACCTCTTCGGCGGCACGGGCGATGACGTTCTCGTCGGCGGCACCGGCGACGACTGGCTGGCGGGCGGCGCGGGCAACGACACGCTCACCGGCGGTGCCGGCGCCGATGTGTTCGTGTTCGAGCCGCATCACGGGGCCGACACGATCACGGACTTCATGCACGGCGAGGACCTGATCGACCTGACGGAGATCGCGGGAGTCGCGCGCTTCGGCGACTTGAGGCTCAGGGCGGTCAGAGGCGCGACCGTCTTGGACCTGACGCGTCACGGCGGCGGCGTCATCCGCCTGGAGGACACCGCGGCGAGCGACTTCGGCGCGGGCGACTTCGAATTCTACGGGCCGCCCGCCGACGACGTCGCCAAGGACGGAACGTGAGACGCCGGCGCGGCCGCCGGCGCCCTCAATCGCGGCGGCGGGAGACGACGAAGGATTCGTCGTAGAACCAGAGCCCGCCGTATTCGCTGAGGGTCTCGCGCGTGGCATCCAGATAGGAGCCGTCGGCGACCACGCCTTCCAACCGCGCGTCCTCGATCTGGGCGACGTAGATCGCGGCATTCCAGGCGGCGAACAGCGTGGACGTGCCGATGCTGGAGCCTTCGATCTCGGTCGGCAGCGTGTGCATGTCGTAGCGGAAGAGCGCGCGCTTGTCGGAATAAGCGTTGTACCTGAGATCGCGCCGGCTCTTGCCGATCTCCTCCTTGAGCGCCTTGAGCAGCAGGTGGCGGTCGGTCTGGAAGGGCTGCTCGTCGGGCCAGATCTTACGGACGATCTCGAGCCCCGGATCGCCGCCGTGGGACTGGATGCAGAGCAGCCGCCCGCCGGGCGCCAGGCTGCGCGCGAGCGGCGCCAGCACCCGCTTCACCTTGAAGTCGACCGGCATGCGCGCCCGGTAGGGCTGGGAGGCGAGAACCAGGTCGTAGCCGTCGCTGGCGCGGCCGGGGCGCGGGATCACCGGGTCGAGCAGGAACTTGTGGTCCTCGCGGTAGAGCACCAGCACCGACGCCCGGACGTAGAGGGGATTGCCCGTCTTCGGGCTCGGCCGCACCCGCCAAGTGTCGGCCAGAGTGGGCTGGAGCGCCGCGATCTGCTCATGGAACTCGTGGGAGGTATTGCCCGCAAGCGGGGTCTCAATCCAGTTCAGCGTGGCCGCCGCCTGCATCGAGCGGGGCTGCAGCGACGGCGCCTCCGAGTAGTGCATGTTGGTGACCACCAGCACCGTCGCCGGATGCTCGAACAGCCGGTCGGGCATCTTCTCGAGGCAGAGGCGCACGTCCTCCACCGAGATTTCCTTGCCGACAACGTAGAACGGCATCGTCGGGTAGCGCCGGTGCATGTTCCGCATGACCCCGGAGAGCACGGTGCCGTCGCCCATGCCGGCGTCGAACACGCGGAGCGCCGGCGGCCGGGGGTGGACCAGGCCGAGCTCCATCCCGGCGCGCTCGGAGACCACCCACTTCTCGCTGCAGGTGTTGACGAACAGCAGGTACTTCTGGCGGTTGTCGTAGAAGCGGAAGGCGCCCTTCTCGTCGCTCTCCGCGAGAGGTTGTTGCTGCTCGTTCATGATGCTCCGGAGTCCCGCCGTCTGCTGGCGATGGGTTACGCCCGCCCCGGATGCCGGTCAAGCGTTCCAGCGACCGTATGTACCCACGGCATGAGTGGTCGCAGCAGACCCGGCGAGCGCGTATAGTCCCGGCGTGTTGGCCGTCCCGTTACAGGGACGGAGGGAGGACGGCATGAAGCTCAGCACCGAACGCATTCTCACCACGCATGTGGGCTCCCTGCCGAGGCCGCAGGACGTCTCCGACATGCTGCTCGCCAAGGAGAACGAGACGCTCACCGACCAGGGCGCCTTCGACGCCTGCATGGTGAGTGCCGTCGCGGACGTCGTGCGCCGGCAGGTCGACGCCGGGGTCGACATCGTCTCCGACGGCGAGATGAGCAAGAGCGGCTACTCCACCTACGTCACGGAGCGGCTGCACGGCTTCGCGGGCGACAGCGCGCGCAAGATGCCGCGGGACATGGAGATGTTCCCGGCCTACGTGCAGCGCGTGGCCGCCATGGGCGAGGCGCCGCAGGTGAGGCGCGCGCCCTGCGTCGGCGAGATCAGCATCAAGGACGAGGCGCCGCTCCGGAAGGACCTCGCCAACATGGCGGCGGCGCTGGACGCCACCGGCGCGGTCGAGGGCTTCATGAACGCGGCCTCCCCCGGCGTCATCGCGTTCTTCCAGCCCAACCAGTACTACCCGAGCGAGGACGCGTACCTGGACGTGCTCTGCGAGATGATGAGACCCGAGTACGAGGCGATCCACGCGGCGGGCCTGGTGATCCAGCTCGACTGCCCCGACCTCGCCATGACCCGGCATAGCATCCACAAGGACAAGAGCGACGCGGAATTCGTCGCCGTGGCCGAGCGCAACATCGAGGTGCTGAACGCTTCGCTGGAGAACGTGCCGGCCGAGGCGGCGCGGCTGCACCTCTGCTGGGGCAACTACGAGGGGCCCCACGTCTGCGACATCGCGCTGGACGCGATCTACGACACGGTGATGAAGGCGAAGCCGCAGGCGATCTCGTTCGAGGCGGCGAACCCGCGCCACGCCCACGAGTGGGCCGTGTTCCAGGAGCGCGGCCTGCCGGAGGACAAGGTGCTGATCCCCGGCGTGATCGATTCGGTCTCGAACTTCGTCGAGCACCCGGCGCTGGTGGCGGAACGCATCTGCCGCTTTGCCGACATCGTGGGCCGCGAGCGCGTGCTGGCGGGCGGCGACTGCGGCTTCGGCACCTTCGCGGGCTTCGGCCGGGTGGATTCGGAGATCGTCTACGCCAAGCTGGGCGCGCTGGCCGAGGGCGCTGCCATAGCCTCCGACCGGCTCTGGTAGGGCATGGCGGCGGCGCGCCGGGTGCTGGTCATCCGGCATTCGGAGATCGACCAGCCGGGCTTTTTCGGGGAGGTGATGGCCGAGGCCGGCATCGCCTGGCAGCCGTGCGACCCGTGGCAGGGCGAGCCCTTCCCTGCGCTCGAGGACTACGACGCGGTGCTCGCCATGGGCGGGCCGCAGCAGGCGGACGAGGAGCACCTTCACCCCTGGCTTGGCACCGAGAAGGCGTTGCTGCGAGAGGCCGTGGCGGGCGGCATGCCGGTGCTCGGCGTCTGCCTCGGCTGCCAGCTGCTGGCAGACGCGCACGGCGGCACCGTCGAGCCGCTGGCCGAGGCTGAGGTCGGCATCATCGACTTCGCGCTGACCGAGGCGGGCCGCGCCGACGCCCTCTTCGCCGGGCTGCCGGCGGCCCCGCTCACCATGCAGTGGCACCTGAACGCGGTGACCGCGATGCCTGCGCAAGCGGTGCTGCTCGCCACCTCCGAGGCCTGCGCGGTGCAGGCCTATCGGCTCGCGCCCCGCGCCTACGGCGTGCAGTTCCACATGGAGGTGGATGCGGCGCTGGTGCAGGCGACCGAGGCCTTCCCCGAATACATCGCCGCGCTGGAGCGGGATCAGGGCGCAGGCGCGTTTGCGCGGATGGTGTCGGATGCGGTGCGCGAAGAGGAGACGCTGCGCGCCAACGGCAGCCGGCTCTTCCGGAATTTCGTAGACCTGATGGAGGCTGGCGGTACGCAGCGCGCGGCGGAGTGACAATGGATAACGCGGCAAGGAGAGAGGGAATGGACCGAGAGGCGGCAACACGAGGGGGGGCGCTCCTGTGGGAGGCGTGGCAAGAACGCACGCAGATGGACGCGCTGCCGGCGGACTGCCGGCCCGGGACGCTGGAAGAGGCCTACGCGGTGCAGGACGGGCTCGCCGAGAGCGCGGGCCTCGGGCTCGCGGGCTACAAGATCGGCGCCACCAACGCACAGGTGCAGGCGCGCTTCGGCGTGGATGCGCCCTTCTCCGGCCGCCTCTTTGCGGACCACGTGGGCGGGAGCCCGCTTCGCGTGCCGGCGAACACGGTGAACTTCTACGCGATCGAGGCGGAGTTCGACTTCGTGATGGCGAGCGCGCTCGCCCCGCGGGCCGCGCCCTACACGCGGGACGACGTGCGCGCGGCGGTCGCCAGCGTGCATCCCGCGATCGAGGTGCCGGATTCCCGCTACGCCGACTGGCTCTCCATGAAGGCGCCCGACCTGATCGGCGACAATGCCATCGGCTGCATGCTCTGCCTCGGGCCGGAGGCGGCGGGCGGGCTCGACCACGACCTCGCGGGCCAGCCGGTGATCGTGCGCGTGAACGGCGAGGTGGTGAGCGAGGGCGCGGGCGCCAACGTGCTGGGCGATCCGTGGAACGTCATGGTCTGGCTCGCGAACCACCTGAGCGCGCGCCGGCTCACGCTGGAGGCCGGCCACGTGGTGACCACCGGCAGTGCTGCGGACGTGGTGCAGTGCCAGCCGGGCGACACCGTGACCGCCGAGTTCGGTCCCATCGGCCAGGCCGAGGTACACTTCGAGAGGTAAGCGCTTCCTGTCGGCGGCCGCAGTCCGCCGATTGGGCGAGGTGCTGACGCGCCATGAAGCCGATCATCCCCAGGCCGTGGCGATCATTCGGCTGCTGCTGCTCACCGGCTGCCGCAAGAGCGAGATCCTGACTCTTCGCTGGCGGGACGTGGACGGGAACACGCTCAATCTGACCGACGCCAAGACCGGACCGCGGAGGGTCTTTCTCAGCGCGCCGGCACGCGCCGTCCTGGAGCGGCAGCCGCGGTCGGAGAGCGTCTACGTCTTCCCCGCGCCAAGGAGTCCCAAGCGGCCGCTCTCGCATCACCTGCCGCTCTGGCGCTTGGCGCGCAAGGAAGCCGGGATCGAAGACGTGCGCCTTCATGACCTTCGTCATACGTTTGCGAGCCGCGCCATTCTGCAAGGCGTTCCGTTGCCGGTCGTCTCGCGCCTGCTTGGCCACGAGCGCCCGAGCATGACACTGCGGTACGCCCATGTTGGTGACCGCGAGACCGAGGCAGCAGCTGAATGTATCGGCGTGGTTATTGCGCAGGCATTGTGCGGTGGTGAGGCCAGTAACGGCGACTGATTTGGCGCGCTCCCGAGATGTCCGCCAACCGCCAACGCATTTTCTGCCACCCTCTCTGTTTACCGGGATCGAAGGTTTACCATATCGCCAATGGTGGACACCCTATGTCTCACCTCTAAGGCGCTTTGCATTTCACTAGTGAAGTCACGCTTCCACTCCACTCGCGCTCATGCGTTGGGGACCGCAACAGCCCGGCAGCGTGTGGCTGGCCCGCATTTGCCCGTTCGGGCTTCGCACACCTTCCCACGTGCCGCCTCAACCATTTGGGGAGTTGCGCTCGTAGAGCCGGCAGCGCCGGATCCTGATTGGGCAGCACTCTGCTGTCGCTCAGGGCGGCCTGACCGCCCACCCCTCGCGCCGCCCGGCCAGACGGAACGACTCTTCGGGCCACATCGGGAAGTCCACCGGTCGTATCGTCGACCCGGACTTGGTGCCGCGACCGATCCTGCAACAGGGGCTTGGCGGGTAGATGTTCGTGCCAGCCCCGGGACCCTTTCACGGCAAGAATGATGGACGCGGGGGCCGCGGATTGAGATACTGAACGCGGAAGTGCCTCTGGAGTCGCGATTCGCCACCGGAATTCCGCCCGCGAGACGTCATGCCGACATGAATCTGGAAGCCTGCATAGCACGCATTATGGGTCGGCGATGGCTGACCCTTTTACTCTCCCTGCTTGTCATACTGGCGCTCGTCGCGGGCGCCCAGTACATCGTCAATGTCGACGTCGACTTTCGCAATCATTTCAGCAAGGACGACCCCAACCTCGTCGCGCTTGACGAAATGGAGGACACCTACGCGTTCTCCGATACCGTGCTGCTTGCCGTCGCGCCGCAGGACGGCACCATTTTCACGCGGGAAACGCTGGTCGCCCTGGAAGAGATGACCGAGCTGCTCTGGCGAACCCCCTATGTCACCCGCATCGATTCGATCACCAACTACTCGCATAGCGAAGGCCTCGAAGACGAGCTGATCGTCGAGCCGCTCATCGACGACGCCGCTTCCCTGAGCGATGCCGATATAGAACGAATTCAGACGATCGCGCTCGGCACCGAGGAAGTCGCCGGGCGCCTGGTTGCCCGGGACGGTCGCGTTGCCGGACTGCACATCAGCGTTTCGCTTCCCGGCGAGGACCGACAGCAGGCCAAGGTCGACGTCGTCGACTATCTCAACGAGACCGTCGCCGCCGCGCGCGCGACGTATTCGACCACCGGCTATTACCTGACCGGCGCGCTTTTCCTCAATCGTGCCGTGCGCGACGCGCTGGACGAGGACATGGGCATCCTCGGCCCCATCGCGCTCGGCGTCATGCTGATCGTCGCCTTTCTCATGCTCCGCTCGATCTGGGGAACGGTCACGATCGTCCTGATGATCATTGCCGTTCTCCTGTCGGCGCTGGGCTTTGCCGGCTGGGCCGGCCTCAAGCTCTACGGCGAGAGCGGCGCGGCACTGTTCGTCCTGATGGCGATCACGGTCGCCCATTGCGTGCACATAATCGAGGCAATGCTCGCGGGCATGCGCCAGGGGATGGACCGCAGAGAAGCTGCGATTCATTCCCTGCGACTCAACGTCTGGCCCGTCTTTCTCACCTCGATCACGACCGCGATCGGCTTCCTCAGCCTGAACTTTTCGGACATGCCGCCGTTTCGGGTCATGGGCAACATCGTGGCCTTCGGCTCGCTGATTGCCTTCGTCTACTCGGTGACGCTCCTGCCCGCGTTTCTCTCGCTCATGCCCATGCGTGTCCGGCCCGAGCGCGTAGGAAAGACGGACCTTTTCGATCGCTTCATCGAGCGGTTCGGGCGTTTTGTTGTTTCCCGGCGCCTGATCGTATTTTGCTCGTTCGCCGTTGTCGTTGTCGCGCTCATGGCCGGTATCTCGCGCATAGAGCTCAACGACAATCACCTCGAGCTTCTCAGCGAAAGCTACGAGTTCCGGCGATCGACGGATTTCATAAGCGATAATTTCACGGGCCTGGAGCCCTTCGAGTACTCGCTCGGCACCGGGCAGGAGAACAGCATCACGGATGTGGAGTATCTGAAGCAGGTCGACGCGTTTGCGGAGTGGTATCGGACGCAGCCGGAGGTTGCCCACGTCTTCAGCATCGCCGACATCATGAAGCGCCTGAACAAGAACCTGAACAGCGACGACCCCGCGTTCTACAGCATTCCGGACGACTCCGATCTGGCCGCCCAGTACCTGTTGCTTTACGAATTTTCGCTGCCGGTGGGCCTCGATCTGAACAATCTCATCGATATCGAACGCTCGGCAACGCGTGTCACTGTGGTGCTGAAGGCCCTGTCCACCCGTGAGAAGCTGGCGCTCGACGAGCGCGCGCGCGACTGGCTCCAGCAGAATGCGCCCAGCCTGGAAACCTCGGCCACCGGCATCGCCATCGTGGGCGCTCATTCGATTCAGAGAAACATCGAAAAGATGCTGATCGGCACCATCATCGCGATGGCTATCGTGTCGTTGCTGCTGATCTTCATCTTCAGAAGCGTGCGCTTCGGCCTGATCAGCCTGATACCGAACTTCGTTCCCGCCGCCATGGCGATGGGACTTTGGGGGTACGCGGTCGGAGAGCTCGGAGTCTCGGCCTCGGTCGTTACCGCCATCGCCTTCGGCATCATCGTGGACGACACGATCCACTTCATGACCAAGTACCTGAGAGCGCGAAAGAGCGGAGAGCCGCCGCCGGAGTCCGTCCGCTCCGCCTTCGGCTCCGTGGGCAAGGCCCTGTTGGCGACGACCGTCCTCTTTGCGCTGGGATTCATGGTGTTCGGCGCGTCGGGGATGGCCAACAACCAGGCGCTCGGTCTGCTGGCAGGAACGACAGTCATCATCGCCCTGCTGGCGGATTTCCTGCTCCTCCCGCCGCTGCTGATCTTCCTCGACGGGTTGGGAAAGAAGTGGCGCAGGAGCAAGACTGCGCCTGAGGAGAGCGCTTGAACCGGTCTGCCCAGCATGACTCCCACGATCCATAGCCGGCCGTCCAGAACGCATCGTCCTTGCCTGCCGGAGTCGACCGGGCCGCGATGATTGCGCGCTTCCCCGTCCTTCTCGCGGCGTCGCTGTGGATGCTGCTCTCAGTGCTCGGGGCTGGAGCGCACGCCGACAACGGGATCGCCGATGAGATCGAGCTTTCCGGGCGTCTTTCCATGGAAACCCGGTTGTACCCCAAGAGTTCCGCGCATCCCGGCCAGCGCTCGCATGCGAGCGGCCTCGCCGTAGAGGCAACGGCCTATATGGAGGACGACGAAGGCAGAAGCATTACTGTAACGCCGTTCTACCGATACGACGCCGGGGATCCCGACCGCACCCACGCCGATCTTCGCGAGGCCTTTGTTCTACTGTACGGCGATATCGGCGAGGATGAATGGGAGCTGCGTCTGGGCGTCGATCGAGTCTTCTGGGGTGTCGTCGAATCGCGGTCCCTGGTCGATATCGTCAATCAGACCGACTTGGTGGAACACCCGGACGAGAAGACCAAACTGGGCCAGCCTATGGTTCATTTCACCTGGTCGGGGGACTGGGGGGCACTGGAGTTGTTCGGGCTGACCTGGCACCGCGAGCGCACCTTCCCCGGGCGGCGCGGTCGCCTGCGTCCCGGGCTTGTCGTGGACCACGGCTTGACTTCGTACGAGTCCGGAGCGGAAGAGTGGCATCTCGATCTCGCGGCCCGGTACGGCGGCAGCTTCGGGCCGGTTGACGTCGGGCTCAGCGTGTTCGACGGCACCAGCCGCGAGCCCACTCTCTTGCCGACGCTGGCCGACTCCGAATTCGTTCTGGCGCCATACTACGAGCAGATCACCCAATTCGGCCTGGATACCCAGCTCACAACCGGCCCGTGGCTTCTCAAGCTGGAAGCCATACACCGCGCCGGCTTGCAGAACCGGCGGCTTGACCAGTATCTGAAATACGAAGAAGAAGACTACGCGGCTTTCGTCGCGGGCGGCGAATACACGATCTATGCCGTGTGGGACTCGGACGCCGATCTGAGCCTGATCGGCGAATGGACGCGCGACGGGCGCGGCCGATGGGCGACCAACGCGTTCGAGAACGACATACTGCTTGTCGCGCGCCTCGGGCTGAACGACGAACAGAGTACCGAATTCACGATCAGCGTTCTGGAATCCTTGAGCAGCAGCAGTCGCGTTCTAAGCACTGAATTCAAGCGCCGCCTTTCGGAGAACTGGTTCTTGCATTTGGAGGCCTCCGCCTATGTGGGGATCGACGAGGACGATGTCGTGTATGACGTGCGGCGCGACAGCTACATCGGAGTGAACCTGGACTACGGCTTTTGAACTGGATTGGCGTGCGAGGCTCCAGAGAGTAGTCGCCATCTGGTCCTGTCTTCGCGGGAATGGCCGCCTGCAAGCGTGGGTTTCATTTGCAGGGCGGGAATCGTGCTACCATGTGCGAATAAGTTCCGGCGAAGGTGAACGAGACGACATGGTCCAGTCGCTGCCCGGATACCGCCATCAATGTCCCGCTTTCCCCGCTCCGCTGATGGCCGCCGACAGGAGGAAACGGTGATTCGCGTCACTCTCCCCCACGCCGCGCTTGCGTTGTCCGCCATCCTTCTTGCCGCCTTCGTCTGGGCGGGCGAGCCGTCGGTCGGTCACGCGCAGAGCGCCGAGGAAACGGGGCTCGAGATCGCCACCGAAGCCCGCGAACGGCAGAAGGGTTTCGGCAACTTCACCGCAAGCCTGAACATGGTCCTGCGCAACAAGCGGGGGCAGGAAAGCAAGCGCGAACTGCGCCTGAAGGTCATCGAGGTCGAGGAGGACGGCGATCGTACCTTGTTCGTGTTCGACCGCCCGCGAGACGTCAAGGGGACCGCGTTTCTCGTCCACGCCCACAAGAACGACGCGGACGAACAGTGGCTCTATCTTCCTGCCTTGAAGCGGGTCAAGCGCATCAGCGCCTCGAAGCAGTCCGGCTCCTTTATGGGCAGCGAGTTCTCCTACGAAGACATGGGCGCCGTGGAGGTCGAGAAATACGCTCATCGCTACCTGCGCGACGAGCCCTGCGGCGATCTCGAATGCGCGGTCCTGGAACGCGTCCCCCTCAGCGAGGATTCGGGGTATTCCCGCCAAGTGGTCTGGCTCGATCGGGGGGAGCTTCGCACCCAGCAGATCGAATTCTTCGATCGCAGGGAGGCGCATCTCAAGACAATGGTCATCGAGGACTACGAGGTCTATCTCGATCGCTTCTGGCGGGCCGGAACGATAACGATGACCAACCATCTCACGGGCAAGAGCACCGTGCTGAACTGGTCGGACTACGAGTTCGGCACGGACCTCGACCTCGGCGACTTCACCCGGACGGCGCTCAAGCGTGTGCGGTAGAGTCAGGCGGGCAGCTCGCGCACCTGCTCGGCAATGCGGAACTTCAGCTTCTTGCTCGGTGACAGCGACGGAAACGGACTGATCCGGAGCTTGTAATTCGCGGGCGATACCTTGAGCGTGAAGTAGTGCGCGACCATCAGCAGGTTGACAGCCAGCTGCAGGTCCACCCAGCGGAAGCCGAGGCATTTGTGGGTGCCAAGCCCATAAGGCGCATAGCCGGGACTGCGGTGCTCGTTGCGCGGCGGCAGATAACGGTCGATGTCGAATGTGAAGGGGTCCGGGAAGACGTCGCTCATGTAATGCGGCGCCGTCGAAGCGATGGCGATGCGCGCGCCCACGGGCAGCTCGTGGCCCTCGACAACGCATGAATTCATGACGTTGCGGATGGACGCGGGCACGATGGGGTACATGCGCAGGCATTCCAAGATGAAGCGCCGCGTAACGTCGATGGACTCGTCAGCGAAGTCCTTGGCATCCGGATCGCCGTTCTCGAAGAGGGCGTCGGCTTCGGCACGGATCCTTTCGTAGAGCGTAGGCTGCGACGCCATGGCGTAGAGCGCGCAGCCAAACGCGTCTCCCAGGTACATGCTAGCCAGCATGGGCGTCGAAAGAGCGAAGGCCAGGTTCGATTCGGGCAGGAACTGCGGGTCGCTGGCGTGGAGGCTGAGCAGGTCGTCGGCGAGATCCCGCGGGCAACCGACCCGCTGGGCGGGCGTGTGGAGGCCCAGGATCCGCTGTACCCCGACGTCGATGGCCCTTGACGCACGTTTCATCGATGGGGTGTTCAGCATGAACTTGGGCAGAACTTTGGCCACGTGGGTGGTGAGCGCGCGCTCTTTGAATCTGATCAGGTCCTCCACGAAGTCCTGTGAATCAATGCTGATGACCAGCGGGGATATCTGCGCGTTGATCATCAGTCGGCACATGCTGGTCGCCGGCAGCGACGATCCCACATTCCAGTCCGCCATAAACGCGCGAGCATGGCCGTAGAGGTCATGCAGTCGATCCTCCAGCCTCCCGCGGGAAGTGCCCGGCTGCATCGCCTTGCGCAGTTGAAAATGGTCGGCCCCGTCGAGCGAGGCAATCACCCCGGACGCGCCATAAACCTTCTCGATGTCGGTGAAATAGTCCCTGGACCGCAGATACATGCGCCCGTTCCGGTGTATCCAACGGTTGACTTGGGGCCCGGCGAGGAAGGTCGTGGGTTCCTGGAACGGAGGACGGATTTGGAAAACCGGACCGTGTTCTTCCGCGATGTGCGCGAAAATGGCGGCGATGTTGCCGCCCCGAAGACGCGGGTTCAGCAAGAGCTTGTGCAGGGGTACGACGGGTATTTTCTTAGTCAGCGCGGAAGGCCGCAGCGACGGGCTGGAGATGTTGTGCTCGACCGCGGCGGCGATGGAACGGCCGATCAAATCCATCCGGCAAATGAGATCGATTCGCTCTTGGGTCTCGTCGTCGATTTCGAACATGAAGCGAAAGACGTCGCACGTATTGACGAGGCAGATGACGATGATGTCCCTGGGGTCGGGAATCTCTTCGGTGAAGAGCGCCTTGAGGACACGCGTTTTTACGAACTGGCCAACGGTGCCTTCCTGGGAACCACCGGACAACTCCTCGCGCCACGTCGCGGCGGCTAGCGTCCAGAAATCGCCGTCGTGATGCTCCAGGATCTTCAGCTCGACCAAGCGCTCGAGGGTGTGGTCGATGATCGACTCCGCCTTGCCGGCAAGACGTTCGATCCAGTAAACGGCGTCCCGTTGAACGGACTCCCCGGCGATTTCCTTCAGGACGGGATCAAGCACCGGATCGCCCGTTTCCGCTGGATCGGCGAGGATCAGCGAATCGAGATCAGTGTCAATGCGCGAGAGCAGGGAGAGTTGCGCGAGCACTGCGCCCACCACCGCGCAGTTCAGATTCCAGCCGGGGACCTGGTGGAAATAGCCGTTCTGCTCGTTGAGGAGCATCAGGATAAGCTCCTCGGGCAGGCACAACTCTTGGGCCGTAGCGGTCGAGTCGGGCATCGGGCCAAGGCCTCCCATAAGAGCTGAGATGGGGGCCAACCGTCCCCAGACAAGTGCCCCCTCTCGCCATGTCGCGCGAAATTTAGCCCGGCGCTCGACAGTTTTCAATAACTATATGATATGACATGATTTTTCCGGACATCACCACTTTCTATCCCTGAATCAATCCCACACCAAGTATGACACTTGCCGACCCTCCAGCAGACCTCCGGATACCTCAATCATCGTGGCTGATGTCACCATGGTAATCGCTGGGTGGGCCAGGACGATCCGGGCGGACAGCCATGTTGGACGTCCGGTGGGCCAACAGAATGAGCCCTGCTCACGATGGTTTCAAGCTTGCAACCCTCCGGCGGGACCGTTCCACGGTTTGGCCGAAGCCTTTCCATCCATGTCAGGCGTTCCGTCGCGCCGACGAGGCCAGGTGCTCCCGCAAGAATGCACGCCGACGGTGCGCGGGAGCGCGAGGAGGGCGAGTGCGACCTCCGGAGTGATCTCGTCGGCATCCATGCTCATGGGCACCGAGCCGCGCGCGGGGCGCGCGCCTTCACTGTGCTCGCCGCGCCGGACGTAGCGCCCGTAGTGAGAGCACGGCGCCGCTTCGCGCCTCGACGACATCGGGATCGAGGTCGCCGACGAGGGTAAGGACCCGCTCCGCGACGCCGGGCGGAAGCCGGAAACGCACGTTTGAGGGGATGTTTTTTCACCCTCTCATTTCACGATACCTCCCATCTGGGAGGATAGAACGAGGCCTGGCTGCCCGTTAGTTTCCCAGTGGGCGGTCGCTGAGTCCGGCGCGGCGACAGCTTACAGGACCCGATGCGCGAGTATTTCACCGTCTACCACCCGATCGACGAGGCGATGCCCCGTGCCAGGCAGCAGCTTCCCCACGGCCGGTTGGTTCACATCCGCGAGCTCTATACCGAAGACGAGTTGAAGACGTCTGTGGCCTACAACGAGGGGATGGCCGCCTTGGAAGCCAGAACAGCCTGCATGCGCAAATGCGCGGGCCGGACGGCTTGCGCATTGTCTGGTCCATCAGCGACCCCGACCGCAGCCGCGTCTGGGAGTCCGCCCAGCTCCGGTTGATGGAGCGCCTGCTGCCGCACATCCACCGGTGCGTCATCATCCGCCAGGCGCTGGCGGCTTCCGATGCGCTGGGCACCGGTCTTGCGGGCTTGCTTGAGAGCAACCAGATCGGCGCGGTGCAGCTCGACCGCGGCGGGCGGGTGCTGGAGGCCAACGCGCCGGCGCTCGAGATCCTGCGCCGCGGCGACGGGTTGGTCGAGGGCGACGGGACCCTGGACGCCGTGCTGCCGGCGGACCGCACCCGCCTGCGGCGGCTGCTGGCGCGCGCGCTTCCGGACTTCCTGGGCGAGGCCCCGGGCGGCGGCTCGATGACGATCCAGCGCCCTTCGGGGCGGTCGCGGCTCGGGCTGCACGTCATGCCGGTAGGCAACGCGGCAGCGGATTTCAGAGGGCGCCGGGTGGCGGTGCTGGTGCTGCTGGTCGACCCGGCGCGCCGTCCACCGATCAACGCGGCACGTGTGGCGGTGACGCTCGGCCTGACGGCGTCGGAGGGCCGGATGGCGGCGCTGCTGGCCGAGGGGCTGAGGATGCGCGAGATCGCCACGGTCGAGGGCTGGAGCGAGGACTATGTGCGCTGGATGACCAAGCAGGTCTACCGGAAGCTCGGGGTGTCGGGGCAGGTCGCCCTGGTGCGGCAGGTCCTGGCGGTGGACGCCCTGCCGGGCCGCTGACGGCCCGCCGGGCGCCGGCGCCCCTGCTGGCGGGGCTACCTTCATCGGCGTTCAATTCGCGGTTGGATACCTCCCGAATGGCAGGATTTTACAGGCTCCCGAGCCCGATTACGCTTCATCCGAACAGGTAACCGTATCCGAACAGGTAACCGTCGCGGTTCGCCCGCTGAATACAACAGCCTCTCGCTCGGCTCCGGGGGCTCCTGGAGCTTAGGCGAATAGGCGGGCTTCACGAAACCCGTGACGTGTGCAACGGCCCGGCACCAGCCGGGACGCAAACCGACGCGGAGGGGATCATGACTATAAGACGTATCGCCATTCTAGCAGTCGCGCTAGTCGCCCTGTCGGCGTGCAAAACCGTCACACTGCAGGAAGCCACGGTGACCCAGCCCACATTTGGTATCGAAGCCGAGGACTGGGGCGTGCCTGCGACGGACCAGCTTCGTCGGGGCAGCTATCACGCACCGACACCGTCGACGCATCCAGCGGCATCGGTCGTCAATACTCAGGACCTGCATGCCATGCTCATCGGTCCCAACCCGCCGGTGACGATCAACACCATATTCGGCGACAAGAATGTCAGGCAGGCCACGTCCATTCCGGGCTCGGTCTGGCTGCCCGCCTTGGGTCGGGGCGACGCCCTCGACGACGACTCTCAGGCTCGTCTGGCGGCGAGGATTTCGAGCGCCGCCGGCGACGATCTAGCTCGACCGATCGTGGTTTACTGCCTCGACGCCGAGTGCTGGCTGTCCTACAACGCCGCCCTGCGTCTTGACGCGCTCGGCTACGAGAACCTCTACTGGTATCGTGGCGGCATCGCGGCGTGGAAGGCGGCAAATCTCCCTACGCGAATGGCCAGCAGGTAAACCCAAGACCGCACCCGGGCGGGCCGGCACCGGCACCACGTGGCTTGACGGCGATCTCAGCTACACTATCGCCGTGCGCGGTAACATCTTCCTCGACATCGAGCTGTCCTGCGTCGCTGTAATTGATCGAGTCGCCGTGCTCGATTTGATAGATCAATGCCACGACATGAGGGTCGTTCATCGTCGATTCCTGATGCTGCTGGTCTCACCGGAGTGGCTGTGGTGTCGGGGTCTCCCCCTCATTTTCGACGTCCAGCGGCAAGCGTATCCCCTTTTTTGGAGCACCAAGAGGTGCTGGACACGCACGCTACGGGGTATTCTCAACACGATATACAGCACTGATTTTACTTGTCTTTTTCGACCTCCCGCAGACCAAGCCTCTTCCTGGTTAGCGTCCCGAGACCGGATCGCGGCGAAAGCGGGCGTGGCCGGCTCCCGCACGCCGGCAAACGATCCGTCGACCGAACGGTCCGTCGTCGAGCGGGCAATTCATGCGTCACGCATCCCTTCCGGCGCCGGCGTGGGAACACGCTCACCGAAGCACGCCGTGCCGTCGCGGTAACTGCTCTGGGCCGCGAAATCCATGCCGGGCAGGCATGACGGCCGGAAGCGCCGGGATTGCGAAGCCAGGGGCCGCGCGACACGCAGCCCGGTCTCCCCTGTAGAGCGCGTCAATGCTCACCCGATAAGCGCACGCCGGGGTACGGCAGGGCGCCCATGCCGCGCAGGCGATGGAAAGGCTCTAACCGATCCCTTTGCAAAGCCGGACGGCGGTCGCCAGATTGGCGCCGGATGCCGGGTCGCCGTGTGCGGCGCCCGGCAGCGGTAAGCACCCGGGGGAAAGCGGGATGGGCACAGTCAAGGCGGAATTCATGGACACGCGGCAGGCGGCGGCCTTGCTCGGGCTCTCGCACCGCACGCTGGAGGGCTACCGGGTGAGCGGGGGCGGCCCGGACTTCCACCGGTTCGGCAACCGGGTGCGCTATCGCCGGCCGGACCTGGATGCCTGGGCGGCGAAACGCCGGGCGGCCACGACGGCGGAGGCGGACCGGCTGCGGGCGGCGTGACGGAGAGAGTACTCGCGGAATACTCGATGGAGAGCGAACGGAGTTCGCCCGGATTGTCGGCACCCGCCTGGCCGCGGCTATGCCGGCGGGGATGAGCGTTCGTGCGATCGGCATTCCAGAGTGCGCCGGAAAACAAGGATTCCCTTGCGCCAGTGAAGCGCAACCCGCCCTTCCGGGTCTGCGCTCCTTGGACTTTCCAGTCGGGATCCGAACAAAGGCGTATCGGGGTCGTTCGGTATCGCATCCCCATCCAATGACGATATCCGCCTGCGGCAGGACCGGCGGCGAACGATCGAGCGGTGGCGTTGCCCCGCCGTCATCGCGTCACCGGACAGATCCCCGGCCAGGAATTGCGAGCGATGGGAAGAGCGGCCGCGTCGCGACGATGGCGTGCAAATTCTTGCCGCACCTGACCGGACCGGGAGGCGGAACATTGGTCTCAGGCGGCAGATTATTTGCCTCCGATTTTCGCGATACCTCCCATCTGGGAGGATAGAACGAGGCTTGGCTGCCCGTTAGTTTCCCAGTGGGCGGTCGCCGAGTCCGGTCTGTCCGCGATGGCGGCTCCCGGCGTCGGGGAACGGCGTACGGCAACCGCCCGGAGCGGTGTCCCCCGATCTTCCGGCTTGTGGAGAGGCGTGGAAGGGGCGGCGTCCCCGGCAATCGGGTTTGCGGCTCAATCGCAGGGTCACGTCATGAGGAACAAGGCATGAATCCGGACGACGCTTTCGAGCGCATCCTTGCGACGCTGTACGAGGCTGCCCTTGACGACACCCGCTGGTCGGCAGCCACGTCCCTGATCGAGGAAGCTCTCGACGCTTCCGGCACCGCCGTAGGCGTCGTCGAAGTGGGGGACGACGACGTGCTGAACGCGCGCGTCCATTTCGCCCGCTTTCTCCGGCGCGGCGACAACGTCCAGGACCTGATGCACGAGTATTTCACCGTCTACCACCCGGTCGACGAGGCGATGCCCCGCGCCAGGCGGCTTCCCCACGCCCGGCTGGTCCACGTCCGCGAGCTTTATACCGAAGACGAGTTGAAGACGTCTGTGGCCTACAACGAGGGGATGGCCCGCCTCGGAAGCCAGAACAGCCTGCATGCGCAAATGCGCGGGCCGGACAGCTTGCGCACTGTCTGGGCCATCAGCGACCCCGACCGCAGCCGCGTCTGGGAGTCCGCCCAGCTCCGGCTGATGGAGCGCCTGCTGCCGCACATCCACCGGTCTGTAGTCATCCGCCAGGCGCTGGCGGCTTCCGATGCGCTGGGCGCGGGCCTCGCGGACCTGCTGGACAACGACCGCATCGGCGTGGTGCAGCTCGACCGCGGCGGGCGGGTGCTGGAGGCCAACGCGCCGGCGCTCGAGATCCTGCGCCGCGGCGACGGGCTGGTCGAGCACGACGGGACCCTGGACGCCGTGCTGCCGGCGGACCGCAGCCGCCTGCGCCGGCTGCTGGCGCGCGCGCTGCCGGACTTCCTGGGCGAGGCCCCGGGCGGCGGCTCGATGACGGTCCAGCGCCCCTCGGGGCGGTCGCGGCTCGGGCTGCACGTCATGCCGGTAGGCGACGCGGCGGCGGATTTCGGGGGACGCCGGGTGGCGGTGCTGGTGCTGCTGGTCGACCCGGCGCGCCGTCCACCGATCAACGCGGCTCGTGTGGCGGTGACGCTCGGCCTGACGCCGTCGGAGGGCCGGATGGCGGCGCTGCTGGCCGAGGGGCTGAAGCTGCGCGAGATCGCCACGGTCGAGGGCTGGAGCGAGGACTATGTGCGCTGGATGACCAAGCAGGTCTACCGGAAGCTCGGCGTGTCGGGGCAGGTCGCCCTGGTGCGGCAGGTCCTGGCGGTGGACGCCCTGCCGCGGCGCTGACGGCCCGCCGAGCACCGGCGCCCCCGCTGGCGGGGCGACCTTCATCGGCGTTCAATTCGCGGTTGGATACCTCCCGAATGGCAGGATTTTACAGGCTCCCGAGCCCGATTACGCTTCACCCGGACAGGTAGCCGTCGCGGCTCGGCGGACCCCTCCGGCGCCGGCCCGCGCTGTGGAGCGGAGGAGTGGATTGATGGGCTCGATTCCTGTGTGGAGCCGTGGGCTCGCCGTCGGCTGTGGTCGTGTAATTAAGCCGAGAGCCGAGAGCCGAGAGCCGAGAGCCGAGAGCCGAGAGCCGAGAGCCGAGAGCCGAGAGCCGAGAGCCGAGCCATTCCTGTGTCTTCACGCTGGGCGGCCTGCTCCGGCGCCTCGCGCGGCGCGGGGCTGACGCCGTGGGCCGCGCCGGGCGCCGCCCGCGGGAGCGCCAGTCCCGCCTGACCTTCCCCCGCCGCCGTGCGGCGGGTCCCGCTTCCTCTTCCCGCTCTTCCTTCTCAGCCCGCCGGGGGCTCCGCCCCGCGCGCGCGTGGCGCATGGCGACCTGCCTGCTCGCGGCCGCTCTCGTGCTGCCCGGCGCCCTGCTGCTCTCCGCCGAGGGTGCCGAGGCGCAGACCGCCGTCAAGCTGGTGGGGACCATCGGGCAGTCGACGTCTTCCACCCCCTCCAGCCTCGGTGAAGACCAAGCTCAGGCGTTCACCACCGGCAGCAACCCGGCCGGCTACACGCTGACCCGGGTGGTGTGGGAGGTGTCGGGAACCGGGTCTGGGGCTGTCTCCGCCACGATCAGAAGGAACCTGAACCTCAGCGACAATGCCGGCCTTGTGGGCACGCTTAGGAGCCCGGCCTCGTTAGGCGCTAACAGCAGCTTCACGGCCACGGGCTCGGGCATCGACCTGGACAATAACACCACGTATTGGGTGGTGTTCGACAGCAGCGGCGGTTCGAGGCAAGTAAGGCTCACGGCTTCGAACGCCGAGGATTCGGGTGCAGCGGCAGGGTGGAGTATTGCGGACACTTCTCGCTACCGTAACGCGGGCAGCACCGGCGCATGGACTACCTCCTTTTTCACCCGGAAGATCGCTATCCACGGGGTCGTGAACCCCGGGGTTCCGGCGGCACCGGCGGCGCCGACGCTGTCGGGGACGGACGGCACGAGCCTGACGATAACCTGGACCGCAGTGGCGGCGGCGGGTGCGGCGGTCACCGACTACGACGTGCGCTACCGGCGCAAGGGCGATACGGCCTGGATCGACCATCCGCACGACGGCACCGCGCTCACGGCCACCATCAACAACCTGCTGCAGGGCGCGAGCTGGGAGGCGCAGGTCGCGGCCAGCAACGCCAACGGCCCGGGCCGCTGGTCGGCCACGGGCTCCGGCCACACCGGCCCGGCCCGGTTCGTGAGGGCGGAGACGAGCCCGAGCGGCAGAAACATAAACCTCACCTTCACCAAGGACCTCAAAGCCGGGACTTCCGGCTCCACCAGCGCCTACGTAGTTCGCAGGAGCGGGGTCGACAAGATCCCCAGCGTTGTCGCCTTGTCCAATGACAACTCCCGATTGATAGTCCGCTTGAGTGCGGCCAATGTGGTCTTGGCCGCGGAGACCGTCTCGGCGAGCTATACGAAGCCCGCGAGCGGCACGAAGCTCGCCGACGCCGACAATCTGGAAATCGCCAGTTTCAGCGGCAAGCCGGTGACCAACCGGGTCCCGGCGGCGGCCGCGACGGCTCCCGCGGCCCCGGCCGCGCCGACGGTGAGCGCGGTGTCGAGCTCGCGCAACCTGTCGGTGAGCTGGACGGCGCCGACCGACACCGGGTCGAGCGCGATCTCGGACTACGAGCTGCGCTACTACGAGGGGGGGTCCGACCCGTCGGACGAGTCCGACTGGGTGCGTCAGAACGAGGCGAGCGGACTGCCGGATCCGGGCACGTCGACCTCGGCGACGATCTCGGGGCTCAAGGCGGGCACCGCCTACCGGGTGCAGGTGCGCGCGGAGAACGGGACCGGCTGGGGGCCGTGGTCGTCCTCGGGCTCGGCCACCACGAACGCGGCGTCGGGGACGAACAACGCGCCGACCCGGGCGACGCTCAGCTCGACGAACTGCGTCGAGAAGACCGCGGACACGTCGTACGACACGCTCGCTGTAACCATCGGCACGCTGAAGAGCTTGGGTCCTGTGGTGAGCCAGACGAGATGCACCGGCTCCAATCGCAAGGCCCCCATGTTCAGAGATCCGGACGGCGACACCCTGACCGTCACGGCGCGGATCGAGAGCCTGCCGGACAACGTCCGTCTGGGCGACGTCATCCCCTTTGTGCGCCTGGGGTCAACGGACAAGGTGTTCTTCCATGCCATCGCCGCGTACAGGCAGACCAACGTGCGCGTCGACGTGACGGCCACCGACCCCAGCGGCGCCTCGGTCAGCACCTTCTTCTTCGGCCAGGCGACCCACCTGTCCAACATCGTGGGGGCGCCGGCCTTTGCGGCGAATCCGGGTCCCCAGCGCTTCGCCCTGAACCAGGCGATCGCGCCTCTCGTGCTGCCCGCGGCCACCGGCGGCGACGTGCTGATCTCGGACGCCCAGGGCACCTATGACTTGACCTACGACTACGCGGTGGAGGGCCTGCCGGCGGGGCTCACGTTCGACGCGGCGACGCGCACGATCTCGGGCACCCCGACCGCGCTCGGAACCTACACCGTCACCTACACCGCGGAGGACGGCGACGGGCACGCCAGTGCCGACCGCAATCCCACGACCGTGGCTCCGTCCGACACGGCGAGCCTGGACTTCACGATCCAGGTCGGCAACCAGCCGGGGATCGAGCGGGTGCGGATCGTCTCGAAGCCGCAGTTCGATTCGGACGGCGACGGCACGGCCGACACCTACATCCGGAGCGCCCCGATCGAGATCGACGTGGAGTTCAACGAGCCGGTGAAGGTGACCGGCACCGGCAACGTGCGGATGCGCCTGGACCTGGGGACGGACGACGACACGCTGACCAACAGCCACAAGGTGGTGTCGGCCACGAGTTCCAACCTGCGGCACAACGGGCAGACGCTGCGCTTTGTCTACAATGTCGGCAGGAACGATAGGGACGCCGACGGGGTGTGGGTGCAAGCGAGGACGGTGCAGGGCGTGCCGAACACGGTGCTGATACTGTCGGGCGCGACCCTCACCCACGCGGTGACGGGCGAGGCCGCGGACCTGACATACGGGCACCTGCCGACCTCCGGCGACCCGCGGCACAAGGTCGACGGCAGCAAGACCAGCGCCGACATCGGCCCGAGGCCCACGGGCGCGACGGTGAACGGCGCCACGCTGACGGTGACCTTCAACGGGAACTTGGCGACGCCGTCGGCGGCGGACCTGGCCGCGCTGAGGTACGACCTCCTCGTGCGCGGCGCGGGCGGCATCGGCGCCGACGACCGCAACGACCAGCAGTCTCCCGGCGCGATCTCCGTGAGCGGCGCCACCCTGACGCTGACGCTCGGCGCCCCGGCGCGCGCCGGAGAGACCGTCAACGTGAGCTACGTCGGCAAGACGCTGAAGGGCGCGGGCGCGGGCGGCAAGCGGGCGGCGATGTTCCGCGGCCTGGCGGTGACCAACAACACCCCCGGCACGGCGGGTCCGGCGCCGCTGCACGCCTCGGTGGAGGGGCGGCAACTGCGGATGGTGTTCCGCGCGCCGCTGGACACGGGCTCGGCGCCGGCGGGGAGCGCCTTCACGGTCGAGGCGGTGGACCCGGACGGCGACGAGCGGGACATCGCCGGCACGGGGACGGCGACGATCTCCGGCTCGGTGGTCACGGTGACGCTGGCCTCGGCGATGCGCGCGGACGAGACGGGCAGCGTGTATTACGCGAAGCCGTCCGCCTCGCCGCTCCGGGGCTCGGCATCCGGCAATCCCGAGGTGCGGTCGTTCGAGCGGTGGCGGATCGCGTCGGCGTCCGACGGCGTGGCGCCGAGGCTGCTCGGCGGCGCGGTCGTGCAGACCGGGACGTCGCCGGCGCAGTCGAAGCTGGCGCTGTATTTCGACGAGGCGCTGAGCACCTTCTCGGTGCCGGCCGCCGGGGACTTCGCGGTGCGCGTGGGCGAGGACGCGGTGACGGTCTCGGCGGCCGCGGTCGAGGGCCGGTCCGTGGTGCTGACGCTCGACCGGCTGGCGGCGGCGGGGACGGCGTTCGAGGCGACCTACACGCCCGGCACGAACCGCATCCGGGACTGGGCGGGCAACGCCGCGGCGGCATTCCGGCAGACGGTGACCGCCGCCTCGTCGGGCGAGCCGGTCGCGCAAACGGCGGTCGCGGAGGGCGCGAAGGTCGTGCTGACCTACGACAGGCCCCTCGACCCGGCGTCCGCGCCGGCGGCGGCTGCGTTCACGCTGCACTACAAGCTGATCGCGGGGCAGACCGACGCCGACCGCGTAGCATACCGCACCGGCGTCGCCTCCGTCGCGGTGGCGGGGCGGACGGCGGTGCTGCACCTGGACGAACCGGTGTTCCCCTGCGTCGGATCGAACGCGTTCACGGTGACCTACGCGGTGCCCGGCTCGTCGCCGCTGCAGGGCCTCGACGGCACCGACGCGGCGGCCTTCGCGAACCAGGCGGTGACCAACGGCCGGACGTACCGGTGCAACAACAGCAACTGGATGCACGGCGCAAGGGTGGGCAGCGTCATCCTGACCGCCAAGCGTCCGTTTGCGACCGACGTGGAGCCGCAGGCCTCGTGGTTCACGGTCGAGGCCTCGGGCGGGCCGGTGACGGTGACCGGGGCGGCGTACTCCGAGGACGACGAACACGAGCTCAAGCTCTCGATCGACCGCGACCTGGCGCCGGGCGAGGAGGTGACGGTGAGCTACCGCCGCCCGGAGGGCGCGCCGGGGCTGTGGGACGCGGACGGCAACCAGCTTGGCGACATCGTGGACCGGGCGGTGGACAACCCGGCGGCCGGGTCGGGGCTCACCGCCGCGTTCAGCGACGTGCCGGCCGGGCACGAGGGCCGGGGCAGCGAGTTCAGCTTCGAGCTGGCGTTCAGCGAGAACTTCGCGGGCAAGCTCGACTACAAGGTTCTGCGGGACAAGGCGGTGCAGGCGACCAACGCCCGGGTGACGGGCGCTGCGCGCGTGACGCAGGGTCAGAACCGGCGCTGGACAATCACGGTGCGGCCCCGGTCCAACGAGGACGTGACCGTGACGCTGCCGGCGACGGCGGACTGCTCGGCCGCCGGCGCGATCTGCACGCCGGACGGCAGGAAGCTCTCGAACACGGCCTCGGCAACGGTCGCCCTGGCCCCGGCCCGGCTCAAGAGCGCCGCGACGGCGGAGTCCGGGCGCGGCCTGATACTCACCTTCACGAAGGACATCAAGGTCGGCGGCGCCCACACGGACTACACGGTCACGGTCGACGGCGAGAGCCGGGGTACCGGCGGCACGTCCTGGGAAGACGACACGGTGGCCCTGGTGCTGGCGGAACCGGTTCGGCGGGGCGAGACGGTCACGGTGGCCTACGCGAAGCCGGCGGACGGCGTGGCGCTGCGCGACGCGGACGACGTGGCCATCGAGAGCTTCGGTCCCGAGGCGGTCACGAACACGGTGCCGCGGTCGGCCAACGCCGCCGCGACGGGTGCGCCCACGATCTCGGGCACCGCCCAGGTGGGCGAGACGCTGACGGCGTCGACCGCCGGCATCGCGGACGCGAACGGGCTCACGGGCGCTGTGTACGCCTGGCAGTGGGTCGCGGGCGGCGCGGACATCGCAGGCGCCACGAACCGGACCTACACACTTGCCGACGCGGACGCGGGCAAGCGGATCAGGGTGAGGGTGAGCTTCACCGACGACGACGGGTACGGGGAGACGCTGACCAGCGCGGCGACCGCGGCGGTGGTGCCGCCGCTGACGGCATCCTTCCACGGCATGCCCGCGGAGCACGACGGCCAGAAGCTGTTCAGCTTCGAGCTCCGCTTCAGCGAGAACTTCCCGGGGCGCTTCAATTACAAGGTCCTGCGTGACGAGGCGTTCCAGGTGGCCAACGGCCGGGTGCGCGGTGCGAAGCGGGTGGCGCCCCGGCAGAACCAGCGCTGGACGATCTCGGTGCGGCCGTCCTCCCACGAGGCGGTGACGGTGACGCTGCCGGCGGGCTCGGTGACGACCGAGGCCGGGCGGACGCTCGCGAACACGGTGACGGCAACGGTGGCCGGGCCGGCGCTGCTCGCGGTGGCGGACGCGACCGCGAGCGAGGGCGCGGACGCGGCGGTCGCATTCGCGGTGACGCTGAGCCGCGAAGCCTCGGGCGAGGTGACGGTGCAGTACCTGACCCTCGACGGCACGGCGAAGGCGGGCGAGGACTACACCGAGACCAAGGGCACGCTGACCTTCGCGGCGGGCGAGACGGAGAAGACGGTCTCG
The DNA here is from genome assembly GCA_022826665.1 of Alphaproteobacteria bacterium. Lineage (GTDB taxonomy): Bacteria > Pseudomonadota > Alphaproteobacteria > UBA828 > UBA828 > WTGU01. The sequence continues at coordinate 4,436 of JAJDUK010000099.1, read as the reverse complement.
GTGCCGATCCTCGACGACGCGCTCGACGAGGGCGAGGAGACGTTCACGCTGAAGCTCAGGAACGCGAAGGGCGCATATATCATCGACGGCGAGGCCGTGGGGACGATCGAGAACTCGGACCCGCTGCAGAAGATGTGGCTGTCGCGCTTCGGGCGCACGGTGGCGGACCATGTGACGGCGGCGGTCTCGGACCGTCTGGCGACCCCGCTCACGGGCGCGCGGGTGACGGTGGGCGGCCAGAGCGTGGACCTTGCGGAGATGTCGGACGAGGCGCGGCTCGGGCAGACGCTGACCTCGATCGCGCGGATCATGGGCACCCCGTCGGGGCCGGCCCCCACGAACGACCCCGGATGGGGTCCGGGGCAGGATCCCGGACCGGTGTTCCCCTCGGGTCGGGCCGTGGCGGCCCCCTGGCCGGGAACGGGCCTGGGCGGGTCCCCGACGCTCGATGGCACGACCGCGCGCGAGATCGCGGGCCGCGAGCTGCTGCTCGGCAGCGCGTTCCACCTGGCGAAGGAGGGCGACGGCGGCACACCGGGCCTTGCGGCCTGGGGCCGGGTGACGGTGGGCGGCTTCGACGGCGAGGCGCCGGCCGATGACGGCAGCGTGCGCATCGACGGCGAGGTGACCACCGGCATCCTCGGCGCCGACGCCGAGTGGAACCGCGTGCTGGCCGGCGTCGCGGTCTCGGTGAGCGAGGGCGAGGGCAGGTTCGACCAGCCGGGCGTGGATTCGGGCACCATCGAGAGCACGATGACCACGGTGAGCCCCTATGCGCGGCTGAGCGTGAACGAGCGCATCTCGGTCTGGGGCCTGGCGGGCTGGGGCGCCGGCGACATGACCATCGTGCAGGCGGCGAACGATGCGACCGGCCAGCCCGAGCGCATCGCCCGCACCGACCTCTCGATACGCCTGGCGGCGCTGGGCGGACGCGGCGCGCTGCTGACGGCGGACGAGGCCGGCGGCTTCGACCTCGCGCTCAAGGCGGACGGCTTCTACGTCGAGACGACCTCGGAGGCGATCTCCAACGAGGGCGACACCAGTGCGGATGCGAGCCGGGTGCGGCTTGTGCTGGAAGGCAGCCGGGCGTTCCAGGTGGGCGATGGCGTGCTGACGCCGGGCCTGGAGCTCGGGCTGCGCCATGACGGCGGCGACGCCGAGACCGGGACGGGCGTCGAGCTCGGCGGGCGGGTGTCGTACCAGGATCCGGCCACGGGGCTCAGCGTCGAGGCGAAGGCCCGGGCGCTGGTGGCGCACGAGGACTCGAAGTACCGCGAGTGGGGCGCGTCGGGCGCGGTGCGCCTGGCGCCGGGCGAGCGCGGGCGCGGTCTCTCGTTCAGCCTGGCGCCGACCTGGGGCGCTCCGTCGGGCGGCGTGGACCGGCTGTGGTCGGCGCGGGACGCGCAGGGGCTGGCGCCTGGTAGCGGGACGTTCGAGCCGGAGAGCCGGCTGGAGGGCGAGCTCGGCTACGGCCTGCCCCTGTTTGGCGACCGCTTCACCGGCACGCCGAACGTCGGCTTCGGCCTCTCGGGCGCCGGCGCGCGCGACTACCGCATCGGGTGGCGGCTGACCTCGGCGGTGCCGGGCGACCCCGGCTTCGAGGTCACGCTCGACGCGGTGCGGCGCGAGCCCGCCAACCCCGGATCGGGGTCCGGGGCAGGCTCCGGCGCGGACACGCCGGTCGAGCACGGGGTGATGCTGCGCGCGGGCATCCGCTGGTGAGAGGCGGAGGTCCGCTGACGCGATGTCCGGCGATGCCGGAGGGGCGCCCCTGCCGGCCCTTCCGGCCCGCGCCGTCTCGGGCGCGGGCGATCTTCCACGACGCCTTGCCGGCGATATCGACCTCGCCGGCGGGGCGTTCCGGCCGGACGCCGATGGCTGGCGGGGGCGGTGGGGCCTCCGGACATTCCGGGGCCCGCGCGGAGCCTGGACCGGGAGGAGGCTGCCTGAATGGTCGCCCGGGACGGAAGACTGGAGACCGGGGAGGAGTTCGAAGCTGCCGTCGAGCGCGCCATGGAGGCTGTCCGCGACCTCCCCGCGCACCAGGCGGCGCTTGTCCTGGAGAGCGCGGCGGGGTGCGCACGGGCGCTGGCGGCGGTGGAATCGGCCGCCGGCCGGGGAGACGACGGTCCCGGGCCGGAAGAGGCGGGCTGATGCCGGCTCGTTCACGGTGCAAGCGCCTGTGAGGCCGGCGCGGCGAGCGCGGATCGTTGCGGTCCCTCCGGTCCGCGCCGCATCAGGCGCGGGTGATCTTCCACAGCACCTTGCCGACGATGTGGACCTCGTCGGCCGGGCGCTCGTAGGGCGGGTGGTCCGGGTGGGCGGAGACCAGGCGGAGCATGCCGGAGGCGGAGAGCGCCCCGATGCGCTTGACCACCAGCCCCGTGCCCTCCCAGAGGACGAACAGCTCGCCGGGGGCGGGAACGCGCCGCGCGGTGTCGACGAAGATGCGGTCGCCGTCGCGCAGCTCCGGCTCCATCGAATTGCCGCGCACCTTGAGGATGCGGAGGGATTCGGGGTCGGCGTCGCCCTCGTGGCGCACCATCGATTCGGGGAGCCGCCAGCGGGCCTTCTCGTGGACGAAGTCCTCGTTCCAGGCGCCGGCTCCGGCGGCGGCCTCGACCTCGACCTCGGAGACCGAGGCCTCGGCGGTGCGCCTTCGCTTCGGCCCGGTCCAGGGCTTCGGGCGGGGCAGCGCGTCGTGGCGCAGCGTCGCGGGGTCGCAGTCGAGGAGACTCCCGAGCGTCTCGGAGTCCTGGAAGGAGAGCACCCGGGGCATGCCCCGGGAGAGGTACTGCTGGAGGTAGGCCTTGTTCCTGCCGAGCGCGAGGGAGGCTTCGGCGAGCGAGGTTCCCTTCTTCCAGATGGCCTCGCGCAAGGCTTCGCGCGCGGTGTCGGTGTTTTCGGGCTGCATGTCCGCTCCTAGCATGAGTGCCGCGAGTCACAGGATATCTCCTAACTGATCTAATTGTCAACGGCGGACGTTCCGACTACGTTCGCCGCCATGGCATCCCTCGACGACCTCCTCCGCGACGCGGTTGACGCCCACCTGAGCCGCTCGGACACGAGCGGCTGGCGCTTCGGCCGCGACGTGCTGAAGGACCCCGGCTTCGTCGCCTCGCTGAAGCGCGGGCGCAGGCTGGGACTCAAGACCGCCGATACGGTGCTCGTTGCCATGGGCGCGCAGCCCATCGGCCCGGCCTTCGGGCGCGAGGTCGAGGCGTTCCTGAGCGAATCCCGCACCAAACCCTACGTCTTCGGCGAGCAGGCCGCGGGCGACGCCTGCTTCGTGGAGCGGCTGCGCCGGGGGGCCTCGTTCCGGCTGGCGACCGTGGACCGGGTGCGCGCCTGGATGGCGGAGCATGCCGACGAGGCGTGCCGGGCGGCGATGGCCGGCGCGGTGGCGGGGGTGGCGCTGCTGGAGCGCGGGGACGCCGGCGATTGCGACACACAGGGAGAGACGATCATGAAGAACGGTGAGAGCCCGCATCTGAGCGCGCGCCAGGCCGCGGTCTGGCTGGGGGTGTCGCCGCGCACGCTGCACCGCATGCGCGAGCGCGGCACCGGCCCCGACCACTACGAGTTCGGGCACCGCTTCCTCTACCGCATTGAGGACCTGGAGCGCTGGGCGGCCGAGCGCCATGTGCGCTCGGGCTCCGGCGGCAAGGGCCGGAGGGCGGCCTGATGGGCGCGCGGCAAGGCTTCGCGGCCCGCGCGCGGGACGGCGTGCCGGGCATGGCGGCCGTCCGGCTGACGGCGGCGGCCGCGCTCACGGCGGCGGCGCTGGCGTGCGCCATCGACCCGGCCTGGGCGACCACCGACACCACCTTCGGCAATCCGCTGGACACGGTGGAGAACATCGTCGGCGGCACCGGCGGCCAGCTCGCCGCGGCGCTCGCTGTCGGCGCGGCCCTGGTCGGCTCGGTGCTGCGCTTCAACGCGATGCAGCTGATGGGCGCGGTGGGCGTCGGCATCGCCGCCGGCGCCGGCACCGGCATCGTCACCGGCCTCGTGGGCACGGCGATTATCTGATGAGCGAGACCGCGCGCCATACCATCCCGCGCCGGCTCGACGACCCGGAGCGCTGGCTGTTCTGGACCGTGGACGAAGCGGCGGCGCTGATGGGCCCGGCCCTGCTCGGGCTTGCAGCCAACCAGTTCGTGCCGGGCCTCATCGCGGGCGTCGGCGGCTGGCTGCTGCTGAGGCGCGTCAAGCGCGGCGGCGGGGCCAACATCGCGCGCTACGCGCTCTACTGGTTCCTGCCGGACTTCGTGCTGCGGCTCAAGGCGACGCCGCCGAGCCACCTGCGCCGGTTCGTGGGCTGAGGCGGTCGGGATGCGGCGCATCGAACTGGACTCCGCCATCCGCCGGGTGCGGGACGTGCGGCTCGCCCTGGCAGGGCTGCTGGTGCTGTCGATGACCGCCAACCTGGCGCT
>JAJDUK010000059.1 GCA_022826665.1 Alphaproteobacteria bacterium | reverse complement strand
CCCTGTGGGGGCCCCTCTTCACCCCCCCCCCCCCCCGGGGGGCGGGGGGGGGGGGGGGGGCGGGGGGGGGCTCAGATCGTGGCGTGGTGAGACGTGAAGACCGAGCTTCGCGGAGGCAGATGCTCAGAGCGCCTTGAGCGCGTCGGCGATGGGCGTCTCGCCGTCGATCATCTCGAAGGTCTTCGCGATGGTGTTGTCGGTGGCGAGGCAGTCCACCAGCACCCGCGCCACGTTCTCGCGGCTCACGGAGTGGGTCTCCTTGGCGATGGGGCCTAAGTCGTCGCCGGTGGCGATGGCGCCCGTGCCGGCCTCGTTGGTGAGGAAGCCCGGCCTGACGATGGTGTAGTTCAGGCCGCTCGCCTGCAGGTGCTTGTCGGCGATCGCCTTGGCCCTGAAGTAGTGATGCAGGCCCTCGGGCCCGCGCTCCGGCTCGTCGACGGCAATCGAGCTCAGCATGACGAAGCGGAGGGCGTTCATGCGCGCGCAGGTGTCGATGAAGGCCATCGCCCCGTTCTGGTCCACGTCGATGGTCTTCTCGGGCCCGGTCTTGGAGCCCGAACCTGCGGCGAAGATGGCGCCGCGGCAGCCGCGAACGGCGTAACCCACCGGCTTTTCCAGATCGCCGATCCGGCACTCCGCGCCGAGCGGCTCCAGTTCCTCGCGCTGAGAAAAATCCCGGATCATGGCGACGGGCTCGTGCCCGGCCTCCGCCAGCATTCTCAGCACGATCCGCCCGGTGAGCCCGTTCGCGCCCGCAACCACCACCTTCATCGCCGCCTCCGCGTCTTCGGGCAGCGCGGGCCTGGCGGACCCGCGCTGCTTCTCTCATCACTCGCGTGCCGGCAGCCGCCTTCTCCAACGCCTGATCGTCGGCCGCTCTAGTTGGCGAGCAGCACCTCGACGGGGATCGGACCCGTGGTCCAGTAGCCCTCGATCTTGTGCCCGCCGTTGTGCCAGCCGATCATCAGGTAGCGCACCTTGTTCTGGATGTGCAGGTCCTTGCTGTAGCTGCGCGGGCCGGCGACGGTTTCGATGTCGCGCAGGTTCTCGAGCGCTTCGACGACAGGCTCGGTCTCCACCGTTCCCGCGTTCTCCACCGCCAGCGCCCACATCTCGATAAGGGCATAGCCCGGCAGAGCGTAACCGGTGGCGGGCCGCTCACCGTAGTGCTCCTCGAAGCGATCCATGAAGGCCTCGACCTTGGGGTCCGGATCGTCGCCGTACACCGAGCCGATGGCCGTGACGTACACCTCGTCGATGTTGGGCACGGCATCGATCCAGAAGTTACCGTCCATGGCCCCGTCGGTGAGGATCGGCGTGTCGATCCCGTTGTCGCGGATCTGCTTGATGACCGAAGCGCCGCCCGGCACGAAGCTGCACAGCACGATCGCGTCGATAGGCTCGCTGATGCTCCTCATCCTGTCGATTTGTGCCTGCACGCTGGGGTCGTTGTTCTGGAACGAGTCGAAGCCGACGATGTTCAACCCGTCCAGGCTCTCCGCCGCCCAGCGAAAGCCGTTGCAGACCGACTTGTTGTACTGGGCGATATCGTCCAGGAGGAGGTAGAAGTTGCGGTAGCCCTTTTCGTGATAGCCCCACTGCGCGACGGTGGAGCCCTGCGCGTGCGCGGCATTGCCGGAGGTGAACGCGTAGGGTCCGATGCCGGCCGGCCCGGCCTTGGCATCCTCGGCACAGAGGAAGAAGGAGATCAGGCCGGCGTTCTGGGCCATCAGTGCGCCCGGCCCACCCCAGTCGAAATCGCAGTCGACGATCACCATGTCGGCGCCGGCATTGATGACGTCGAGCGCGGCCTTGGCGCTCTCTTCCTGGATCGACTTGGCGTCGGATTCGACGATGCTGATCCGCTGGCCCAACAGCCCGCCGCGCGCGTTGATGTCGTCGATGGCCATCTTGGCGCCGAGCGCCGAAGGGCCGCTGAAGGCCAGCATGAAACCGGACTGGGAAGCGGCGATGCCGACAACAATCTCGTCGTCGTCGGCGCTGGCCGGCCCGCACAGCGAGCCGATGGCGAGAAATGCCGCCGCTGCGACGGCAAGCACGGACTTGTGTGTCATCGGGTCTCTCCCTCTGGCGTCGTCATTGCGTTTCCGCTGCCCGAACCGCGGGCATATCAGGACCAAAGGCGTTCGCTCGCGAGCCTCGCGCCCTCCGTCAACATTTCGAGCTTCTTCCAGGCGACATCGGCCGGAACCATCACGTAGCCCGCGAAGGTGCTGAAGCCGCAGTCGGCGGCCGCGACGATGCGGCTGCGATCGCCGACGACCTCGGCAAACTGGCAGAGGCGGTCCGCCACAACCTCTGGGTGCTCCAGGTAGTTCGTGGTCACGTCGATGACCCCCGGCATGAGGATCATCGAGTCCGGCAGCGGATGGGCCTTGAACTTCTTCCAGTCGTGCTGGTGGCGGGGATTGGCGAAGGCGATGCTGAGCGCACCCACCTTCGCCGCGTAGAGATGCGGGATGAGCGGCTCGAGGTCGACATCGTCGAGGTGCGGGCCGTCCCAGTTGCCCCAGCACACGTGAAGCCGGACCTTCTCGGGCGGGATGTCAGCAAGCGCAAGGTTGAGCGCCTCGATATGCAGGGCGACCCGTTCGAGGAACTCGTCGAGCGGGCGGTCGTGAAACATGATCTGCCGCTCAAGCGCGAGATCCGGCGCGTCGAGCTGCAGGGTGTGGCCCTGCGAGACGACGTAGTCGTATTCCTTCTTGAGTTCCGCCGCCAACGCATACAGATAGTCTCGGTCGCTGGCATATGCCGGGTTGTCTTCTGTGCGCAGCAGCGTCGTCGAGATGATGCCGGGGGTCGCCGCCGTCACGAAGGTCTCGACGAACTTGTCCGCCGCGCCGACACGCTCGATCGCGGCGTCAAACGCGGCGAGCTCCTCCTTCGCAGCGGCGAGCTCAGGGTCGTAGACGACCTCTCCCTGGCACTCCGGCGCGGCGTACATCGACGCGCTCTGCGTGATGTCCTTCTCGTCGTCCTCGCTGGTCTTGTGAGCACCGAACTTCAGCGCCGCGTAACCAGGGAACTTGGCGAAGTCCGTGACGGTCCCGCGCTGCGCGACCCCGCCGAAGCCGGACATCCGGTCCTTGACGTAGAAGGAAAAGCCGATGCGGGGCAACTCGCCGTCGCCCGCGACGTCGATTCCGACCTCGACCTGCTTGCGGACGATTTCGTCCATGTCGTCGGCGAGGCGGGTGCGAAACGCGTCCGGGTCGACGGCCTGGCCGGCTTCCATCTGTACCAACATGTCCAGCAGCGCCGGGCTTCGCGGCAGACTGCCAATGTGAGTGGTCAGGATGCGGTCATCGCTCTTGCGCATGAGCTCGCCCTTCTCCCTTGTCGATCGATGCTATGAATGGGGTAAACCGAACAGCCCTCCTTGGCGGCGCGAAGTCCTATCATCCGGGGGCAGATACGGTCAACGACATGGCCGCTCGCGCGCCAGCGTATCATCCCTTGCCCGCGCCGGGTACGCCCCCTTATGAAGGGCGGCCGGTGCCGAGGGGAAGGGCCGAACATGGGCGCGATCACCGACATCCTTGCGCGGGAGATTCTCGACAGCCGCGGCAACCCGACCGTCGAGGTCGACGTGGTGCTGGAGAGCGGCGCGGAAGGGCGCGCTGCGGTGCCCTCCGGCGCCTCCACCGGCACCCACGAGGCGGTGGAGCGGCGCGACGGCGGCGCCCGCTTCGGCGGCAAGGGCGTGCGGGACGCGGTGCGCGCGGTCAACGAGGAGATTTTCCCGGCGCTGAGCGGCATGGAGTCCGCCGAGCAGGCCCGTATCGACGCCGCGCTCAATGCCCTCGACGGCACCGCGAACAAGAGCCGGTTGGGCGCCAATGCGATCCTCGGCGTCAGCCTCGCCGCCGCGCGGGCCTCCGCGATCGAGCTGGATCAGCCGCTCTTCCGCTACGTCGGCGGCGTCGACGCGCGGCTGCTGCCGGTGCCCATGCTGAACGTGCTGAACGGCGGGGCGCACGCCGACAACGCCATCGACGTGCAGGAGTTCATGGTGATGCCGATCGCCGCCGGTAGCATTGCGGAGGCGGTGCGCGTGGGCGCCGAGATCTTTCACGCCCTGGGCAAGCGACTCGCCGACGCCGGCCATGCCACCAACGTCGGCGACGAGGGCGGCTTCGCGCCGGCGCTGGAGAGCACCGACGCCGCCCTCGGCCACCTGATGAAGGCGATCGAGGCGGCGGGCTATCGGCCGGGCGAGGACGTGTATCTCGCGCTCGATGCGGCGGCGAGCGAGTTCTACCGGGACGGCGCCTACCGGCTCGCGGGCGAGGGCCGCACCCTGGATGCCGCAGGCATGATTGCCTACTACGAGGACCTGGTGGCGCGCTACCCCATCGCGTCCATCGAGGACGGCCTCGCCGAGGACGACTGGGCGGGCTGGGCCGCGCTCACCCAGGCGCTGGGCGCGCGCATCCGGCTGGTCGGCGACGACCTCTTCGTCACCAATGCGGCGCGGCTCGGGCGCGGGATTTCGGAGGACGTGGCCAACGCCGTCCTGGTCAAGGTCAACCAGGTGGGCACGCTCACCGAGACGCTGGAGACGGTCTCGCTCGCGCTCCGGAGCGGCTTCGGCGCGGTCATGTCGCACCGCTCGGGCGAGACCGAGGACACCACCATCGCCGACCTCGCGGTCGCGACCGGATGCGGCCAGATCAAGGCCGGCGCGCCGTCGCGCACCGACCGCACCGCCAAATACAACCAGCTCATCCGCATCGAGGAGGGGCTGGACGACACCGCCCGCTACGCCGGCCGCTCGGTGCTGCGCAGCGGCTGAGCGGGCGGGCGTCAGCCTGCGCCCCACTGATTTAGGCCAGCATTGCTGTCTTGACAGGCGCCCACACCGGGGTTGATGTCGTGGCGTTATGGCCGAGCGATTCGCCCGCGTTCGCTACCGGACCATCATCGTGCTGCTCACCTGCGCGCTGGGCCTGCTCTATGTGGGCTACCAGAGCGTGCAAGGCGAGCGCGGGCTGCTCAGGTGGGTCGAGCGCTCCAGCGAGGTGGAGCGCACCCGCGCCGAGGTGGCCGCGCTTGCCGAGGAGCGGCGCAAGCTGGAGCACCGCGTCTCCCGCCTTCGGTCCGACAACCTGGACCTCGATCTGCTCGATCAGGAGGCCCGCCGGATGCTCAACCTCGGCCACCCGGACGAGGAGATCATCTTCCACGACCGCCCGTCGGGCTCCGGAGCGGACGAGTAAGCGCATTTTCTCGCTCACGGCAGCCGGCCGTCCTGCGATTCCGCGCGCCTACCGGCGCGACGGCCGGCGCCTCCGCGAGGGCGCCGCATAAGCGGCGGGCCCGCGGTCGCGGCCTGTCGCGCGTCCGTCAAAGCCGGACACGCTCTAGCGTCGAACGGCCAAACCTCTTGCCATGGCAAGTAACTGTTACCTTCCCTTGTCAGCCGGCCCCGATTGACCTAGCGTGCCTTGACGTTCCGCGCCAGCCGATTACGTGATGGGTGGAGCGGGCGTCGGAGGCGAGGACAGGAATGGCGACTGCCAGGAAACGGACCCGAAGCGGGGCCCAGCCCGCTCAGGCAGCCGCGATGGAGCCGGAAACGCTGCATCGCGCGTTCCGCGACATGCTGCTGCTCCGCCGCTTCGAGGAGAAGGCCAGCCAGCTCTACGGCATGGGGCTCATTGGAGGCTTCTGCCACCTCTATATCGGGCAGGAGGCCGTGGTCACCGGCATTCAGTACGCGCTCGGGCCCGGCGATTCGGTCATCACAGGCTATCGCTGCCATGCCCACATGCTGATCGCGGGCGTACCCCCCAAGGAGGTCATGGCGGAGCTTACCGGGCGCGCCGCCGGCTCCTCCAAGGGCAAGGGCGGCTCGATGCACCTGTTCGCGCCCGAGCGCGGCTTCTATGGCGGCCACGGCATCGTCGGCGCCCAGGTGCCGCTCGGCGTCGGCCTCGGCTTCGCCCACAAATACCGCGCCTCGGACCGCATCTCCGTCACCTATTTCGGCGACGGCGCCGCCAATCAGGGCCAGGTGTTCGAGGCCTTCAACATGGCGGCGCTCTGGCAGCTTCCGGTCCTCTTCGTGATCGAGAACAACCAGTACGCCATGGGCACGGCGGTGGAGCGCTCGGCGGCGGTATCGGAGCTCTACGAGCGCGGCGCGGCCTTCGGCATTCCCGGCGGGCGGGTCGACGGCATGGACGTGGCGGCGGTCTACCATGCGACGCAGGAGGCCGTCGCGGGCTTGCGGGCGGGCAACGGGCCGCTGCTGCTCGAAATGATGACCTACCGCTACCGCGGCCATTCGATGTCCGACCCGGCCAAGTACCGGAGCCGCGACGAGGTGAGCAAGGTGCGCAAGGAGCGCGACGCCATCGAGCAGGCGCGCCAGGCCCTGATCGACTGCGGCCACGCCGACGAGGACGCGATCAAGGAGATCGACCGGGAGATCAAGGCCATCGTCAACGAGGCCGCCGATTTCGCCCAGTCCGCGCCCGAGCCCGCTCCGGTCTCGCTCGACGCCGATATCGTGGTCAGCGCCTGAGAGCCGCGCAGGACTCCGCCCCACATGGTTCAGCAGACCGTTCGAGAGGCGCTTCGCGACGCGATGGCGGAGGAGATGCGGGCCGACCCCGACGTCTTCCTCATGGGCGAGGAGGTGGCGGAGTACCAGGGCGCCTACAAGGTGAGCCAGGGCCTGCTCGACGAGTTCGGTGCGGGACGCGTGATCGACACGCCCATCACCGAGGCCGGGTTTGCCGGCATCGGCGTGGGCGCCGCCATGGGCGGCCTCAAGCCCATCGTCGAGTTCATGACCTTCAACTTCGCCATGCAGGCGATGGATCATTTGATCAACTCGGCCGCGAAGACGCTCTACATGTCCGGCGGCCTGCTGCCGGTGCCGGTGGTGTTTCGCGGGCCCAACGGCGCCGCCGCGCGGGTCGCGGCACAGCACTCCCAGTGCTATGCGAGCTGGTTCGCCCACGTGCCCGGCTGGCGGGTGATCGCGCCCTACTCGGCGGCCGACGCCAAGGGGCTGTTGAAGTCCTGCATCCGCGATCCCAACCCGGTGGTGTTCCTGGAGAACGAGCTGCTCTACGGCCAGAGCTTTGAGGTGCCCGAGGGCAACGATCACCTGGTGCCCATCGGCAAGGCCGCGGTCGCACGCGCCGGCAGCGATGTCACCGTCGCCGCCTTCTCGATCATGGTCGGCCGCGCGCTGGAGGCGGCGGAGACTCTCGCCGCAGAGGGCATCGACGTGGAGGTCATCGACCTGCGCTCGCTCCGCCCGCTCGACGGCGCGGCGGTGCTGGCCTCGGTGGAGAAGACCAACCGTCTGGTCACGGTGGAGGAGGGCTGGCCCTTCGCCGGCATCGGCGCCGAGGTCGCCGCGCTGGTCATGGAGCAGGCGTTCGACATGCTCGATGCGCCGGTCGCGCGGGTCTCGGGCGCCGACCTGCCGATGCCCTACGCAGCCAATCTCGAAGCCGCGACCCTGCCGGGCGCGAAAGACATCGCCGACGCCGTCCGCCGCGTCTGCTATCAGGAATAGGGAGACGACATGCCGATCCAGATTCTCATGCCGGCGCTCTCGCCGACGATGACCGAGGGCAACGTCGCGAGCTGGCTCAAGAACGAAGGAGACTCGGTCCAGGCCGGCGATATTCTGTGCGAGATCGAGACCGACAAGGCGACCATGGAGGTGGAGGCGACCGACGAGGGCACCCTCGCCAGAATCGTCGCCCCCGCCGGTACCGAGGCGGTGCCGGTGAACGCCGTCATCGGGCTGATCCTGGAGGAGGGCGAGGACGCAGCGGCCTTGGAGGGCGCGGAGGCTGCTCCTGCTGCAGCGGCGCCCGCTGCCGTGCCGACCGAGCCGGCAGCCGAAGCCGCACCGGCGGCAGCCCCGGCCGCACCAGCGCCCGGCGGCAACGGCGCGACACCGCCCGCGCCTCAGCGCGAGCCCGGCGCACGCATCTTCGCGAGCCCGCTGGCACGCCGCATGGCCAAGCAGGCCGGCCTCGCGCTGGAGGTGATCGCCGGCACCGGGCCTAACGGGCGTATCGTCAAGGTCGATGTCGAGGCGGCCATCGCCGCCGCTGCGGCAGCGCCCGCGGTCGCCGCGCCCGCTCCAGCAGTGGCAGCACCCGTTGCGGCGCCGGCAGCGGCGCCCGTGGCCCCCACTGCGCCCGCTGCCGCCTACCAGGACGCACCGGCCAGCACCATGCGCAAGGTCATCGCGCAGCGGCTGCAGGAGGCGAAGCGCGAGGTCCCGCACTTCTATCTAACGGTCGACTGCGCGGTCGATGCGCTGCTGGAGACCCGCGCCCAGCTCAACGAGCGCTCGGACGACTACACCCTCTCGGTCAACGACTTCGTGATCCGCGCGGCCGCGCTCGCGCTGCGCAAGGTCCCGGCCGCCAATGCGTCGTGGGTGGACGGCGCGCTCCGGCAATACGCGAGCGCAGATATCTCGGTGGCCGTCGCCATCGAGGACGGGCTGGTGACGCCCATCGTGCGCAATGCCGACGGCAAGGGGCTCGCCGAGATTTCGGCCGAGGTGAAGGAGCTCGCCGGGCGCGCCCGCGCCAAGCCCATGGGGCTCGCGCCAGAGGAGTACCAGGGCGGCACCTTCAGCGTCTCCAACCTCGGCATGTACGGCATCAAGGAGTTCGCGGCGATCATCAACCCGCCGCAATCGATGATCCTCGCGGTCGGCACCGCCGAGCAGCGGCCGGTGGTCAGGGACGGCGCGCTCGCCGTCGCCACCATGATGTCGTGCACGCTCTCGGTCGATCACCGCGTGGTCGATGGCGCGCTCGGCGCCCGGTTCCTGCAGGCGTTCAAGGGCCTGATCGAAGACCCGCTCACCATGCTTCTCTAGTGCGCTACCCGATCGAACGGGATCGTAGCCAGCCGCCGCACGGTCCCTCTTTTCGCATGCAGTGCGGCCCGAAGAACCCCCACCTCACCCCGGCCCTCTCCGCCCCCAGGGGCGGAGAGGGAGAGCGGGCGGCGCCGTTTGCGTTCCCCCTCCGCCTTCGGGGGAGGGGGACAGGGGGAGGTGGGTATCGTTCGGGCAGACCTGATACGGCAAGGTCGGAAAGTGCTCTGACTCTCGGGCCGGCCTCGCCGGCCCCTCACGCAGACCAGACCGGAGGACATCATGGCCGATCCGTCCTTTGACGTTGTGATCGTCGGCACTGGCCCCGGCGGCTATGTCGCGGCAATCCGGGCCAGCCAGCTCGGCCTCAAGACCGCCGTGGTCGAGCGCGAGCGCCTGGGCGGCATCTGCCTCAACTGGGGCTGCATCCCGACTAAGGCGCTACTCCGGGTCTCGGAGCTGCGCCACACCCTCGGCCGGCTTACCGACTTCGGCATCACCGTCGGCGACGTCTCGGTCGATATCGAGAAGGTGGTCACTTATTCGCGCAAGGTCGCGGACCAGCTCTCCCGCGGCGTCGCCTACCTGATGAAGAAGAACGGCGTCACGGTGATCGAGGGGCACGCCCGGCTGGCCGGTTCCGGCACGCTCGAGGTGACCAAGGAGGACGGGGCGGTCGAGACCGTCTTGGCGCGGCACATCATCCTCGCCACTGGCGCCAGGGCGCGGGTGCTGCCCGGTATGGAGCCCGACGGTGAGATGATCTGGACCTACAAGGAGGCGATGGTGCCGCCCTCGCACCCCGCCTCGCTGCTGGTCATCGGCGCCGGCGCCATCGGCATGGAGTTCGCGAGCTTCTACGCCGACCTCGGCAGCGCCGTCACCGTGGTCGAGATTCTGCCGCGCGTGCTGCCGGTGGAGGACGAGGAAATCTCGGCCGCCGCCCTCAAGGCCTTCGAAGCGCAAGGCATGACCATTCACACCGGCGCCCGCGTGACCAGCCTCGAGGCGAGCGGCGTCGCGGTGCAGGCCGCCATCGAGGCCGCAGACGGCAAGGCGCAAGACGCCACGTTCGACCGCGCAATCCTCGCCGCCGGCATCGTCGGCAACGTCGAGGATATCGGGCTGGAGGGCACCGGCGTGGTGGTCGAGAAGGGCCACATCCAGACCGACCCCTGGATGGCGACCGGCGAGCCCGGCGTCTACGCCATCGGCGACGTCACGGGTCCGCCCTGGCTCGCCCACAAGGCCAGCCACGAGGGCGTGCTCTGCGTCGAGAAGATCGCGGGCGCAGACGGCGTGCACCCGCTGGATACCAGCCGCGTGCCGGCCTGCACCTACTGCCGGCCCCAGGTCGCCTCGGTTGGGCTCACCGAAGCCGCAGCAAAGGACGCCGGCCATAGTGTGCGCGTCGGGCGCTTCCCCTTCATCGGCAACGGCAAGGCCATCGCGCTCGGCGAGCCCGAGGGCATGGTCAAGACCGTGTTCGACGAGACCACCGGCGAGCTGCTCGGCGCCCACATGATCGGCACCGAGGTGACCGAGCTGATCCAGGGCTACACGGTCGCCCGCTCGCTGGAGTGCACCGAGGCCGACCTCGTCGAGACCATCTTCCCGCACCCCACATTATCCGAGGCGATGCACGAATCGGTGCTTGACGCCTATGGGCGCGTCATCCACATCTAGGCGGGAAGCCGAGGAGCCGAGCATGGCTGAGTCGCAGGTCACACCGCTGAAGTCCCGTAGCGACCGCGAACCCAAGCCGCGCTGGCTCCGGGTCAAGGCGCCGACCTCGCCCGAATACAACGCGACGCGGAAGCTGATGCGCACGCACCGGCTGAACACGGTGTGCGAGGAGGCGGCGTGTCCCAACATCGGCGAGTGCTGGGCCAAGGGCCACGCGACGGTGATGATCCTGGGCTCGGTCTGTACCCGTGCCTGCGCCTTCTGCAACATCGCGACCGGCCGGCCCGACCAGCTCGACCCGCACGAGCCGGACGAGCTGGCGCTGGCGGTCGGATCGCTCGGCCTGGACCATGTCGTCATCACCTCGGTGGACCGCGACGATCTCGACGACGGCGGCGCCTTCCAGTTCGTGCGTTGCATCGAGCGCCTGCGCGAGACCGCGCCCGAGACCACCATCGAGGTGCTGACGCCCGACTTCCGCAACAAGCCCGGCGCCATCGAGGCGGTGACCGACGCGAAGCCCGACGTCTACAACCACAACCTGGAGACGGTGCCGCGCCTCTACACCCAGGTGCGCCCCGGCGCGCGCTACTACCACTCGCTCCGCCTGCTGGACACAGTGAAGCGCCGCGATCCCTCGATCTTCACCAAGTCCGGCGTCATGGTGGGCCTCGGCGAGGAGCGGCGCGAGATCCTGCAAGTCATGGACGATCTGCGCTCGGCCGACGTGGACTTCCTCACCATCGGCCAGTACCTGCGCCCGACCGAGCGCCATCACGAGGTGATGCGCTACGTCACGCCGGACGAGTTCGCCGAGTACGAGCGGCTGGCCTACGCCAAGGGCTTCCTCATGGTCTCGTCCTCGCCGCTCACGCGCTCCTCCTATCACGCCGGCGACGATTTTCTGACCCTGCGGGCCAACCGCGAGGCCAAGCTCGCGACCGCCGCGGCCGCGTCCCCCTCTGGCGCCTGAAGGCGCTCCCAATGCCGCAGCACGTCGAGCGCCGCTTCATGCCCTACAGCTCGGACCAGATGTTCGATCTGGTGGCCGAGGTCGAGTGCTACCCCGAGTTCCTGCCCTGGTGTCTCGGCACCCGCGTGACCAGGCGCGTGCCCGGTGAGCCCGGCATCGTGGAGGCCGACATGCTGATCGGCTTCATGATGCTCCGCGAGCGCTTCGGCTCGCGAATGCAGCTCCACCGCGACGAGTACCGGATCGAGGTGAACCACACCCACGGGCCGTTCCACCACATGGTCAACCGCTGGCGCTTCGACGAGCGCAGCGACGGCTGCGAGGTCGATTTCTTCGTCGATTTCGAGTTCCGCTCCAGGCTCCTGAGGCGGGTGATGAGCGCGCTCTTCGCCGAGGCCGTGGACCGCATGGTGCGCGCCTTCGAGGTCCGCGCCCGGCAGCTCTACGGCTCTCCGGCGGCGGAAGCGACGGCCTAGGGCGGAGGCTGGCCGCGGTGAGAAACTCAAAATTACAAAACGAACCCAATTTCTCATAACCATCTTATTTGATTGAATAATTGACGCCGAAGTCGGCTCTGGATCGGGCGGCGAGGGGAGGGCAGTCATGGCGATCAAAGCACCCACCACGGACCAGATCGTCGAGGTCGGCACGCAGCTCGGCATGAGCCTCTCGGAGGACGAGGCCAGCCAGTATCTCGCGGCGATGCAGCCCATGCTCGCGGGCTACGGCGTCGTGGACTCCATGGCGGACGAGCTGCCGGAGGTCAGATACCCGCGCGTTCCCGGCCACCGGCCCACGGGCGAGGAGAACCCGCACAACGGCTGGTACTGGAAGACCGCGATCAAGGGCGCGGCGGAGGGCCCGCTCGCCGGCAAGCGCGTGGGCATCAAGGACAATGTCTGCGTTGCCGGCGTGCCGATGATGAACGGCGCCTCGGTGCTCGAAGGCTACGTGCCGGAGGTGGACGCCACGGTAGTGAGCCGCATCCTCGACGCAGGCGGCGAAATCGCGGGCAAGACCGCGTGCGAGTACCTCTGCTTCTCCGGCGCGAGCCACACCAATGCCACCGGGAACCCCGTCCACAACCCCTGGAAGCACGGCTACACTTCCGGCGGCTCCTCGTCTGGCTCCGGCGCGGTGGTCGCGGCCGGCAACGTGGAGATGGCGATCGGCGGCGACCAGGGCGGCTCGATCCGGATCCCGGCGTCCATGTGCGGCATCGTCGGACTCAAGCCGACGCACGGCCTCGTGCCCTATACCGGCGTGATGCCCATCGAGCTCACCATCGATCACGTCGGGCCAATGACGGACACCGTCGCCAACAACGCGCTGCTGCTGGAGGCGATCGCCGGCAGCGACGGGCTCGACCCGCGCCAGATCGGCGTGCCGGAGGTCCCGTCCTACACGGCCGCGCTCGGCCGGGGCGCAGACGGGATGACCGTCGGCGTCGTGACCGAAGGCTTCGGCCACCCCAACTCGGAGCCCGCCGTGGACGAGACCGTCCGCGCCGCCATCGCTCAATACGAGGCGATCGGCGCCACCCTGCGCGAGATCAGCATCCCGGAGCATCTGGTCAGCGGCGCGGTCTGGACCCCCATCGGGCTCGAGGGCACGGTCGACTTCATGATCAACGGCAACGGCTTCGGCACCAACTGGAAGGGCCTCTTCGTCACCAGCCTGATTGACCGCTACGCCCGCTGGCGCGAGCGGGCGGACGAGTTCCCGCACACGCTCAAGTACGCGATCCTGCTCGGCCAATACATGCTGAACCAGTACGGCGGGCGCTACTACGGCAAGGCGCAGAACATCGCCCGCCGCATCCGCGCGGCCTACGACCGGGCGCTCGGCGACTGCGACGTGCTGGTCATGCCGACGCTGCCCATCGTGGCGACGCCCCTTGCGCCGGCGGACGCGCCAATCGACCTCTACATCCAGCGCGCCCACGAGATGCTGACCAACACCGCCTGCCACAACATCACCGGCCACCCGGCGCTCACCATTCCATGCGGCCTGAACGACGGCCTGCCGGTCGGCCTCCAGCTGATCGGCAGGCACTTCGACGAAGCGACCATCTACCGCGCCGCCCACGCCTGGGAGCAATCCGTGGACTGGAAGACGCTCTGAGCGGCGGCGGCCAACCAGGGAGAACCACCAGATGAAGCTCTACGAGTTTTCGCTCGCGCCCGGTCCGCGCCGGGTGCGCATGTTCATCGCCGAAAAGGGGATCGAGATCCCCTCCGTCCAGATCAACACCCGCGAGCGGCAGCAGTTCACCGACGAGTACCGCGCCGTGAACCCCAACTGCGTGGTGCCGACGCTGGTGCTCGACGACGGCACCAGCCTCGGCGAATCGGTGGCGATCTGCCGCTATCTGGAGGAGACCCATCCGGAGCCCAACCTGATGGGCCGCGACGCCAAGGAGAGGGCGGTCATCGAGATGTGGAACCGGCAGGCGGAGCTGGAGGGCTATCTCGCGGCCGTCGACGCGCTGCGGAACAGCGCGCCGATGTTCGAGGGCCGCGGGGTGGCCGGTGTGACCGGCGGGGTTCCCCAGATCCCGGCACTGGCCGAGCGCGGCAGGCAGTTGATGGGGCGCTTCTTCGCCAAGCTCGACGGCAGGCTCGCGGAAAGCAGCCATCTCGCGGGCGACAGGTTCTCCATCGCCGACATCACGGCGTTCATAACGATCGACTTCTCCAAGCGCGCCGAGATCGAAATTCCCGAGGACTGCGCTAACGTGGCCCGCTGGTTCGCCGAGGTCGGCGCGCGGCCCAGCGCCTCGGCGTAGGCGGCTTCCGCCCCGGGCCGTAGGCCCGGACGGCGCGACTGCGCCGCGCGCGTAAGCGCGTAGGCAAGCGAGCGGAGCGAGCGCCCGCCGACTGAGGGAAATGAACTGACCGAGGCTTGCCGTCGTCGTGTGGCCGCGCTATGAGGCCGGGCGATGGACGTGCGCATCTACAGGCCGGCGAAGACGGCGACTCAGTCGGGCCGGGCGAAGACCAACCGCTGGGTGCTTGAGCACGCGCCGCGCGGCAACCGCGCGGTGGACAGCCTCATGGGCTGGACCGGCTCCGACGACACCACCCAGCAGGTCAAGCTGAGCTTCGCGACCAAGCAGCAGGCGATTGCTTACGCCAAGCGCAAGGGCCTCGCTTACGTCGTGGACGAGCCGCAGTCGCGCCCCATCCGCCCCAAGTCCTACGCCGACAATTTTATTCGAAAGACTTGAGGCAGCGATTTCGGGTCTGATTGCGACTGGCCTGCGACGATAAGGCAGGCCACACGGCGAGTCCCGTGTTCGGGAATAACCGTATCTCTACCATTGCTCATTGCCCTGTGGATCGCCGGTGTCTTGCTCGGGATGCAAGTTGTCGTCGGTAATGCGGCTCAACAGGTCGGCGAGGTCGTAGGGCCTCTTGCGCATCCGTAAGGGATCGCCCTGTAAAGCAGTCTCGACGGCCGCGCCTTCGGAAGCGCTCGACTGGTCGGAAGTTTCCTCGGGGATGTGCATGGCTGGACTGCTCACCCCGCGAAACGGGGCTCGGGGATGCCCCTGATGCCGAGGCCGGTCACCGCGAACAGGCCGCCGGCGAGGAACTGCGGCTTGGCCTCCACCTGGAACATGTCGTGCACCGCCGGATGCTGCACTCGGGCCATGGAGGTGACGTAGAGCACGTCGAGGTTGTCGCCGCCGAACATCACGCTGGTGACGTTCTTCACCGGCATCCCGATGCGGCGCTCCACCGAGCCGTCCGGCGCATAGCGCACCAGCTCGCCGCCGATCACCTGCGCGTTCCAGAGGCAGCCTTCCTCGTCCACCGTCGAGCCGTCGGCGACGCCGGCATCGTCCTTGGTCGAGGCGAACACCCGCTTGTTGGAGAGCGTGCCGGTCTCGATGTCGTAGTCGTAGGCCCAGAACTCCTCCTGGAAGCTGTCGGCCAGGTAGAAGGTGTTGTCGTCCGGGCTCCAGCACGGGCCGTTGGTGCAGATGATGCCGCCATCCACCTTGGTGACGCTGAGGTCGGGGTCGAGCCGCCAGAGGCCGCAGATGGTGAGCTCCTCCTTGTCGTCCATCCCGCCTGCGAAGAAGCGCCCGCGCCGGTCGCACTTGCCGTCGTTGAGCCGGGTGCGCGGTTGCTCGGCATCGACCTTGGTGATCAGCTCCATCTCCGCCTTGTCGTAGTCGAAGAAGTAGAAGCCGTCGTCGAGCGCCATCACCGCGCCACCGCCGGCACGCAGCGCCATCGCGCCGACATCATGCTCGCCGAGGGTCCAGTTCTCGACCTTGCCCGTGCGCGGGTCCATGCGCCAAAGCTCGGGCTTGCCGACCCGGCGCCCGGTGCCGTCCACCCAGTAGAGCCGGCCTTCGTCCACGTCCCACACCGGGCCTTCGCCCAGGTGGTTCCCGCAGTCGAGGATGCACTCGATCTTGATGCTCATGCGCGTCACCCCTTGGTTTGCTCGATGGTGGCGGCGGGTCGCGCCGCGCGCAAGGCCGCACGCATTGTCACCGCGCCACGCGGCCGCTAAGAGGGGGCGGGGAGGATCGCATGACCGTTCACGACATCGACCTCGCGGCGCTCGGCCGCTACGACACGCCCACCATCTGCAACGCGCTGCTCGCGATCGCGCCGCAGGCGGCGGGGCGCTCGACCAAGGCGACGCTCCAGTGCGCGCGCCCCGACCTGCCGCCGATGGTGGGCTTCGCGCGCACCACGCTCTACCGCACGCTGGAGCCCGGCGGCCTCGACGCCGAGGCCGAGAAGGCGCAGGACCTCGCCTGGTTCGACTACGTTGCTGCCGGGCCCGAGCCCCGCATCGTCGTGGTGCAGGACGGCGACACGCCCCACGCCGCCACCAACGCCCTCTTCGGCGAGGTGATGAGCTTCATGCACAGCGCGCTCGGCTGTATCGGCCTCGTCACCAACGGCGCCGTTCGCGACGTGGCCGGCATGACCGAGGGCTTCCAGGTTCTGCACGGCGGCATCCGGCCCAACCGCGCCGACTATCACCGGGCGGATTTCGACTGCGAGGTCAACGTTGCCGGGCTCTATGCGCGCACCGACACCGTCATCCATGCCGACGTCAACGGCGCCGTCGTCGTCCCGCCCGATCTGGTTCCGCAAATCCTGGAGGCGGCGGTCGCGGTCACCGAGAAGGAGCAGGCGATCATCGATTTCTGCCGCGACCCCGATGTCACGGTGGAGAGTTTCAAGCGCTTCTGGCGCGGAGGCTGAACGCCGGTGCGAATCCTTCTCCTGCAGAATCACGATAACTCCGGGCCGGGCTACCTGGAGGAGCCGGCGGCGCGCCGCGGCGTCCGCTTCGAGGCCTGTATGCCGCACCTCAATGCCGATCACCGGCTGCCCGAGGACGCCTCGGGTTACGACGGCTTCCTCCTCATGGGCGGCGCCATGCACGCGGGCCACGTGGAGGAGCACCCCTGGCTCGAGGATGCGGCGGCGCTGGTGCGGCGCTTCACCGAGGCGGAGAAGCCGGTGCTCGGCGTCTGCCTCGGCTCGCAGATCGTCGCCCGCGCCTTCGGCGGGCGCTGCTACGACGTGGATGTGCCCGAGGTGGGCTTCGTGCCGATCCGTCTGACGCAGGCGGCGGAAAGCGACCCGCTGCTCGGCCAGGGTTTCGACAATCCCGTCCACCTCGCCGAGTTCCACAGCCAGACCTTCGACATTCCCGAGGGCGCCACCCGGCTCATGGTGGGCGAGGAGGTGCCCAACCAGGCCTTCCGCATCGGGGCCGCGACCTATTCCTTCCAGCCCCACTTCGAGGTGACGCCGGAGATGATGACGCACTGGGTCTCGATCTCCGACGAGATCGTGCCCACCCATTATCCCACGCTGCCGGACGCGCTGCCGCATCAGTTGCAGCTCCACCACTTCGCCTCGCACGATTTCTGTTACCGCGTGGGCGACGCCTGGCTCGACCTCATCGTCAAGCGGTCGCGGCGCGACGGGGAGGGCGGCTGACGCTGGTGACCCCTACGGTCTGAGCCGGCGCGACGACTGTACGCTGTGCGACCTCGAACCGAGACGCCGGCTCCTGGCTTCAGAGGACGAGCGGCAACAGTTGCGCTACGCGGCTTCGACTCGCTCAACCTGTATCGTCTGCTCGAGGTGGCGGGACTGCGCCAGATCGAAGGCCAACTGCATGCCAAGCCATGCCTCCGGCGTCGAGCCGAAGGCCTTCGATAGGCGATAGGCCATCTCGATGGAGACCGACGCCTTTTCGTTCACAAGGTTGGAAAGTGTCTGGCGCCCGACGCCGAGCCGCCTCGCGCCTTCGGTGACGGTGAGACCCAACGGCTTCAGGCAGTCTTCGCGAACGATGGCACCGGGATGGACGGGGTTCTTCATGGCCATCTTAGGGTCCCCTAGTGGTAGTCCAGGTAGTCGACATCCACGGCGTGTCTGTCCTCGAACCGGAACGTCACTCGCCAGTTGGCGGAGACGGATACGGCATAATGCCTCTGCAGGCGACCGATTTGACCCCCGCGGCTCATGCGTCTTCCTCAAAATTCGCGTGGGCGAGTGTCGCAGCCCCGAGATCGGCAAGCGCGGAGCCGGAGGACTTGAAGAGCGTGATTTCCTGTTCGTCGCCGCGGCCGGCGACGGTTCCCCGGCAGAGGCCCGTCAGGTCGCCCGCGATCCGCTCCTCCGTCAGCGCGCCGGACCTGATCGGCCCGATGATGTCGCCGCTCTCCTTCAAGGCTCCCTCCGTATCGATGTAGACGCGCGCGCGGCGCACCGCCGCGTCGTCGGCCTCACGCATGTGGGGCCTGAAGCTCCCGATCAGGTCGAGATGCTGTCCAGGCCTGAGCCACGCGCCTGCGATCAGCGGATCGATTGCCAGCGTCGCACAGCTGATGATGTCGGCGTCAGCGACCGCAGCCTCGAGGTCCGTCGCGGCCGCGGCGCGAAACCCCGCGCCGTTCAGCCTTCGCGCCAGCCTTTCGGCATTTTCCGCATTGATGTTCCAGACCGTGACGTCCTCGATCGGACGCACGGCCCGAAACGCGTCGGCCAGGTTGGCGGCGACGCGTCCGGCGCCGATCATCAGCAGCCGGCGTGCATCCGCGCGCGCCAGGTAGCTCGCCGCCAGTGCGGCGGTGGCGGCGGTGCGCCGGTCGGTGAGTTCGCCGCCGTCCAGCGTCGCCAGGTGCCGCCCGGTCTTCGCATCGAAGAGAAGATAGGAGGACGACACCGAGGGGATTCCGGCGGCCGCGTTGCCCGGATTGACGTTCACGATCTTGACCCCGCCCAGGCCCGCCGGGTTCCACGCGGGCATCAGGAGCAGCGCCGCGTCCGGCTGCCCGTCGAGCGCGATGGCGTGGTGATGCCGCAAGGGGGCAGCGGCGCCGGCCCGGAACATCTCCCGCAGCGCCTCGATCAGCGCATCGAACGGCAACAGGTTTCGGGTCTCTTCGGCACTGAAGACGCGCATGGTTACCTTCCTCGATTTCGTAGCGGGGAGGCGGAGCCCTGTTGTCAGCAGAGCAAGTTTGGCCGCGCAAAATCCCGCCTTCTCAATGAATTACAATGCCGATCAGCGTCAATCCACGTGCCGATCAACGCTGGAGGGTTACACACAAACTCGGTGTGGCGAAATTAGGGGCGGATCAGGAACAGAATTGACCAGCCTTTCCGGAAGGTTGGTCAAACGGGACTTCTAACCCGCTGAAAAGTAAAAGAGAATGAAAATAGTTGGTGACCCCTACGGGAATTGAACCCGTGTCTCCACCTTGAAAGAGTGGTGTCCTAACCTCTAGACGAAGGGGTCACTGCCATGGGCCGCGCCATGTAGCGCGCTGGGTGCCTCGAAATCAAGGGGCGATCAAGGATCGGATGGCGGGAGCGCCGGAGCGCCGTCGTCAATGTGCAGCTCGACGGCGCGGGCGCCCCGGCGGCGGTCGAGGCGGAGCCGGCCCGCCAGATGGAACGGGTGCTCCGCGCCCGCCAGCAGCGCGTGGCCCAGGGCGTTGTCGGCGGCGCGGAAGGCGATGCCCTTGAGCCGCTTGCCCGAGCGGCCCGCAAGCTGGCAGCGCACGTGGCCCCGGCCCACGATATCGGCGCGCAGCAACTGGGCGCCGGCGACCGCGAAGCGGGGCTCCGGATTTCCCGCGCCATAGGGGCCGGCGGCCTCCAGCATTTCCAGCAGGTCCGCGGTGGCGCCTTCGACGCCGAGCGCGCCGTCGAGCCCGAGGGTCGGGGCGCGCTCGGCTTCGTCCGCGTCCGCGCCCAGGCGCTGATGTAGGAATTCCTCCAGCGGTGAAATCTTCGCACGCTCCACGGTGAAGCCCGCCGCCATCGGGTGGCCGCCGCCGTTGACCAGCAGGCCCGCCTGTCGCGCGGCGGTGATTGCGGCGCCGATATCGACGCCCGGCACCGAGCGGCACGACGCCTTGCCGACGCCGTCCGCGCCATCCTCCCAGGCGACGACGACCGCCGGCCGGTTGTAGCGCTCTTTCAGCCGGCTCGCGACGATGCCGATGACGCCGGCGTGCCAGCGCTCATCGTGGGTGAGGACCAGGGGCGCCGACGCAAACGCGCCGCCGCTTGCCGTCTCGACCTGCTCGATGGCCTCCTCCAGCACCGCCTGCTCGATCGCTTGACGCTCGCGGTTGAACGCGTCGAGTTGCTGCGCGATCTCGCGTGCCTTGTCGTCATCCTCGGTGGTCATGAGGCGCGCGCCCAGGCTGGCCTCGCCCACCCGGCCGCCGGCGTTGACGCGCGGCCCGAGGATGAAGCCCAGGTGATAGACCCCCGGCGGCTCCTCCAGCCCTGCGACGTCGCCGAGCGCCCTGAGCCCGACGTTGCGGCGCTGGCGCATCATCGTGAGTCCCTGGCGCACGAAGGCGCGGTTGACGCCGGTGAGCGGCACCACGTCGCAGACGGTGCCGAGCGCCACCAGATCGAGCCATTGCAAGAGGTCCGGCTCTTCCCGTTCGCGGTACCAGCCCGACTCGCGCAGGTGCCGGTTGAGCCCAACCACGAGCAGGAAGGCCACGCCCACGGCGGCGAGCTGGCGGTGCGGGCTCGCGTCGTCCAGCCGGTTTGGGTCGATCACGGCGCACGCCCGTGGCAGCCGCGCTTCGGCCACGTGGTGGTCGACCACGATCACGTCGAGCCCGGCGTCGGCGGCGTCTTCGAGTGCGTCGAAGGCGCTGATCCCGCAATCCACCGTGACGACCACGCGCACCTCCTGCGCTGCCAGCATGCGCATGGCGGTGGCGTTCGGGCCGTAGCCTTCGCGCAAGCGGTCGGGGATGTAGATGGTGGGCGCGTCGGCGACGGCCTCAAAGAAGCGGCTGAGGAGCGCGGCCGAGGTCGCGCCGTCCACGTCGTAATCGCCGAAGATCGCAATTTTCTCGCCCGCCTCCAGCGCGCCTGCGAGCCGCGCGATGGCCCGCTCCATGTCCTTAAGGTGGAGCGGATCGGGCAGGAGCCGGCGCAGCGTCGGGTCGAGGTAATCCGGCGCGTCTTCTGCCGCGATGCCGCGGGCCGCGAGCACGCGCCCGACCAGCTCCGGCACCTCGATGGCCTGGGCAAGCGAGAGGCCGGCCATCGAATCGTCCAGCCTCGCGCGCCAGCGCTTGCCGAGCAGCGATCGCTCGACCCCGAGCATCGCCGCCCCGTCGTTCATCACTTCGCTCTACACGGTGGAGGTTGGGAGGACGTGCCCCCACCTCACCCCGACCCTCTCCTCCCCCAGGGGGAGGAGAGGGAGAACAGGCGATTGTCGTCTACGTCCCCTCTCCGCCCTTTGGGGGGAGAGGGACAGGGAGAGGTGGGGGAGGCGCAGCGGAGTCACATCACGCGCCGATGCGCTCGGGCGCGCGGGAAAAATCGTGCTCGGCTTCGATCATCCGCACGGTGCCGGTGCGCGAGCGCATGACCACCGAGCTGGTGCGCGCGCCGTTGGGGAGCCGCGAGACGCCGCGCAGCATCGCACCGTCGGTCACGCCGGTCGCGCAGAACATCACCTCGCCGCCAGCAAGCTCGTGCAGGCTGTACTTGCGCTTGAGATCAGTGACGCCCATCGCCCGCGCGCGTGCCTTCTCGTCGTCGTTGCGGAAGACCAGCCGGCCCATCATCTGGCCGCCGATGCAGCGAAGCGCCGCGGCGGCGAGCACGCCCTCGGGCGCGCCGCCGATCCCCATGTAGATGTCGACGGTGCGGTTGAGCCGCGTGGTCGCGATCACGCCCGCGACGTCGCCGTCCCGGATCAACTGGATGCGCGCGCTGGTCTCGCGCACCTTGGCGATCAGCTCCTCGTGCCGGGGCCGGTCCAGGATCAGGACGGTCAGCTCGTTGACATCGCAGTCCTTCGCCTGCGCGAGCTTGGCCAGTGTCGTGGCCGGCGGGTCGTCGAGGTCGACCAGCTCGTCCGGCAGTCCGTCGCCGACGGCGATCTTGTCCATGTAGGTGTCGGGCGCGGCGAGGAAGCCGCCTTTCTCCGCCATCGCGAGCACGGCGAGCGCGTTGGGGCCGCCGGTGGCGCAGATGGTTGTGCCTTCGAGTGGGTCGAGCGCGACATCCAGGCTGGGCCCCTTGCCGGTGCCGACGGTCTCACCGATGAAGAGCATCGGCGCCTCGTCCCGCTCGCCTTCGCCGATCACCACCGTGCCGTCGATATCGAGCGCATTGAGACCGCGTCGCATGGCATCGACGGCGGCCTGATCGGCGGCCATCTCGTCGCCGCGGCCGATCAGCCTGGCCGCCGCGCGGGCCGCGGCCTCGGTCACGCGCACCGTGTCCAGCGCCAGGTTGCGGTCGAGGGAGATCGCCTCCTCTGTCATGGACGCCCCCTAGAACGCTTCGATCCGGATCATGCGCGGCGGCTCCAGCACCGTGTCGAGGCGGTCGATCGCGGCGAGCGCGTTCACGACCGCCGCTTCCTGCGCCTCGTGGGTGGTGAGCACCACGGGCACCAGCTCGCCGGGGTTGCGACCACGCTGCAGCATGGCTTCCACGGAGACCTGCTCGTCGCGCAGGCAGGCGGCGATGCCGGCAATCACACCCGGCTTGTCCACCACCATCAGGCGAATGTAGTAGGCACCGACGTGGTGGTCCATGGGCTTCGCCGCTGGCCGTGCCGTGCCTGCCGACGCGGCGGGGAAGGCCGGCATGATCTGCCCGCGCGCGATGTCGACGAGGTCGGCGACCACGGCCGATGCAGTCGGGCCGGCGCCTGCGCCAGGGCCTTCGAACAGCGCGCTGCCGATCCGGTCGCCCTCCGCTACCACGGCGTTGAAGACGCCGTCGACGCGGGCGATGGGCGCGGTCTCGCGGATCATGCAGGGGTGCACGCGCTGTGTGATCGCAGCCTCGTCGGCGCGGGCGATTCCCAGGAGCTTGACCCGGTAGCCGAGCTCGATGGCGAAGCCGATGTCGAGCGCGCTGACGTGGCGAATGCCCTCGACGTGCACGGCGTCGAAGTCGACCGGGCAGCCGAAGACGACGCTGGTGAGGATCGCGAGCTTGTGGGCCGCGTCGATACCGTCGATGTCGGTCGAAGGGTCGGCCTCCGCGTAGCCGAGATCCTGCGCCTCCTGCAGCACGGAGTCGAACTCCCGCGCCTGGCCGGCCGGCACCGACTCGTGCATCGCCGTCATGATGTAGTTGCAGGTGCCGTTCAGGATGCCGTAGACGCCGCCGATCCGATTGCCGGCGAGGCCCTCGCGCAGCGCTTTGACGATGGGGATGCCGCCGGCGACTGCGGCCTCGTAGCCGAGGTGGCGGTCCGCCTGCTGGGCCGCGTCCGCGAGCGCCGCGCCGTGGTGGGCGAGCAGGGCCTTGTTCGCGGTCACCAGGTGCTTGCCGTTGGCGAAGGCGGCCTCGGAGAGCGCCCGCGCGATCCCTTCCGACCCGCCGATCAGCTCGACCACGACATCGACATCCGGGTGGGCGGCGAGCGCCCGGGCGTCGTCGCACCAGTCGAGACCGTCGAGCGAGACCCCGCGATCCTTGCCCTTGTCGCGTGACGAGACCGCAACCGCCTCGATCGGCCGGCCCGTGCGTTGCTCCAGCAGCGCGGCGTTGTCGCGCAGCAGCGCGAGCACGCCGCAGCCGACCGTACCCAGCCCGGCGACGCCGATACGTAGCGGTTCAGGCATGAAGATGTACTTCTTTCAGGTTGGTCTGTGGCGTCGAGTCAACGCGGCCGGCCGATCCTCGACCGCCCGGCACACAGTGGGGGCGATGGGTCACGACAGGGGAGGGATCTCGGCGGGCCGGTCGTGAGACGAGGGGCACGACACGCCGGCGGCTGCCGGTGCGCCGTTGGTACGGTCGAGCAAGACGCCCAGCAGGATCATCCGCCGTTCGCCGCTGCAGGCTACTCGGTTTCCTCCGCCGGCTGATACACGGCGCGAACCTGCGTCATCGGCTCTTCCGACTCCACCCGCGCACGAAGTTCCTCGGCCGTGTGTTGCGCCTTCTCGCGGTCCGCTACCAGGCCGGCGGTCAGCTCGACACGCTCTTCCGCACTCGAAACGGCGGGCGCCTCGCTCGGCACTTCGCTGACGGAGCGGTAGGGCTCGTCACCGCTGGAGACGTCATCGCTGCCGAAGATCTCGTCGTCGTCCTCGACATAACTGAAGAGGTCGCCGATGTAATCGGTCGTGTCCTCGACCGCCGTGCATCCGGTCACGACGAGGCCGAGAGCAAGCGGCCCGATCGCGAGGAGCGCGAGTGGCCGCATCCGCTGCCGCCTGAGAGTGGGTGTGGTCGCCTGATGGCCCTGGGAATCGTGCATGGGGAATTCTCCTGGTTGGCTGGCGATGCCCTGCAACCGCCAGCGTTGAGAACCGTCCGACTCGCGGGTAGCATATACGCAATTCAGATCATTCGCATTGGCGGGCGGCGGCCGACAGGTGCGCCTGCCAACCCACCCCGCACGGACACGGCTTGCGATGCCCGACGACCCGCCCGCCGCAGACGCGACGGAACACGACATGGCCGACCAACTCGCCGCCATTGCGGAGCAAAGCCAGCGGATCGCGGCGCGATTCCTGAGCGGGCAGGGCGCGACGGGTGCCGGGGCGGCATCCGACCCGCTCAACCTCAGCGCCGCCCTGGGGGCGATGGCGCGGAGCCTGGCCGACGATCCGTCGCCGCTGATCGACGCCCAGATGAAGTGGTGGGACGGCTATCTCAGGCTGTGGCAGCAGGGTGCGCAGCGCCTGCAGGGCGAAGAGCCCGCCGAGCCGGTGGCCGAGCCCGCGCCAGACGACCGACGCTTTCGCGATCCTGCCTGGACCGAGAGCTGGGTCTTCGATCACCTGAAGCAATCGTACCTGCTGACCGCCGGCTGCATGCAGTCGGCGGTGGGGAACCTGCGCGGCCTCGACGAGAAGGATGCTGCCAAGCTCGCCTTCTACACGCGCCAATTCGTCGATGCGCTGGCGCCCACCAATTTCCTCGCCACCAACCCCGCAGCACTCAAGGAGACTGCCGAGACCAGGGGCGAAAACTTGTTAAAGGGCCTGCGCAACGTGCTCGACGACCTGGAGCGCAACGAGGGTCGGTTCGCGCCGCGCATGTCGGACGAGGACCATTTCGTCCTGGGCGAGACCATCGCCACGACGCCCGGAAAGGTCGTCTTCCAGAACGACCTGATGCAGCTGATCCAGTATGCGCCGAGCACCGAGACGATGTTTCGCCGGCCACTCCTCGTCGTGCCGCCCTGGATCAACAAGTACTACGTGCTCGACCTGCGGCCGAAGAACTCGTTCGTCAGGTGGGCGGTATCGAAGGGCTATTCGGTCTTCATGATCTCGTGGATCAATCCGGACGAGCGCCTCGCCGAGAAGACCTTCGAGGACTACATGGTGGACGGCCCGCTGGCCGCGCTCGATGCGATCGAGCAGGCGACGGGCGAGCGCGATGTCGCGGCGATCGGCTACTGCCTGGGCGGCACGCTCACTGCCGCGACGCTGGCCTACCTCGCGGCGCGGGGCGAGAAGCGGATCAGGAGCGCCACCTTCTTTGCCTCCCTCGTCGATTTCGCCGAGCCCGGCGAGCTCGGCGTCTTTATCGACGATGCCCAGCTCGAGTCGCTCGAGGCCATGATGGCTGAAACGGGTTATCTCGACGGCCGGCACATGGCGACGACCTTCAACATGCTGCGCGCCAACGATCTGATCTGGTCCTTCGTGGTCAACAACTACCTGCTCGGCCGCGAGCCGCTGCCCTTCGACCTGCTCTTCTGGAACGCGGATTCGACCCGGATGCCGGCGGCGATGCACGGCTTCTACCTGCGCAAGATGTATCAGGAGAACCTGCTGGCCCGGCCGGAGGGCATGAGCCTCGCCGGCGTGCCCATCGACCTCGGCCGCATCGACATCCCGACCTATATCGTGGCGACGCGGGAGGACCACATCGCGCCGTGGCAGTCCTGCTTCGCCGCGTGCGGGCTCTATCGGGGGCAGCGCCGCTTCGTGCTCGGCGCCTCCGGCCATATCGCCGGTATCATCAACCCGCCCGAGGCCGGCAAGTACGGCTACTGGACCGGGCCGGTCGGCGAGTCGCAGGATGCCGATGCCTGGCTCGCCGCAGCCGAACACCACGAGGGCTCTTGGTGGAACGACTGGCACGCCTGGCAACGCCGCCGCTCAGGCGGCAAGAAGGTGCCGGCGCGCGTCCCCGGCGACGGCGCGCTCAGGCCGATCGAGGACGCGCCGGGCGCCTACGTCCTGGCGTCGTAGCTGCCGACGCGCGCTGCGGCGGGCCCGAGGAGGCCCGGTACTCGCCGGCACGGTTGGCGTAGCGCCGGGCGATGGTGGTGATGGTCTCGCACTCCGCGTTGCTCACCATGCGCACCGCCTTCGCGGGCCTGCCCATCCACATCTCGCCGCTCTTGACCCGCTTGCCCGGCGTCACCAGCGCGCCGGCGGCGACCCACGCGCCGCTCTCCACCACCGCGAAATCCATCACGGTGGCGCCCATGCCGATCATGCAGGCGTCTTCCAGGATGCAGGCGTGCAGCAGGCACATGTGACCCACCACCACGTCGTCGCCGATGAGCGTGGGGCCGTCCGCCGTGGCCGTATGGATGATCGTGCCGTCCTGAACGTTGCTGCGCGCGCCCATGCGGATGTAGTTCACGTCGCCGCGCAGGACACAGTTGAACCAGATGCTCGACTGCTCCCCGAGGACGACGTCGCCGATCACGGTGCTGCCGGCGGCGACGAAGGCGCTCGGCGCCACCTGAGGCCAGCGGTGGCGATAAGGGAGCAGCAGGCCGGCGGACATAGGCTCCCGTCTCGCTACGGAAAGAGCGGCGCCTGCTCGAGCCCGGTCGTCTCCGGCAGGGCGTGCATCAGGTTCATGTTCTGGATCGCCTGGCCCGAAGCGCCCTTGACCAGATTGTCGATGGCCGAGATCAGGATGGCGCGCCCCTCGATCCGGTCGTCGAAGACCCCGATGAGGCAGTGGTTGGAGCCCCGCACGTGGCGCGTCGCCGGCGCCATGCCCGCAGGCAGCACGCGCACGAACGGCTCGTCCGCGTAGCGCCGGGCGAGGGCTTCGCGCAGGCCATCGGCGCCCGCCCGGCTGCGCACGTAGATCGTCGCCAGAATGCCGCGGTTCATCGGCATGAGGTGAGGCGTGAAGTTAACCCGGACCGGCGCGCCGGTCGCGGCCGAGAGCCCTTGCTCGATCTCGGGCGCGTGGCGGTGGGCGGCGATGCCGTAGGCGTGCACGCCCTCGCCGACTTCCGCGAAGAGGCTCGCCTGCTTGGCCTCGCGCCCGGCGCCGGAGACCCCCGACTTGGCGTCGATGATGATGTCGTCGCTCTCGATCAACCCGTCTTCGAGTAGCGGCGCCAGCGGCAGCTGCGCGGAGGTCGGGTAGCAGCCGGGGTTCGCCACAAGGCGGGCGCTGCGGACCTCCTCACGCGCGAGCTCGGTGAGTCCGTAGACCGCCTCGGCCTGAAGCGCGACGGCGCCGTGCGCCCGCCCGTACCATGCGGCATAGACCTCGGGGTCGGCGAGCCGGAAGTCGGCCGAGAGATCCACAACCTTCAGGTGCTCGGGGAGGGCGGCAATAACCTCCTGCGTGGTGCCGTGAGGCAGGCAGCAGAAGACCGCGTCGAGCGCATCCCATGCGGCGTCCTCGATCTTGACAAGGTCGGGATAGCCCGCGCCGTCGAGATGGGGAAAGACTGCGCCCAGGCTCTGGCCCGCGCGGCGCTCGGCGGTCAGCAGGCCGACCGAGAAGCCGTCGTGATGCGCCAGCAGGCGCAGCAGCTCGCCGCCGGTATAGCCGCTCGCGCCGAGCACGCCGACGCGCGCGGTGTTGCCCGTGCCTGAGGAGGAGGGGCTCATGGGAAGCCTATTTCGATCGCGAAAACCGGAGGTAAAGGCGCGCCGGCGACGCCCAACTCAGCGTTTGGAGAACTGGAAGCTGCGGCGGGCCTTGCGCTTGCCGTACTTCTTGCGCTCCACGACGCGGCTGTCGCGGGTGAGGAAGCCGCCGGACTTGAGCATCTTGCGCAGCTCCGGCTCGCGCGCCGCGAGCGCCCGGCTGATGCCATGACGCAGCGCCCCCGCCTGACCCGAGAGGCCGCCGCCCTTGACCGTGCAGATGACGTCGTACTGCGTGCGGCGCCCGACCAGCTCCGCCGGCTGGTTGATGATCATCCGAAGCGCCGGGCGGGCGAAGTAGTCCTCCACCGGGCGCTTGTTCACCGTGATCGTGCCGATGCCGGGCCGCAGCCACACGCGCGCAACCGCGTCCTTGCGCTTGCCGGTCGAGTAGGTGCGGCCGAGCCGGTCGATCTGCGGCTCCGGCTCGATGTCAGCGTCGGGCCGGGCGACCTCACCGAGCTCGGCAAGGCTGGTCAGAGTCTTCGGCTCGTCAACCACGGAGCGTGCTCCTCGCGTTCTTCGGATTCATCGCGGCGATATCGAGGGGCTCCGGCTGCTGCGCCTCGTGCGGATGGTCCGGGCCGGGATAGACCTTGAGGTTCGCCATTTGCCGGCGCCCCAAGGGGCCCTTGGGGATCATCCGCTGCACCGCCTTGATCACCACCTCCTCGGGCTTCTTGCCACCGAGGATGCGGGCCGCCGTGCGGGTCTTGAGGCCGCCGGGATACCCGGTGTGGTGGTGATAGAGCTTGTCTTCCCGCTTGCGCCCGGTGAGCCGGACCTTCCCGGCATTGACGATGATGATGTTGTCGCCGCAATCCATATGCGGGGTGTAGCTCGGCTTGTGCTTGCCGCGCAGACGGCTCGCGACGATGCTGGCGAGCCGGCCGAGGACGAGGTCCTCCGCGTCCACCAGCATCCACTTCTTCTCGATAGTGGCAGGCGTTGCCGAGAAGGTTTTCATTTCGCTCACGACGATGGGATGTGACAAAACGGCGCGCGGCCTCGTTCGGCTCTCGCCGGCCCGCGCGCCGCCGGGAGTATGCCACAGGACTTTGCCCAGTCAACGGCAGCGTTGCGGGATGATGCGTGGCACTATCGCGTGGATCGAAGACGGAGTTTGAGGACCATGTCCGACGTAGCGGGGAAGGTGGCACTCATCACCGGTGGCGGCACCGGAATCGGCAAGGGCGTTGCGTTGCTGTTCGCGCGCGAGGGCATGAAGCTCGCCCTCAACGGGCTGGAACACGCGCCGAGTGCCGAGAACCAGTACGAAACGAATCACATCGGCGGCTACTCAGCGGCGCTTGCCGTGGCGCAGGAGATCGGCGGCGATGCCATCGCCATCGATGCGGATGTCTCCGACGCCTCTGCCGTCGACGCCATGTTCGCGCAGGCGGTCGAGCGCTTCGGCCGGGTCGATGTCGTGGTCAATGCGGCCGGCGTGATCACCGCCCGCCCCATCGCTAAGATGAGCGAGGCGGAGTGGGACAACATCATGGATGTGAACGCCAAGGGTACGTTCCTCGTGAACAAGGCGGCGGTCATCCAGATGCGCGCGCAGGGCGACGGCGGCCGGATCGTCAACATCTCCTCGGTCGCGGGCAAGTTCGGCACCGCGACGCTCTCGCATTATTGCGCGTCCAAGTTCGCGGTCATCGGCTTCTCGAACGCGCTCGCCAAGGAGGTGGCGCGCGAGGGCATCACGGTCAACTGCATCTGCCCCGGCATCGTGGGCACGCAGATGTGGACGCTGCTCAACGTCGCCTTCGGGGAATCAGGGGAGACGCCGGAGCAGACCTACGCACGCTTCATCGAGGGCTACATTCCCCAGGGCGTTCCACAGACCGAGGAGGACATGGCGGAGCTCGCGCTCTATCTCGTGAACGCCCCCCATGTGACCGGGCAGGCCATCAACCTGGACGGTGGCGCCGCCTTGTAGCGTTTCCGTTTCGCACGGAAACGCTACCGGATTTTTCGCTCACGGCAGCCGGCCTGCGGCCGGCGCCTCCGCGTCGCGCGGTCACGCGCGCGGGAGCGCACGATGTGCGCCGCATTGGCGGCGGGCCGCAGTCGCGGCCTGTCGCGAGTCCGTCAATGACGGACTCGCGAGCCTTCATTACATTCCGCGGATCATGTCGGCGGCCTTCTCCGCGATCATGATGACCGGCGAGGCGGTGTTGCCCGACGTGATCCGGGGCATGATCGAGGCATCGACGACGCGCAGGCCCTTCAGCCCGTGCACGCGCAGCTCCGAGTCCACCACCGCGTTGGGGTCATCGCCCATCTTGCACGTCCCCACCGGGTGGAAGATCGTGGTCGCGATGTTGCCGACCTCCTTCACAAGGTCCTCGTCGGACCGGACCTCGGGGCCGGGAAGAAGCTCCTTCGGCGCGTAACGCTTTAGCGCCCTGGCCGCCATGATCTGTCGGACCTGCCCGACGGACTTGACCGCGATGCGGCGGTCGTGGGCGGTCGAGAGATAGTTCGGCTTGATCTCGGGCTGCGCGGCGAGGTCTGTGGTGGTCACGTGGCAGCTCCCCCGGCTCTCCGGGCGCAGGTTGCAGACCGACATCGTGATGGCGGGGTAGGGATGGAGCGGATCGCCCAGCCGGTCGGTGGAGAGCGGCTGGACGTGATACTCCAGGTCGGGCGTGGCGAGCGCGGGGTCGGACTTCGTGAACATGCCGAACTGGCTCGGCGCCATCGACATCGGCCCGCTCCGGCGCAACGCGTATTCGAGGACGATGCCCGCCTTTCCCCAGAAACTGTTCGCGAGCGTGTTCAGGGTCGTCGCGCCGCTCACGCCGTAGACCGTGCGGATCTGCAGGTGATCCATCAGGTTCTCGCCGACTCCGGGGCTCTCGTGCGACACCTCGATACCGAGCCCGGCGAGCCGCACGGGCTGGCCGATCCCGGAAAGCTCCAGGATCTTGGGTGAGTTGATCGAGCCTGCGGCCAGCAGCACCTCGGCTTCGGCGCGCACTTGGCGCCGGGTGCCCTTGTGCCGATAAACCACGCCGCGCATCGCGCGGCCTTCGAGGATCAGCCGCTCGGTCTCGGCCTGGAGGACGACCCGCAGGTTGGGCCGCTTCATCGCCGGCTTGAGGAACCCGCTCGCCGTGGTCCAGCGCACGCCGTTGCGCTGGTTCACCTCGAAGAAGCCCGAGCCCTCGTTGTCGCCGTCGTTGAAGTCGGCGCGAGGCTCGATGCCGAACTCCTTGGCGGCCTCTTGCACCGCTTCCAGGATCTCCCAACTCAGCCGCTGCGTCGTGACCTTCCAACCGCCGCCGGTGCCGTGCATCGGGCTCGCCCCGGCGTGGTGGTCCTCCGACTTGAGGAAGTAGGGCAGCACGTCGTCCCAGCCCCAGCCGAGGTTGCCGAGCTGGCGCCAGTGGTCGTAGTCCGCCGCCTGGCCTCGCATGTAGATCATGCCGTTGACCGCGGTGCAGCCGCCCAGCACCTTGCCGCGGGGATAGACCAGGCTGCGCCCGTTGAGGCCCGGCTCGGGCGCGGTCTTCATCATCCAGTCGGTGCGGGGGTTGCCGATGCAGTAGAGATAGCCCACGGGGATATGGACCCAGTGGTAGGCGTCGCTGCGGCCGGCTTCGAGCAGCAGCACGCGGGTCCGTGGGTCTTCGGTCAGGCGATTGGCGAGCACGCATCCGGCCGTGCCGGCGCCCACGACGATGTAGTCGTAGCGGCCGTCGAGCGCTTCCGGGGCTGCCATGCGCGTCTCCACGCGGCCGCTACAGCGAGAGACCGAGCCTGCCGCGGGTGAGCTGGAACTCGGTGACCCCGCGCGACCAGAGCGCCGGCCGATAGCGGCCGGACGCCACGTCGGCGATCAGCGCAGCCAACGCGGCGACCGTCCCCTCGATGCTCTGCTCCGGCGCCAGGACGCGATCCAGGTCGCTGCCGTACTGCGCCGCGACCTCGGGAACGGACGTGACCTGGACGAGGGGGAGCATGGGATGCCCCTGCAGCGGGGTCTGGCCTGCGTGGCAGAGCATCAAGTCGACCCCGGTCGCACCAAGGCCCGTGAACGTCTCCACCGGGTTCTCCGTCGGAGTCTCCATGACGTGGAATCCTGCTACTGCCGCCGGTCGGCCGAACGCGAGCGAGGCAGAGGACTTCATGCCATTGGGGAAGACGGAACGTCGGAACCCGTCGTTGCCGAGCAGTCCTTCGTTGTCGGGCACGACCACGGTCGCGCCGGCCGCAACGAGACCCGTCGCAAGCCGGCCAAACGCCTCCGCCATCGTGTCCGGCAGCGGGCCGTGTGCAGCGAGGCCCACGCGCATCTCGTCTGCACCGACGCGCCGCCGCTCGGATGCGGGCGCGGCGCGGGCCGCCGCCATCGCCTCGATCTGTCCGGTTACCTTGGCCTGCACGCTGGCGATGCCGCCGTCCAGTTGCACGCTCGCCCAGCCGAAGCGGTCCGCCGCGACGCCGTGCGCGGCCAGATGATTCCGCACCGCGTCGTTGTGGGTCATTTCGCAGCCGTGCTCCAGCAGCACCGCGTGGCGCACGCTCCGGTGCGCGAGGTGTCCGGTGAGGGTATCGAGGTAGAGGCCGGCGCCGTTGGCCGAGCCGCAGCCCTCGGTGTGCACGAGTGCCACGAAGCGCGACACGTCGCTCCAGGGTGGTGGGTTGGCATCGAGCTCGTCGGCGATGAGGCGGGCGACCTGGCCGGAGCAGAGGCTGGTCGGCATCACCAGCGCGACCTGATCCGACGCTACGCCATCCTCGGTGACCATCGCGTCGAAGGCGAGGTCGAGCGGCGGCGCCTGCCGTACCGGTATAGGCCGTCCGCTCGGGACAGGACGCCTGCGCGCCTCTTCCAGCCCGTCCCTGCCGGTGCGCGGCCAGTCGCGCCAAATCGAGACTTGGGCGTGGCCGGCAAGCTCCCCCTTGCTGCGCTGCCCGGACGCGATGTCGAGCGCGAGTTCGAAGGTTTCCGCGCCGAGCGCGTCCATCTCCATGCCGTCGTTGTAGCGGCCGGCGTTCACGTCCATCTCGTTCGCGAGCAGCTCGAAGCGCCCGGTGGTGGTCACGAACTTGAGCGTCGGCACGAAGGGGAAGTTGGTGATCGAGCCGTTGCCGGTGATGAAGAGGATGAGGTTGGAGCCCGCCGCCACCTGGCCCGCGATGCTCTCCAGGTCGTTGCCTGGGCTGTCCATGAAGTAGTAGCCCGGCTCGCGCATGGGCGCGCCGTAGTCGATGACGTGGTCGAGCCGGACCTCCGGCGCCTTCTTGCGCGCGGCACCGAGGGATTTGAGGGCGATGTTGTAGAGACCGCGAAAGTTGTTCCCGCCCGTGGGATTGCCTTCCGCCGTGGCCCCGTGGTTCGCCGCGTAGCGCTTGAAGTTCTCGATCTTGTCCAGGAACGCGCGAGCGGTGGCGGCGTCGCGGACGTTCTCCAGCACGTAGGACTCGGCGCCGATGAGCTCGTCGGTCTCGGCCAGGTTCGCGGCGCCCCCGTGCCGGATGACCTCCTTCGCCACCCAGCCCGCAAGCGCGTTGCCGGAGACGCCGGAGAACGCGTCCGAGCCGCCGCACTGCAGCGCGAGTCGGAGCGTACCGACCGGCTCCGGCGTGCGCGTGGCGGCCGCGACCTCGGGCAGCCAGCCCTCGATCAGTCCAGCCGCGCGCGCAACCTCCGCCTCGAATCCGCCCTCGATACGGAAGAACGCGTGCGGCACGTGGTCGAGCGGGTCGCTGCGGTCCGCCATGAAGCGCCGTAGATCGTCGTTGGTGTAGGCGCCCGCGCCGTCGTCGGCCGCGAGCACCGCGCCCACGTTGGGGTGCACCATGAAGCCCGCGAGCACCCGGAGCACGTGATCCAGGTTGTTCGGCCGACCGGCCCCGCCGCCTTCGGTATGGGTGACCGCGACCACGCCGTCGATGCCGGCGGGTGCCTTGGCCGCAGCGCGGCCCGCGACCGCGCGCACGAAGCCGTTGGCGCGCGACGTGGTGGCCAGCACCACGACGAAGTTCCGGGTGCCGACGCCGCGCCCGCCGGGGCGGCGGAAGCCCTCGAAGGTGGCGCCCTCATCGGCAGGCGCGACCTGCGCGCCCGGCATGAAGCAGGCCTCGTCCAGCGAGTAGGTCTCCATGGTGTCCACGAAGTTGGCGGCATCGGGCAGCGCGAAGTCGATGTCGCGATTGGCGAGCGCTGTCAGAATCCGCTGGTTGCAGACGTATTCGCCGGGTTTCAGCGCACGGGTCGCGATGCCGAAGGGGAGCCCCCAGGAGGTGAGTTGCGTGCCTTGCGGGACCGGCACGCGGACGAAGCGATGCCCTTCGAGGATCGTGTGGGGCAGGCGGAACTCACCCGTCCCGTCTGTGACGCGGGTGCCGGCCTCCAGGCGCCGCGTCGCGATCGCGACGTTATCGCCCGCCGCCGGAAGACGGGCCACCCGGTCGAATTCGAAACGGTCGGTCATCACCACTTACTCGGCCCATTCGCAGGACGTGGCAGGGAGGCCATCATTATCGGGAAACGCCGACCAGGGGTAGCCCGCCGGCGTTACAGAGGCTCGTCGGTTTACGCCCGTGCCGCTGCGCCCTATCGTCCGCCGCAAGAGGGGCAGCGTGGCGGAGGACGGCGGCGCATGGCGATCCACTTCACGAGGGACGAGTTCGACCAGCGTCGCGACGCGGTGGTCCGCGCGCTGAAGGGGCGGGGCCTCTTCGGCATCCTGCTCTTCAAGCAGGAGAGCATGTACTACCTGACGGGTTACGACACCTTCGGGTTCTGCTTCTTCCAATGCCTCTGGCTCGGCAGCGACGGGCGGATCACCCTGCTCACACGCGCCCCAGACCTGAGACAGGCGCAGCACACCTCGATCATCGAGGACATCCGCATCTGGGTCGACGAAGCCGGCGCGGACCCTGCCGGCGCGCTCCGCGATGTGGTCACCGGGCACGGCGGGGCCGGGACGTTGATCGGCGTCGAGCGCGATACCCAAGGCCTGACCGCGGCAAACTGGCTCAGGGTCGAGCGGGCGTTCGACGAGTTCTGCACGCTGGAGGATGCGTCGGACCTCGTCTCCGCGCTCCGCATCGTCAAGAGCGACGATGAGCTTGCCCACGTGCGCCGCGCGGCCGAACTCGCCGACGACGCCCTGGCGGAAGCCGAGCGGCTGGCCGCGCCGGGCGCGTTCGAGGGCGACATCCTGGCTGCGATGCAGGGCGCGGTTTTCAAGGGCGGCGGCGAGTATCCCGGCAACCCCTTCATCCTCAGCTCCGGCCCCGACGCGCTCTTGTGCCGGGACAAGGCCGGGCGCCGCCGGCTCGCGGAGCAGGACCAGCTCACCCTCGAGTTCGCCGGCGCCTATCGCCGCTATCACGCCGCGCTCATGCGCACCCTCGTGGTCGGCCCGGTCTCCGACGAGCACAAGGCCATGCATCGGGCCTGCAGCGACGCGCTTGACGCGTGCCGGGATACCCTGCACCCCGGCCGGCGCTTCGGCGAGGTCTTCGATGCCCACGCCCGGGTGCTCGACAATGCGGGCTACCGCAAGCATCGCCTCAACGCCTGCGGCTACAGCCTGGG
Source organism: Alphaproteobacteria bacterium (assembly GCA_022826665.1). Classification (GTDB taxonomy): domain Bacteria; phylum Pseudomonadota; class Alphaproteobacteria; order UBA828; family UBA828; genus WTGU01. The sequence goes on along the minus strand of JAJDUK010000059.1, from coordinate 14,764 downwards.
CGCGACCTTCGCCCCGTCCTGGATGGATGGCCCCATGTTCTACACCGGCAATCCGCAAACCGTGGAGCCCGGCATGGTGCTGTTCGTTCACATCATTCTCGCGAACAGCGACGACGGGCTCGCCATGACGCTAGGCGAGACCTACGCGATCGGGGAAGGCGGACCGGAATGCCTGAGCCGGGCGCCGCGCAACCTCGCGCCGGGCGGTGGAGGGGCCGCCGGATAAGCCATGTACGAGGTCGCGCTCACCGAGGCTTACTTCCCGGCGCAGAAGGACATCGACGTTCGCGAGATCACCGTCGGCGGGCTGCTGCGTGAGACCGCCGCGCGGCGTCCGGAAGCGGAGGCGCTGGTCGAGGTCCGCCAATCCGGCGAGATCGGACGGCGCTGGACCTATGCAGCGTTGCTTGCGGATAGCGAACGGCTGGCGGTGGCGTTGGCGTCGCGCTTCCGCCCCGGCGAACGGGTCGTCGTCTGGGCGCCCAACAGCCCGGAATGGGTGCTGATGGAGTACGCCTGCGCCCTCGCCGGGCTGGTGCTGGTGACGGCGAACCCGGCCTACCAGGTGCGGGAGCTGCGTTACGTGCTGGAGCAGTCGGGGGCCGTCGCGTTGTTCCTGGTCGAGCAGTTCCGGGGCAACCCGATGGCGGAGATCGGCGCCGCTGCCGTGGACGGCCTGGAAGCCATCCGCGAGGTCGTCGACATGAACGATACACAGGCCCTCCATGCCGCGGGCGGGGAGGGGGCGCAGACGTTGCCCGTCGTCGCGCCCGGCGATGCAGCACAGATTCAATACACCTCCGGCACGACGGGCTTCCCCAAGGGCGCGGTGCTGAGCCATCGCGGGCTGGTCAACAACGCGCGCTATTACGCAGGCCGCTGCGGTGTGACCGAGAGCACCACCTGGATCAACCCCATGCCGATGTTCCATACCAGCGGGTGCGGCATGTTGACCCTGGGCTCGCTCCAGGCCGGCTGCCGGATGGTCCTCGTCAGCCTGTTCGATCCGCACGTCGTCGTCGGCCTGATCGAAAGCCAGAAGGCCAATATCGCCCTCGGGGTGCCGACGATGATCCTCGCCATGCTCGACGCCTACGAAGCCGCGCCCTGCGATACCTCGTCCCTGGAAATGGTGAACAGCGGCGGCGCCATGGTGGCGCCGGAGCTGGTGCGCCGCGCGCAGCGGAGATTCGGTTGCGCGTTCTCAACCGTTTACGGCCAGACCGAGCACAGCCCGCTCATCACCCAGCACTATAGCGACGACACCATCGACGATATCTGCAACACGGTGGGGCAGCCCATTCCACAAACCGACGTCTCGATCCGGCGCGTTGCCGACAACCGTACCGCCGCCGTCGACGAGATCGGCGAAATCTGCGCCCGCGGGCCCAGCGTCATGCTGGGCTATCACGACAACGAGCCGGCGACGGCCGAGGCCATCGACGCCGACGGCTGGCTCCACACGGGCGACCTCGGGCGCATGGATGCGCGGGGCTACGTCACGATCACCGGGCGGGTGAAGGAGATGATCATCCGTGGCGGCGAGAATCACTTCCCAGCCGAGATCGAGAACGTCCTGCTGGAGCACGCAAGCGTGGCCGAGGTCGCCGTGGTCGGCCTGCCCGACGAGACCTGGGGCGAGGTGATCGCCGCTTTCGTCCGCACCGAGGGCGGGCGGGAGGTGGACAGGGACGCCCTGCATGCCCATTGCCGCGCGAGCCTCTCGCCCCAGAAGACGCCGACGATCTGGTGCCGTGTCGACGCGTTCCCGATGACCGGCTCGGGCAAGATCCAGAAATTCCTGCTGCGGGACGGCTACCTCGCGGGGCAGTACCGAGGGGAGCCACGATGACGACCTCAGTCCTCTACGAACGCGATGGACGGATCGCGCGGATTACGCTCAACCGCCCGGAGGTGCTGAACGCCATCGACGACGAACTGCCGGGCGCGCTCTCGGACGCCGTCGCGCGGGCCGATGCCGATTCGGGCGTCCACGTGATGGTGCTCTCGGGCGCCGGGCGGGCCTTCTGCGCCGGCTACGACCTCACGCGCTATGCGAGCGGGGCTACCGGCGGAGACAATGGCGGCTACACGGGCCAGGAGATGCCCTGGGACCCCATCCAGGACTACGCCTTCATGTGGGCGAATACCCAGCACTTCATGGCACTTTGGCGAGCGCTCAAGCCGGTGATCTGCAAGGTGCACGGCTTCGCGCTCGCGGGCGGCTCGGACATCGCGCTCTGTGCCGACCTCACGCTCGTCGCAGACGACGCCGAGATCGGCTACATGCCGGCGCGGGTCTGGGGCTGCCCCACCACCGCCATGTGGGTCTATCGCCTGGGGCCCGAGAAGGCCAAGAGGATGCTCTTCACCGGCGACAGGATCACCGGCAGGGAGGCCGCCGACATGGGCCTCGTGCTGAAGGCCGTGCCCGCGGCGGGGCTCGACGACGAGGTGGAGGCGCTGGCCCGGCGCATGGCAAGCGCGCCGGTCAACCAGCTGGCCATGCAGAAGCTGGTCATCAATCAGGCGATCGAAGCGACCGGACTCATGAACACTCAGCGGCTCGCTACGATCTTCGACGGCATCACGCGCCATTCGCCGGAGGGAGTGAACTTCAAGAAGCGCGCCGAAGAGGTCGGCTGGAAGCAAGCCGTGCAGGAACGCGATGCAGGCACCTACGATTGGACTCTGAACAGGCCGATCGAAGGCTCGGACTGACCTTCTCTTTTCGCGCTGCCCCCCTCTGGCCGTAACCGTTTCGAAATTTCCGCGTCAGGACATTGGCTTGACGGTCCCCAACCCGAGGGATAGCCTCTTGAAATAGGTGGTCGGAGATGTGGGAGGCACGGAGACCATGCTAATGAAATCAAAGCATAAATTGAGCCGTCGCGGGTGGCTGAAGCGGTCACTCGCGATGGCAATCGTAGCCGGGGCGGTTGCGCTTACCGCACCGGCACAGGCGAACGACACCATCAAGATCGGCTTCAGCATGGCGCTCACCGGCGGTCTCGCCGGGGCGGGCAAGGGCGCGCTCATCGCCATGCAGGTGTGGGCCGAGGACACTAACGCCGCGGGCGGGCTGCTCGGCAAGCAGGTCGAGCTGGTCTACTACGACGACCAGACCAACCCCGCGAACGTGCCCGGCATCTATACGAAGCTGCTCGACGTCGACGATGTCGACTTCGTGGTGTCCGGTTACGGTACGAACCTGATCGCGCCGGCGATGCCGATCGTGATGCAGCGCGGTCTCGTCTTTCCGTCGCTGTTCGGCCTCGCGGTCAACGAGAAGTTCAACTATCCGAACTATTTCCAGATCATGCCGGCAGGGCCGGAGCCGTTGACCGACTGGTCGAAGGGCTTCTACAGCGTTGCCATGGCGCAGGACCCGCCGCCGAAGACGATCGCGCTCGTGGGCGCCGATGCCGAATTCGCCAAGAACGCGGTCAAGGGCGCCCGGATCCAGGCGGAAGAACTGGGGCTCGAGATCGTCTATGACGAGTCCTACCACCCGAAGACGCCGGACTTCACCCCGATCGTCAATGCCATTCAGGCGCGCAATCCGGATATGGTGTTTGTCGGCTCGTACCCGCCCGATTCGGTCGGGATGGTGAAGGCGGCCACCGAGGTTGGCCTCAAGACCAAGATTTTCGGCGGCGGCATGGTGGGGCTTCAGTTCGCCTCGATCATGACGGCGCTCGGGCCGAAGCTGAACGGCATCGTGAACTACGATTTCTGGGTGCCGGAGCCCACGCTGAAGTTCGAGGGCGTCGAGGCGTTCCTCGCCAAGTACCAGAAGGCGGCCGAGGGCCAGGGCGTGGACCCGTTGGGCTACTATCTCCAACCCTACGCCTATGCGTATCTGCAGGTGCTGGGGCAGGCGATCACCGCCACCAACAGTGCGGATCACGCGGTTATCGGCGAGTACATCCGCAACAACTCGTTCGACACGGTGGTCGGCAACGTGAGCTTCGCGCCGAACGGCGAGTGGGCGAAGACGCGGGTGCTGATGGTCCAGTACCAGGGGATCGAGGACAACGAGCTCGCGACCTTCACCAAGGCCGGGACGCGCGTCGTGCTCTATCCCGAGGAGTGGAAGTCGGGGACCGTCAACTACCCCTACGCCGAGTAGCCAGCGCTCCCGAGAGGAGCCTGACAGCGACTGCCAATGGAAATGTCATCCCGCCGCATTCGACGGGATGACATCTCCTATTACCGGTAGGACGGCCAGCGGTTGTTCTCCGTCGAACTTCTAGTGAATGCGCTGATCGCCGGCGTGCTGCTCGGCGGATTCTACGCCGCGGTCAGCCTCGGGCTGACGGTTTCGTTCGGGCAGCTCAACATCGTCAATATCGCCCATCCGGCATTCATCATCCTGGGCTCGTACATCGCCTACATGTGCAACAGCCTGTGGGGCCTGGATCCGATCCTGACGGGAATCATATTCATTCCCGTGTTCTTCCTGATCGGTGCCGGCGCTTACCGGCTTTACTACGAGAGTTTCGAGCGCAAGGACGATGAGGCGCTGCGCGGCCTCGCCTTCTTCTTCGGCGTCATGTTCATCATCGAGGTCGCGCTCATCATGGTTTACGGCGTGGATTTCCGCACCGTGCAGGCGTCCTACATCGGGCAAAGCTGGAAGGCCGGCGGGATCGGGGTGCCGACCCGCATGTTCGTGCCGTTTTGCGTCGCCATCGCCATGTTCACCGCGGTCTATCTCTACATGTCGCGCACCTTCAACGGCCGCGCGATCAAGGCCGTGGCGCAGGATCGGCTCGCGCTGCAGCTCATGGGCGCCGATCCGGTCAAGATCAAGCAGCTCGGCTTCGGCATCAGCATCGGCACCGCCGCGCTCGCGGGTGCGCTGCTGATCATCATCATTCCGGTCGAGCCGTCGGTCGGCCGGCTCTATATCGGCCAGGTGTTCGCGATCGCGGTCCTCGCCGGGCTCGGATCGATCCCCGGCACCCTCGTTGCAGGACTGATCCTCGGCATCGCCGAGAGCCTGGTCTCGACCTTCTTCGGCCCGTCATGGGCGCCCGCCGTGGCCTTCGGCATTCTGCTAGCGGCCCTCGCCTTCCGGCCACAAGGACTGTTCGGCCGATGAAGTGGCCTGCGCTGAAGCTCTCGCCCTTCTGGCTCTGCGCCGCCGCCATCGCGGTGCTCGGCATCGCGGTGACGATCTTCGACCTGTTCAACATCAACACCTTCATCTTCTTCGCGGGCTATGTGGTCCTGCAATACGTGGTGCTCGCGACCGCCTGGAACATCATGGGCGGCTACATGGGTTACGTGAATTTCGGCACCGCCGGCTTCTTCGCCGTCGGCGCCTACGCCTCCGTCGTGCTTTACAACCTCTTCCAGGCGCCGCTGGCTCTGATGATCCCCTTCGCGGGCGTGGTCTGCGCCCTGCTCGGGCTCGCCATGGGCTACCTGACGCTGCGCCTGCGCGGTGTCTTCTTCGCTATCGCCACCCTCGCGATGGCCATCGTCCTCGAGACGCTCATCATCAACTGGGAGTTCGTGGGCGGCGCCACCGGTGCCTACATCCTGCGCTCGCGCGAGCAGGCGCCGTTCGGCGACTACATCGAGTTCCTGTTCTTCGTGATGCTTCTGCTCGCGATCTTTGCCGTCTCGGTCGCGCGCTGGCTCGAGCTGTCGAGGACGGGGCGCGGCTTCATCGCCATTCGCGATGATGAGATTGCCGCCGAGTGTGCCGGCGTTCCGACGCTCAGGCTCAAGCTGATCGCGACGACGGTTTCCGGATTCCTGATGGGCGTCGCCGGCGCACCGTTCGCGCTCTACGTGAGCTTTATCGAGCCGTCTTCGGCGTTCAATCTCATCTATGCGGTGAACGCCATCGCGATGCCGATGATCGGCGGTGCCACCACGTGGCTCGGCCCGGTGATCGGTGCTCTGTTGCTCGGCACCGTTCAGCAGGTCGCCACGGTGACGATTTCCTCGGAACTCAACCTCCTGATCGTGGGCATCGTCCTGGTGTTCTTCGTGATCGTGGCCCCGGAAGGGATCGTCGGACTGCTCAAGAAGTGGTTGGGAGGCCGTCGCGATGACCGCTGACGCGCTGCTCGACGTGCGCGCCGTCACCAAGCGGTTCGGCGGCTTCACGGCGCTGGACCAGGTCGACATGGAGGTCAGGGCGGGCGAGCGCTTCGGCTTGATCGGACCCAACGGCTCCGGCAAGACCACCATGATCAACTGCATCTCGGGCACGCTCGCAAACGAGGGCGGCGAGATCGTCTTCAAGGGCGTCAAGCTCGACGGCAAGAAGCCCCATCAACGCACGCGGCTGGGCATCGCGCGCTCGTTCCAGATTCCCAAGCCCTTCCGCTCGCTCACGGTGCTGGAGAACCTAGGAATCGCGCTCGAATTCGCAACCGGCACCAGCCGGTCCGAGGTTCAGGAGCGCGGCATGGCGATCCTGGAGACCATCGGGCTCGCGGAACGCGCCCGCGCGAATGCCGGGTCGCTCACTCAAATCGACATGCGCAAGCTGGAGCTCGCGCGCGCGATGGCGACGCAACCCGAATTGCTGATCTCCGATGAAGCGATGGCCGGCCTCTCCTCGACCGAGGTCGACGACATCCTCGATATTCTGTTCAAGCTGAACGAAGGCGGCATCACGATCATCATGATCGAGCACATCATGCGGGCGGTGATGCGGTTCTCGACGCGCATCGTGGTGTTGGACGCGGGCCGAAAGATCGCGGAGGGGAATCCCGACGAGATCGTCAACGACCCCGAAGTCGAGAGGGCCTACCTCGGTGAGTAGGATCGTCGTCGATAACATTGAGGCCGGCTACGGCTCCGTGCGCGTCCTGCACGGCGTCTCGGTCTCCGTTGATCCCGGCGAGACCGTGGTGCTGCTCGGCACCAACGGCAACGGCAAGTCGACTCTCATCAACTGCATCATGGGGATCGTTGCGCCCACCGCCGGGTCCATCACCTACGAGACCGACGAGGGCGAGCAGATCGAGCTTGTGGGCAAGACCCCGCAGGACGTGGTCGAGCTCGGTATCTCCCTGGTGCCTGAAGGCCGGCGCCTGTTCCCCCAGCTCACGGTGGCGGAAAACCTGACGCTGGGCGCCTATCGGGAATCCGCGCGGAAGCGGATCGACGCCAATCTCGCGTTCGTGTTCGAGGCCTTCCCGGTGCTGGCCGAGCGTCGGCGTCAGCTCGCCGGCTCGATGTCGGGGGGCGAGCAACAGATGCTGGCCATCGCCCGCGCGCTGATGTCGGAGCCCCGCATCCTGGTGATCGACGAGCCTTCCGTCGGCCTCGCGCCGATCCTGGTCAGCCGCGTGATCGCCAAGATCAGGGAGCTGAAGGAGCAGCGCAGTCTGACCGTGCTGATGGCCGAGCAGAACTTCAACCAGGCCATCAAGATCGCCGATCGCGGCTACATCATCGTCCACGGCGAAATCGCGTTCGCCGCCGGGTCCGCTGCCGATCTCTCCGAGAACGAGATGGTCAAGCAGTACTACCTAGGCGCCTGAGGCGAACACCGGTAACACGTCGCCCACACCGTTGCCGCAAGGGACGCCCTGACATACGCTTGCCGGCCCCGGCTGCCGTCTGGTCCGACCATTGCGGCGGCTTGCCAGCCCTCAACATGGAGACGCAGCATGTCGCTCGATCAGGCCCAGAACATCTCGCTGGAGGAGCTCGACAAGCAGGTCCTGCTCCACCCTGTCACCTCCATCGCCGAGCATCAGGACGCAGGCCCCGTCATCTACGGGAAGAGCGGCGGGGTGAAGGTCTACGACCGCCAGGGCAAGGGTTACATCGACGCGGCAGCGGCGCTCTGGTGCGTCAACATCGGCTACGGGCGGACGAAGCTCGCCGAGGTCGCGGCCGAGGAGATGGCGCGCATCGGCTTCTTCCACACCTTCGGCGCCGCCTCGAACGAGCCGCAGATCAGGCTCGCCGAGAAGCTGCTCTCGCTGCTGCACGAGCACGCCGACTGCCACCACATCGGCAAGGTGTTCTTCGGACTGTCGGGCTCGGACGGCAACGACACGCAGTTCAAGCTGGTCCGCTACTACAACAACCTGCGCGGCCGGCCCGAGAAGAAGAAGATCATCTCGCGTCTCGGCGCCTACCACGGCGTCACCGGCGCGGCGGGCAGCCTCACCGGCATTCCGCTTTACCACAAGGCCTTCGACCTGCCCTTCGAGGGCGTGCTCCACACCGACTGCCCGCACTACTGGCGGGAAGGCCTGGAGGGCGAGAGCGAAGAGGAGTTCGCCGACCGCATGGCCGCATCGCTCGAAGCCATGATCGAGCGGGAAGGGCCCGAGACCATTGCGGCCTTCATCGCGGAGCCGGTGATGGGCACCGGCGGCGTGATCATTCCGGGCGGCGGCTACTACGACAAGGTGCAGGCGATCCTGAAGAAGCACGACATCCTATTCATCACGGACGAGGTGATCTGCGGCTTCGGGCGCCTCGGCACCTGGTTCGGCGCGAGCTACTTCGGGCTCAAGCCCGACATGATGACCTTCGCCAAGGGGCTCACCAGCGCCTACTTCCCGATGTCGGCGGTCGCGATATCGGACGAGGTCTGGCAGGTGCTGGCGGACGGCACGGCCGAGGTCGGCATGTTCGCCCACGGCTTCACCTATTCGGGCCACCCGGTGGGCGGCGCCGTCGGCCTCGCCAACCTGGAGATCATGGAGTCCGAGAACCTGGTCGCCAACGCGGCCGAGGTCGGCCCCTACTTCAAGCAGTGCCTGATCGAGCGGGTGGGCGATCACCCCAACGTGGGCGAAATCCGCGGCGCGGGCCTCATGCTGGGCGTCGAGTACGCCGCCGAGCGCGGGAGCAAGGCCGCGCCGGACATGACCCCGCCGGCCCATCGGCGCGTCTCGGCGGCGGCGCAGGAGCGAGGGATGCTTACCCGAGCGCTGCCCTTCCTGCCGGTCAACGCATTCTCGCCGCCGCTCACCTTCTCTAAGGCCGATGTCGACGAGACCGTCGGCATCTTCGGCGAGGCCGTGGAAAGCGTCTTCGGCAAGGGCTGAGCCCTCGTTCATAGGGGCTCCGCCGTGGGATTTCGCATCTCCGTCGATACCGGCGGCACCTTTACCGATGTCGTGGCCGGGGGCGACGGGCGGGAGGTGGTGGGCAAGGCACCGACCACGCCCGACCGCATCTTCGTCGGCATGCAGGGCGCGCTGGAGAACGCGGCCGAGCAGCTGGACCTGAGCCTGCCCGCGCTGCTCGGCGAGACCGATCTCCTGATCTACGGCACGACGCGGGCCACCAACGCGATCGTGCAGGGCGCGGTCGCCAAGACCGCGTTCCTGGTCACCGCCGGCTTCCCCGACATCCTGGTGCTGAAGGAAGGCGGCAAGCACGGGGTCCACGACTTCGAGACCGACTACCCGGACCCCTACATCCCGCAGGCCCACACCTTCGAGATCGACGAGCGGATCGACTCCGAGGGCGGCGTGGTGACGCCGCTCGACCGTGAGCAGGCCCGCGCGGCGCTCGGGCTGGTCGAGAAGCGGGGCTTCGAGGCGGTCGCCGTGTGCCTGCTGTGGGCGGTCGCGAACTCCGCGCATGAGCAGGCGCTCGCCGCGCTGATCGAGGAGGTTCTCCCCGGCGTCCCCTACACGCTCTCGCACCGGCTGATCCCCATCGTCCGGGAATATCGGCGCGCGTCGGCGACCGCCATCGACGCCTCGCTCAAGCCGCTCATGCAGGCGCACCTGCAAGGCATGGAGGACGACCTGCGCGCTGCCGGATGCAAGGGCGAGATCCTGGTGAGCACCTCCGTCGGCGGCTGCATGCACGTGGACGAGCTGGTCGAGCGGCCGATCCACACGGTCAAGTCCGGCCCCGCCATGGCACCGGTGGCGGCACTGGCCTACTCGCAGATGGAAGGCTTCGGCGACGATGTGATCGTCTGCGACACGGGCGGCACCACCTTCGATGTCGGCCTGGTTCGTGACGGCGCGGTGAAGCAGACCCGCGAGACCTGGATCGGCGGTCTATGGACCGGCCATATCCTCGCGATTTCCTCAGTCGACGTGCGCAGCATCGGCGCGGGCGGCGGCTCGATCGCCTGGATCGATCCGGGCGGCCTGCTCCGGGTGGGCCCGCGCAGCGCCGGCGCGGTCCCGGGGCCTGCCTGCTACGGCGCGGGCGGCACCGAGCCCACGGTCACCGATGCGGCCTTGCTGCTGGGTTATCTCGACCCCGACTACTTCCTCGGCGGCCGGCTCGCGCTCGACGAAGGCGCGGCCCGGCACGCGGTCGGCGCGCTCGCCGATCGTCTCGGCAAGTCTCTCGACGACGGGGCGCACGCCATCATGAGCCTCGCCAACGAGCTGATGATCAAGGCGATCCAGGACATCACCGTGACCGAGGGCTTCAATCCGCAGGAATGCACGCTAGTCGCTGGCGGCGGCGCGGCCGGCCTCGGCGTCATGGCGATCGCAGGCGAGCTCGGCTGCGACAGGGTAATCCTGCCGCGCACCGCCGCCGTGCTCAGCGCCTGCGGAATGCAGGTCTCCGACGTGATTCACGAGCACTCGGCGAGCATGGTCACGCGCTCAGCCGGCTTCGACTTCGAGGGCGTGAACGCCGTGCTCGAGTCGATCGACGCCGAGCTCGAGCGCTTCGCTGCGACGCTGGGCGAGCGCGGCCTCGAGACCATGCGGATCGAGCGCTTCGTCGAGGCGCGCTACCTGTTCCAGGTGTGGGAGCTCGACGTGGCGCTGCCGGTCGAGCGCTTCGAGACCGAGCGCGATGTGGCCGCGCTGGTGGAGCGCTTCCACGCCACGCACGAGCAGGTCTTCGCCGTGCGCGATCCCGACAGCATCCTGGAATGCCTCAACTGGAAGGGGCGGGTCTCCGTCGGCCTCGACGCGGCCGCCCGTCCGCCGTCGATCGCCGGCGCCGGCGGGCCGCCGGAGCCGGACAGCCGCCGGCCCGCCTATTTCGGTGGCGGCGCGCGCGTGGACACGCCGATCTATCTCGGCCGCAACCTGAGCCCCGGCGCCGCGATCGAAGGGCCCGCGATCATCGAGGAGCCGACCACCACCATCGTGGTCGACCCCGGCACGCGGACCTGGCTGAGCGAAGCCGGCAACTTCATCCTGGAGGCCCGCTGAGATGACGTCGCCCGAACCCGCGCCGGGGACTCTCGACCCGGTCCTTCTTTCGGTGCTCTCCAACCGGCTCGACGGCATCGTGCGCGAGATGTCGAACACGCTGCTCAAGGCCGCGCGCTCGGCCGTGATCGCTGTGGCGCGGGATTTCTCCTGCGCGATCTGCACCGGCGACAACGAGCTGTTGGCGACGGCGGAGGGCCTGCCGGTCCATATCTTTGGCTCGCACCTGCAGACGCGGGCGATGACCGACCTGCACGACGATCTCGCCGAAGGAGACGCCTTCCTCCACAACGACCCCTACCTCGGCAACACCCACCCGGCCGACCACGCGGTGCTGGTGCCCGTCTTCATCGATGGCGAGCACCTGTTCACAGCCTGCGCCAAGGGGCATCAGGCGGACATCGGCAACAGCATCCCCACCACCTATCACGCCGCGGCGAAGGACGTGTACGAGGAGGGCTCGCTGATCTTTCCGTGCGTGCGGGTACAGCGCGGCTACGAGATGGTGGACGACGTGATCCGCATGTGCCGCCGGCGCATCCGAGTGCCGGAGCAGTGGTACGGAGACTTCCTGGCCGAGCTCGGCGCGGCGCGCATCGCCGAGCGGCGCCTGAAGGAGCTCTGCGCCAAGTACGGCAAGGAGACCATCAAGACCTTCATCCGCGAGTGGTTCGACTATTCCGAGCGGCGCATGGTGCAGGCGATCAAGGAGCTGCCGAAGGCCGAGGTGGAGGCGGAGGGCGCGCACGATCCCTTCGAGCCGTTCCTGCCGGACGGCATCCCGATCAAGGTCCAGCTCCGCATCGATCCGGATGAGGGCCGGGTCACCATCGACCTCCGCGACAACATCGACTGCCTCGACTGCGGCCTCAACGAATCGGAGGCCTGCGCGATCAACAACGTCGTGGCGGGCCTCTTCAACTGCTTAGGCCCCGAGATACCCCACAACGGCGGGTCGTTCCGCCGCGTGGACGTGCTGCTGCGGGACGGCTGCGTGGTCGGCCGTCCGTCCTTCCCCCACTCGACCTCGATGGCGACCACCAATGTCGCCGACCGCCTGGTCAACATCACCCACTCGGCGATGGCCCGGCTCGGCGACGGCTACGGCTTGGCGGAAGGCGGCAGCGCCATGGGCTCCGGCGGCGCGGTCATCAGCGGCCCCGATTTCAGGCGCGGCGGCGATCCCTACATTAACCAGCTCATGATGCTGGTGAACGGCGGCCCCGCCGGGCCCAAGGCCGACGGCTGGGTCACCTACGTGCTGCCGGTGGTCTCCGGCCTCATGTATCGGGACAGCATCGAGCTCGCCGAGGTGAAGCACCCGATGCTGTTCAAGACCGTGCGCCTCATGCCCGGCACCGGCGGCGCGGGGCGCCATCGCGGTGGCCCCGCCTGCGAGGTGGTCTACGGGCCGCGCGAGGACCCGATGACGGTGGTGATTCCCTCCGACTGTCAGGTCAATCCGGCGCGGGGCGCGCAAGGCGGCCACGACGGCGCGCCGGCGATCCAGTACAGGGTCGGCGCCAACGGCGACGAGACGCTGCTGCCCAACGTCGTGCAGCTTGCCCTGCAGCCGGGCGAAATGATTCGCGGCTTCGATGCGGGGGGCGGCGGGTACGGCGACCCGATGGAGCGCGATCCTGAGCGGGTGCGCATGGATGTCGCGCGTGGCTGGGAGACGCCCGAGCGCGCCCGCGAGGTCTACGGAGTCGTGCTCACCGGAGACCGGGAAACCGACTCGCTGGTGGTGGATCGGGAGGCGACGGAGGCGCTGCGGGGCGCAACTTCTTGAGGCATCGTCTCCTCGCGCTGGCTCCACTCTTTCGGGGTACTATGACGGCAAAATCGGGGTGCGAAGAATGAGGAGCATGGTGACGGGTCTGAGGATGCCGAAGAGCGCCACCGCAGCAGCCACGACGTGCATACTCGCTCTGGCGGCGTTGCTCGTGCTCGGCGGTTGCGGCGCCGGGCCACTCTCCCCCATGGACGAGCCCACGCGGGCCGTCGGCGACGTAGAGGTCTGGAAAAGCCGGACGGGAACGACCACTCACACGCTCGTGGCGATCGAGACCGACTCGATTCGCTACGAGGTGGCGGAGAGCGGCTGCACCTACACAAGGCCGCGAGACGGCATCTCGCCATGGACGGCGTGGGAGAACTGCCGGCGCATTCCCGACGGTACCCAGACCGTTACCTTAACCGCCGGGCACATCTGGCCGCTCGAGATCGGACGGACGTGGCGCTACCGCAGAGTCGGATTGGATACGAGCGAGAACCGATGGGATGAGGAGGTGCTCTGCAAGGTGACGAAGCAGGATCGCGTGCAGAAAGCGACCGGCTTCTACCGCGTGTTCTACACGGTCTGCAGGTCGAAGACCGAGCAACGTGTTCTCTATATCTCGCCTGACCTCGGGCGGAGCATCCGAATCTGGTACACGCGCCTCGACCGGTCCGCGCCGCCCGAAAAGCGGGATTTGGTGCACTTCACTCCTGGGAAATAGGGAGCCGTCGACGTTCCTCTCTTAGCGTCTTGCCCTTGCCTACGCTGCGTGCTAACCCTGTCGCCGCTCGCGGCAGCCGCCGCGAGCGTGTCGTGATGGTTGCTCGTTTCTAGGTTCCCGAAGGCAATCCCATCAGGCAGTTCGAAGGGGGTTCGACCATGGCTGACGCCGCGCCGCCCACGGAAAGCTCGTCCGAGCACGCGGGCACGCGACGCGACTTCCTGGTGCTCGCGGCCGGCGCCATGGGCGGCATGGCGGTCGTCGGCATCACCTGGCCGCTGATCGAGACCATGAACCCCTCGGCCGACGTGCTCGCGCTGGCGTCCACCGAAGTCGATCTTTCCGCCATCGAGGAAGGCCAGACCATCGTCGTGAAGTGGCGCGGCCGGCCGGTCTTCGTGCGTTACCGCACGCCGGAAGAAATCGCCGCGGCGCAGGAGACACCGCTCGACGACCTCTCCGACCCGCAGCCCGATTCGGAGCGGGCGCCGCAAGCACAATGGCTGATCGTGGAAGGGGTGTGCACGCATCTCGGCTGTGTGCCGCTCGGCTCCAAGATCGGCGACCCGCGGGGCGAGTTCGGCGGCTGGTTCTGCCCCTGCCACGGCTCGCACTACGACACCTCCGGCCGCATCCGCAAGGGGCCGGCGCCGGCCAACCTGCCGGTGCCGAGCTACGAGTTCCTTGACGACGAACTGGTTCGGATCGGGTAGGGGACCGCGCCGGATGACGACACCCGTACCGCAGAACCGCGTCGCCCAATGGATCGAGTACCGGCTGCCGGTCTTCAGCTGGACCAACAAGCACCTCATCGACTATCCGGCGCCGCGCAACCTGAACTACTGGTGGAACTTCGGCTCCCTCGCCGGGATCATGCTGGTGGTGCAGATCATCACCGGCGTGGTGCTGGCGATGCACTACACGCCGCATGCCGATCACGCTTTCGATTCGGTCGAGCACATCATGCGCGACGTGGAGTGGGGTTGGCTCATGCGCTACCTCCACGCCAACGGCGCCTCGATGTTCTTCGCCGTGGTCTACATCCACCTCTTCCGCGGCCTCTACTACGGCTCCTACAAGTCGCCGCGCGAGATCCTGTGGTGGATGGGCGTCATCATCCTGCTG
>JAJDUK010000029.1 GCA_022826665.1 Alphaproteobacteria bacterium | reverse complement strand
CGGTGTCGATGCTGTCGATGTCGAACATGACCGTCTCCTTGTTTGCGTGAGCCTTGTGGCCCGGAAGCGCCGGGGCGTTCGTCTCCCGACGTGTGCTCATTGGTTCACGCGCGCGCAGGGGAGCCACCGGGGCCGCAGGGCGTGGCCCGTCGGTGTGCGCGAGTGGTGCGGGCGCAGGGAGCGAAGCGACTGAGCCACGGTCGCGCGCGCCGACGGGACTAGGCGCGCCAGCGCCGTTGCCCTGCGAGTCCCGGCCGCAACGGAGCGAAGCGGAGTGGAGGACCCGCTTTAGCGGGTTGGCGCACTGAGCACGTGTGGGACAATGGGCATACGTCGGGAGGAGTGCCCATCCCCCCATTGCCGTTCCTGGCAAGCGGAGCGCGCAGCGACCGCAGGGAGCGGAGGCGCGAGGGATTGCAGTGGAAATCGGAGCGAAGCGGAGATTGCAGCGGAAAGCCCGGTCGCGAAGCGACGCGCCCAACCTTTCCCTCGGAAGCCGCACCACCCGCCGCGCTTGCGATGACCAACCGACACCGCCGCCCTCACGCCGCATCGGCGCTGTAGAGGTCGTCGTCGGAAGAGGCGAGGACGGTCTCCTCCGGGATGGTGTCGCGCAGCACGATGATGTCGTTGCCCACGGGCGTCTTGATGGCCTCGTAGAACGCGGTCCAGGCGTCGTCCCTCTCCTTGTGGGCGGAGAGCACGTTTCCCGGAAGCAGGTCCGTCTCCAGGGCGTAGAACACGGTGGCATCGACCACGACGACCTCGTAACGGGGCGCGATGTCCGGGTCGCTCTGCCACAGCGTGGCGCCGGTGTAGCGGTCGAGGACGACGGTCTTGAGCTCGGGGTGTTCGCGGACGCGGCGCTTCGCTTCGTCCCAGGCGGCGCGCTTCTCTTCGATGCGCGACGGCGGGTCGAAGAGGTCAATCCAGTCCTCGTCGATGGTGCGGATGACGTAGCGCGGCGCCATCGGGGGGCTGCTCGGGTTCGCGGCGGCGTCCATCGCCTGTCTCCTCTCTCCATTGGGGGCCTTGCCCATCTCCCCGCTCTCCTCTTCCTCCCGCGAGGCGGAGGCGGGACGCCAGCGGCGCACGCGCCCGGCGAGCGGCGCGTCCTCGCGGCGGAAGGTGCGCACCGGCTCCGGCATCCGGCCGAGCCGGTTCGCGCCGACGTCGTCGCGGCCGATGCGTGGCGCGCGCAGCGCGCACGCGAGGCCCGGCCGGCAGCGGGCTCGAAGCCGGCGGCAGAAAAAAAGGGCGACCGCCGAGACGGCCGCCCGAGTTGGGAGGGAGGAGAGAGGACGGATTCCTAGAACGGAATTTCTTCGGTATCGAGCGACTGCGCCGGGGCGCCGCCGGCCGGCATCGCCTCGCCGTTCGCGGGGGCGGTCCCGGCCGCGGCCTGCGCGCCGTTGCCGTTGGCCCCGTTCGGCTTGTCCAGGAATTGCACCTTGTGACCGGGGACGACCATGATCTCGGTCGAGAAGCGGTCGCTGTCCTCGCCGTCCTTGCGCCAGCGCCGGGTCTGGAGCTTGCCCTCGGCGTGGACCAGGCGGCCCTTCTTCGCGTGCCGCTCCAGCATCTTGATGAGGCCGTCCTGGAAGGTGACGACGCGATGCCACTCGGTCTTGTCGACCCGCTCGCCGCCGGCCTGCTTGTTGATGTACGACTCGTCGGTGGCGATGCTCAGGTTCGCGACGCGCCCCCCGCTGGGCAGGTGGTTGACGGTGACGTCGGCGCCGAGGCGGCCAATCAGTTCGACGCGGTTCAATCCGAAGCTCATGACGATGCTCCTTCAGTTCTGGATGATGACGATGGTCGAGCGGGCGGGACCGGAGAACGCTCTCTCCAGCCCCTTCCCGCTCACCCTTCTCTGAAGCTCTCCTCTACCTCCTGTCCGCCGCGGCCTCTCGGTCGGGGCAGCGCCGGGCGAGGTCGTCGGCCAGCGCATCGCGGACGGCGCGGGCGTCGAACCCCAGCTCGGCCAGCAGCTCGCCAGCGGTCGGGGTCACGGGGTCGAAGTCGGAATCGAACATGGCGGAAGCCTCCAGTGCCGCGCCCGGCGCCGAGGAAGACCGCCTCCCTCTCCACCACCGAACGCTCGCCCTGCGCTCGCTTGACTCCGGCTCTCCAGCCGGGTGACGGGCACGGTCGGATGCGGGAAGCGCGGCGGCGGCGCGGAGGGTGGCCGCACGGGTCGCGACGCCGGGGCGTGGCGAAGCCCGCCCATGGCGGCCGGCCCGCCGGTGAGGAGCGGCCCCGCCGGCGAGGGGCTCAGTGCACGGTGGGCCCGTACCCGGCCGCGCGGCGCATGAAGCGCTGCGCGATCGCGGTCCACGCCGCGTTGTCGAAACCGAGACGGCGGTTGAGCCGGTCGCACAGCAGGACCCCGTGGTCTGGCGTGAGCGCCACCAGGGCGGTGGGAATGGCGACGGTCATGTCCTCGACGAGGATGAGAATGCGGCAGGGGTCGTCGCCGCAGGCGGGTTCGGGGCAGAAGACGTAGGCGGGGTCCTCGGGCAGCGTGTCGGCGCTCATGGGCGGCCTCCTTCTGGATGGGTGGCGGATGCGCGGACCTCGGGCCGGCGGCACGTGCCGGCCGGCCGCAGGCGACGGCCCCCGGCGGAACGCGGGCCGGCAAGACGTCTGCCGCCGGCTCCGCGTCCGGTGGGTCGCGCGCCGGGGCGGCCGGGCTCACTCCCACGCCGCCCAGGTCGCGACCGGGGACTGGTCGGTGACGACCGAGACCTGGTCGAGCGAGAGCCGGGAGAAGGCGAGGCAGAGCGCCACGTCCTCCCAACTGTCCCAGGTCCCCAGGTCCTCGCCCGTCTCCAGCTCGACCACCGTGTATTGCGGCGGATAGAGCGGCATCCCCCGGAAATACGTCGAGCGCTCGTACGACCGGCGCGCACACGGCTCGCAGCGCGCGGCTCCCTGCGAGGGCGCGCCGCAGTCGGTGCAGAGCCCCTGCGCCCGGCGCTCGGCATA
>JAJDUK010000079.1 GCA_022826665.1 Alphaproteobacteria bacterium | reverse complement strand
GACGACGTCGAGCTTCGGCGCGGCGGCGTCAAGATTCTCGATGGTGCCGACCTGGTGGTGCAGCGCCGGCAGAAGGTCGGCGTGGTGGGAGCGAACGGCGCGGGCAAGTCGAGCCTGGTGTCGCTGCTCCTCGGCGAGCTCGAGCCCGACCGGGGCGAGGTCGAGCTGCCCACCGGTCTCGCGACCGTCACCGTCGCGCAGGAGGCGCCGTCCGGAAGCACCCCGCTCGTCGACTACGTGGTGTGCGGCGACCCCCGGATCGCCGCGATCCGCTCCCGGCTCGCGGACGCCGAGGCGCGTGGCGACCCCGGCGCGCTGGCGGCCGCGCACGCGGACCTGGAAGCGATTCACGGCTACGCTGCGGAGGCCGAAGCGAGCCGTATCCTGCGCGGACTCGGCTTCGCGCCCGGAGAGGAGTCGCGGGCGCTGGACGCGCTGTCCGGCGGATGGAGGATGCGCGCCGCGCTGGCCCGGACCCTCGCCACGCCGTCGGATCTGCTCCTCCTCGACGAGCCCACGAACCACCTCGACGTCGACGCCGTGGTCTGGCTCGAGGCGTGGCTCCGGCGCTACACCGGCACGCTGCTGCTCATCTCCCACGATCGCGACTTCCTGGACCCTGTCGTCGATCGCGTCGCCCTGGTCGGCGGCGGCCGAATCACCGTCTACACCGGGAACTACAGCGCATTCGAACGACACCGCGCCGTCGAGATGGAGCACACGCGGCGCGCCGCCGCGCGCCTCGGGCGCGAGCGGGCGAGGATGCAGGCATTCGTCGATCGCTTCCGCTACAAGGCGAGCAAGGCACGGCAGGCGCAGAGCCGGCTCAAGGCGCTTGCGCGGATGGAGGTGGTCGAGCCGCTCGCCGCCGACCGGCGGTTCGCCTTCGACTTCTTCGAGCCGGAGCGAGCCCCGCGTCCGACCGCGGAACTGGACGGGGCGTCGTTCGGCTACGGCGACGACGTGGTGCTGAGCGGGGTCTCGATGACACTCGAGCCGGGGGACCGGATCGCCCTGCTCGGAGCCAACGGGATGGGCAAGTCGACGCTGCTGCGCGGGATGGCGGGGCGGCTCGCGCCGATCGCCGGCACCGTCGCGCACTCGCCGTACGCGAGGATCGGCTACTTCGCGCAGCACCGGCTGGAGCAGCTCGATCCGCTTCGCACGCCCCTGGAACTGGTGCACGACATCGCACCCGCGATGCGCGAGCAGGAAATGCGGGACTTCCTCGGAGGGTTCGGATTCGCGCAAGAGCCCGCGACGCGGCGGGTCGCACCGCTGTCCGGGGGCGAGAAGACCCGGCTCGCCCTGGCGCTGCTGATCCTTGAACGCCCCAATCTGCTCCTGCTCGACGAGCCGACGAACCACCTCGATCTCGACATGCGCCACGCGCTCACCGCGGCGTTGCAGTCGTTCTCCGGTGCGCTGGTGCTGGTCTCGCACGATCGCCACCTGCTGCGCCTGGTGAGCGACTCGCTGTGGCTCGTCGCGGACGGTCGGGCCACCCCGTTCGCCGGCGACATCGACGACTACGGCCGATGGCTCACGGAGCGCCACGCGCCGCGGACCCTCGAGGGGCGGCGGTCCGGCGGCCTGTCGGCCGCCGCAACCCGCCGCGAGCAGCGCCGGCGCGAGGCGCGGCAGCGACGCCGCATCGCGCCGCTGCGGCGCGAGATCGAATCGCTGGAGCAAACGCTGGGCGTTCTGAGCGACGAGCGGGTATCGATCGAATCGACTCTCGCCGGCGCCGCGATTTACGGTGAAGACGAGCGCCCGCGGCTGCACGCGCTGCTGGTGCGGCGCGGAAAGCTCGACGCGGAGATTTCGACCGCCGAATCGGCGTGGATCGAGAAGAGCGAGCAGCTCGACGCGATGGGAGCGCCGGAGGACGGCCCGGAAGAAGGCCCGGAAGAAGGCATGTCACGCGGGATGCAGTGACGGCAGACGCTCGGCGGCGTGGCGGCGTCGGAGGGATTCCGGGCGCGGGCCCAGCTCGCGGGGAAGCCGGGCCGCCAGCTCCTGCCCGGTCCAGCCGGTATCGGGAGCCGACCACAGCACGCGGTCGAGGGTCAGGAGCGCCTCCGCAAGCGGCTCGTCGCGGACCCGCGCCGCGAGCGCGATGAGGTCGCGGGGCGGAGATTCGGTCCAGACAAGCCCCGCCCAGACGAGCAGGGCGCTGCGCGCCGCGCGCGGGGAGGCGTCGCGGCACGCATCCAGTACGCGCCGTCGCGCGGCGGCGATGTTTCGTATCGAGTCCTCCGCCGGTGGAGGCGTCCGGACGTCACCACGGCGGCGCCGGCCAAGCACGAACAGCAACGCGCCCAGGGTCGCAAGCCACACCACGGCCAGGACTGCGCTGATGCGTTGCCACAACCGGGCGCCGGCCGACGGGACCTCCACCGGCGCGGAGAGCGCGGGACGGGGCGCCGCGGCCCGGGTCGGCGACGCGGCGACCGCGATCGTGCGCGCCGGAATCGCGGCGGTACGAGGCGCGTCCGCCTCGACGTCCCACCACTGCACTCGCAGCTCCGGAATCGTCAGCGTCCCCTCGGCGCCGGGCACCAGGGCGATACGCTGGATCAGCTCTCCGTGGACCGACCGCGGGCCGGCGCGGGTCGAGACGACGGGCTGGTCGGGATAGAACCGCACGCCTTCGAGGCCCGAAGGCTCG
>JAJDUK010000004.1 GCA_022826665.1 Alphaproteobacteria bacterium | reverse complement strand
CGGTGCGGGAGGCGGCTCCCTCGCCAGCGCCGCCTAGACCAGTTTTCGACCTGGCCAGATCGCGGCGATCCGACCCCACCTCCCCCTGTCCCCTCCCCCCGAAGGGCGGAGGGGGAACGTAGACGGCGCCGGCAAATTCTCCCTCTCCGCCCCTGGGGGCGGAGAGGGCCGGGGTGAGGTGGGGGTTTTTCGAGCCGTATTGCATTCGAATATTAGTCCCGGATGGACAATCTATTGAGGAATCGCGCTCAGGCGACGCGGAGCGTCGGCTGCTCGTTGCGCGCCTGCCCCGGCACCTCCCAGTGGGCGGCGGTCCGGCGCCTCAGCATGTCGCGGAACTGCCGGGTGGTGTTGGGCAGAAGCTCGCCCGTGCCCCAGTCCACGATCACGCCGTACTGCCGGATCAGGTCGAGCGCGTCGAGCTCCTTGCTACGGTATTTCGCCGCGATGTCTTCGGCATCCACGTCGAGCCAGGCATGGCGCTGGATGCGGATGCGCTCGCGCTCGGCCGCGGTCGCCGCCTCGTCCACCTCGAACTCGGCAAGGTCGGCATCGACCTCGCGGACCACGACGCCGTAGTCCTTCTTCGCCCGCTCGATGGAGACGTAGCCGTCGGCCACGTCCTCGCACACCGTTGCGGGATCGCGGGTGAGCGGGTCACCGAGGCCACCGCCGCCGGCCGACGGCCGGGTCACGGTGTCGCCGGCTTCCACCGGCACGCCCGAGAAGATCGAGCCCAGGTAGCGCTCGCCCTGCGTGCCGGGATTGACCCAGACGCCGTGCGGGATCGAAGGCAGCCCGCCCCAGAGCCCCCAGGTCACCGAGCGCTCGCGGTCGCAGCAGTAGGAGACCACCGAGCGTTCCGCCTTGGTGAGGATCGCGCCCTTCTCCACGCCGAGGCCGCCGCGCGAGTTGCCTGGCCCGCCGGAATCGACGATGAGCTCGTGGCCGGTGGTCAGCACCGGGGCCAGCCGCTCCTGCCCCTCGAAGGGCTGGGTGCCGAGCTGGACGCCGAAGACCGGCCCGGTGGCGCCCCAGCCGTCGCGGCCGTTGCGCGCGCCCCAGCCGCCCACCATCCAGTCGTACCACATGAAGTAGGGGCGATCCTCCTTGCGGCCGTCGCGCCCGCCGATCAATAGGTATTCGAGGTTGAAGGTGCAGGCCATGGCGCGCTCGGGCAGGATTTCGGCCCAGAGCTCGAACACCGAGTTCATGATCTTCTCGAAGGGGCCCGAGCAGAAGCCGGCAACCGGCGTCGGCCAGTCCGCGTTGACCACGGTGCCCTTGGGTCCGAGATCGACCGTGACCACCCGGTAGAAACCGGAGTTCAGCGGGATGTCGGGCGATTGCATCTTGGTGCCGGCGACGATCGCAGCGAACGCGCCGCCGTAGCAGCAGTTGAGGAAGGTCGAGATCGTCTTCGGGTGCGAGCCGGAGAGGTCGTAGTGCACGCTGTCGCCGTCGATGGTCATCTTGATGCGGATCGGGATCAGCCCCTCGCCGGCGACCGGGTCCACGTCGATGTAGTCCTCGGTCTCCCACACGCCGTCGGGCAGCCTGGCGATGCGCTGGCGGGTCAGGGTCTCCACGTAGTCCTGCACCTCGGCGAAGGAGGTCTGGATCACGTCGACGCCGTACTTGTCGCAGAGCCGGCCGACCTCCCGTTCGGCGACGTTGCAGGCCTCGGCCTGGGCCTGGAGGTCGCCGATGATGTCGGCGGGCGCGCGGGTGTTGTTGGCGATGAGCTCCGCCACGTCGGAGAGGTATTCGCCCTTGCTGTAGACGCGGACCGGCGTGATGCGCAGGCCCTCGGCCATGTGGTCGAGCGCGCTCACGTTGAACGAGCCCGGCACCGCGCCGCCGACATCGGCCCAGTGGCCGTTGGCCTGGGAGAAGCCCAGGTGGATGCCCTTGTAGAAGATGGGGCGGACGATGCGCGTGTCGTTGAAGTGGGTGCCGCCCTGGTAGACATCGTTCACGACGAAGGTATCGCCGGGGTGGATGTCGTCGCCGAACTTGTTGATGACGGCCTGGGCGGTGTAGTGCAGCGTGCCCACGTGGGCGGCGATGTCGCCCGAGCCCTGCATGATGGTGTTGCCTTCGGTATCGCAGATCGCCGAGGAAAAATCCCGGGACCAGATCACGAAGGAGTAGCAGGTACGAAAAATCTGCTCCGCCATCTGGTCGACGATGTTGACGTAGGCGTTCTTGAGCACCTCGAAGGTCACGGGGTCGAGCGTGTAGCCTTCTCCGTTCTTGCTCATCTTGTCTTCCTCGCTCTCTGCGTCAGCCTTCGGCCTGCGGGATGTGCATGACGATGGTGTGCCAGGGGTCGACCTCGGCCTTGAGGCCGGGCGGCACCAGCACCGTTGAATCGAGCTGCTCGATGATCGCCGGCCCTTCGACCACCGCGCCGGCGTGCAGGGCGTCGCGGTCGTAGATGGGCGTCATGATCGGATCGGGCGCCTCGTCGAAGACCACCAGCCGCTCGGTCTCGGGCACCGGCGCCGAGCGGTCCATCTCTTCCCTCGCGAACTCGGCCTTCTGCGAGAGCCCGGTGGCGGTGACGGTGAGGCGGTAGATCTCGACCGGCGCATCGGGCCTCGAATAGTTGTGCTCGCGGCCGTGCTCCTCGTGGAACTGGGCGATGGCCGCATCCAGCGAGCCGGCGGTTGCGTCCACCTTGATCGACATGGAGCGCCACTGGCCGAGATAGCGCATGTCGACGAAGCGCTCGAACTGCATGCGGTCCTCGGTCACGCCCTCGTGCAGCAGCCGCTGGCGGCCTTCGTCTTCCAGCGTGCTGAAGGTCTGCTCGATCTCCTCGACCTTCGCCTCGTCGGTGGAGCGCAGATACATCTGCGACATGTCGTGCTTGATATCCACCAGCAGGCAGCCGAGCGCCGACGTGACGCCGGGGTTCGGCGGCACCAGCACGGTCGGGATCGAGAGGTCGCGGGCCAGCGCCACGCCGTGGAGCGGCCCGGCGCCGCCGAACACGGTCAGCGCGAAGTCGCGCGGATCGTAGCCCCGCCGGATCGAGACCAGGCGCACGGCGTCCGCCATGTTGGCGTTGGCTACCTGGAGGATGGAGACCGCAGCCTCCTGCACCGTGAGCCCGAGCGGGTCGGCGATGCGGCGCTTGATCGCCTCCTCGGCGAGCGAGCGGTCCAGGGTGACGGCGCCGCCCGCCAGCCGGTCGCTGATGCGGCCCAGGACGATATTGGCGTCGGAGTTGGTGGGCTCTACGCCGCCCCGCCCGTAGCACGCGGGCCCCGGCGACGAGCCCGCCGACTGCGGGCCGTTGCGCAGCGAGTTGGCCTCGTCGATCCAGGCGAGCGAGCCGCCGCCGGCGCCGATGGTCAGCACCTCGATGCTGGGGAAGCAGATCGGGTAGCCGTACTGCACGTACCAGTCGGTGGTGACGCGGAGGTTGCCCCGGTCGCAGAGCGAGACGTCGGTGCTGGTGCCGCCCATGTCGAGGCTGATGGAGTTCTCGTAGCCCGCGAGCTGGGCGACGAACCGGCTCGCGATGGCGCCCGCCGCGATACCCGAGGCGGCGAGCCGGGCTGCGAATTTCGATGCCGTGCTCTCGGTCATCACCCCGCCGCCGGAGTGCAGAAGCAGGATGTCCTCCTCGTAGCCGCCTTCGCGGAGCCGCGTGGCGAGGCGGCCCACGTAGTCGCCGGCGACGGGGGCGAGCACGGCGTTGGCCACGGTGGTCGAGAAGCGCTCGTGCTCGAAGATCTCGGGCATGATCTCGCTGGAGAGCGAGATCGACGCGCCGGGCACTTCCTCCTCGAGGATGTCGCGCATGCGGCGCTCGTTCTCAGGGTTGGCGAAGGCGTTGGCGAAGCAGACCGCGATGGTCGTGACGCCGCGCTTGTTGATGATGCGCGCGGCCTCCCGCGCCTCCGCTTCGTTCACCGGCTCGATGACCGTGCCGCTGTAGTCGATGCGCTCGCTGACCACCAGGCGGTTGCGGCGCTGGATGTAGGGCGGCGCCATCTCCTTGTAGGTATCCCAGAGGTCGTCGCGGGTGCCGCGGCGGATCTCGATCACGTCGCGAAAGCCCTTGGTGGTGACCATGATCGCGGGCGGGAAGTTGCGCGTGATCAACGCGTTGGTGGCGAGCGTGGTGCCGTGAGCGAAGAGCACCATGTCCTGGAGGTCCACCCCGCCGGCCCTGATGCCCTCCAGCACGCCGTCGATGGGGTCCGGCGTCGTCGGGGTCTTGGCGACGCGCATCTGGCCGGACGCTTCATCCAGGACGCACACGTCGGTGAAGGTGCCGCCGACATCACACGCGACGCGAACGGCCGCCCTCGAAACGTCATTCATTCCTAACGGTCCTCTCCCTTATGTCCCTGCAACCGACGGCTGCCGCCGCGCGCGGCGGCACAGCTTATTCGGAAGGCGCCCCGAGACCTAGGGTCAGAAATGCGAGCTAACACTTGAGGATGGGGCGGGCGTTCTTGCCGGCGATGGCGGGGCGGAGCGCGGTCCACGCATTGAACAGCGCCTCGTGAGCCTGCCAGGTTTCGTGGCTCAGGATGCGGACGATCACCAGGTTGCCGATGCGGGTGACGCCGGGCTCGGTGCCGTCGACGCCCGTGATCGCCTCGTGCACGTCGTCCTCGACATCCGGCGTCAGATCAGGCGCGTAGCCGAACGCCATCGCCATGTGCAGCCGGCCTAGCCAGAGCCGCTGTAGCGCGGCGATGGTCTCGGGCGCGGTCGCGAGCAGGCGGTCGAGGGCGACCAGGCGGCCGCCGATGACGATGCGGAACTCCGAGACCAGATGGTGGAAGCGGAAGACCTCGCCGTCGCCATAATGCACGCGGCCGGCCGAGACCATGTCGGTGGCGAAGAGTCGGGAGGAGGGCTCCAGCACGATCCGGTTGAGCCGGTGCACCCGGCTGCGGGCGAAGGGAATCGCCTCGTCCGGGCAGAACTCCAACAGCGCGTCCGCACCCACGTGGAGGTCCACGATCTCGCGCGAGACGGCGCCGCCCGGGCACTTGTAGAACTTGCTCGACGCGGTAGTGGTGAAGAGGGCGCGGGTGCCCGGCTCCAGCACGCCGTGGAAGTGCGAGACGTCGCCCTCGACGAAGCCGCCGCCGCTGTTCACCAGCAGCATGAACGGCTGGTCGTCGTGGTCCTGGTAGTGGTAGCCCTGCCACTGGAAGGGAATGCGCCAGCAGAGCGGGTCGATCTCCGTGCGCCCGAGCCTGCTCGACGCGCGGACGTTCATCAGCGCGTACTTACCGACGATCCATTCGGGATCAGGCTGTACCGGCGCGCTGCTCGGCTCCGTCATGCCCATCCATCAGGAGAACGTCGCGCTCGATCCAGGCGATCACCTCGGCAAGGCCGTCGCCGGCGCGCAGGTTGGTGAAGAGGAAGGGCCGCGTGCCCCGCATCTTCTTCGAATCCCGCTCCATCACGCCGAGGTCGGCGCCCACCATCGGCGCGAGGTCGATCTTGTTGATGACCAAGAGCGGCGACTTGGTGATGCCGGGCCCGCCCTTGCGCGGGATCTTGTCGCCCTCGGCCACGTCGATCACGTAGATGTAGCTGTCCACCAGCTCGGGGCTGAAGGTCGCCGCAAGATTGTCGCCGCCGCTCTCGACGAAGACGATGTCGAGGTCGGGATGCAGCGCCGCCATCTCCTCGATGGCGTGGGCGTTCATCGAGACGTCCTCGCGGATGGCGGTGTGCGGGCAGCCGCCGGTCTCGACGCCGGCGACGCGCTCCGGCGCGATGGCGCCCGACTTGATGACGAACTCGGCGTCTTCCTTGGTGTAGATGTCGTTGGTGATGGCGGCCAGCGAATGGTCCGGCCCCATGCTGCGGCAGAGCGACACCAGCAGCGCCGTCTTGCCCGAGCCCACCGGCCCGCCGATGCCGATCCTGACCGGCTTGCGCATCCGCAATTCTCCCCGTTTTCCTGCGTCTAACGTCGCGTCGCTGCACGGGACATGAACAGTACCGCCTTCCCCTCCTCGTCATGGCCGGGCTTGACCCGGCCATCCACTCGCGCATCCCGGTCTTGCTTGGACCGACTGGATGCCCGGATCAAGTCCGGGCATGACGACAGGAGGTCGATGGCACCCGTGCGCATTTTCAAGACACGACGCCAGACTATCACGACATGCAGAGCCGCGTGTGCAGGCGCTCGTGGCGCATGCTGGCGACATCGAGGCCGGCGGTGGCGCTGCCGAGGGCGTCCAGCTCCATGGCGCAGGCGTCGTCCGTGCCCCGTGTCAGCAGCGGCCAGGCCTCCCTGACGATGCGCTGGCTCTCGATCTGGCCGAGCGGGATCAGCCGCGCGCCGACGCTGACCAGGTTGGAGAGCGCGGCGTGTAGGAAGGCGAGCACCGAGTCCGCCACGCCGATCCCCTGCGCCTCGGCTGCCGCGCCGAAGATCACAGCCTGATGCCCCTCGCAGCGCCCGTCGCGCACCGCCTCCGCAAAGGGCGCGAGGGACTCCGCCGAGAAGACGTCGCGGTAGGCGCCAAGCAGCGCCCGGCCCGTCTTGAACGAGGCCTCGCGCGTTTCCCGGCTGAGCTTGAGCGCGCCGACGATGTGGTCGAGGTCCACCAGCCCGTCGAGATCACCGGCGGCGGCGCGCCGGTGGGCGTGGGCGACTGCGGCGCCATCGGTGGGCACGGCGGCGTAGCGGAGCCAGTCCCGACAGGCGCTTTCGAAACTGGCGGCGTCGTCCAACGCGCCGCTGTCGATCCAGGTCTCGAAGCCGTAGGAATGGTTGAACGCGCCGGTCGGGAACGAGGCGTTCGCAACCTGCAGCAGGTAGAGGAGCCTGTCCGGCGCGTCAGTGGTCATGCAGGTGTTCGTGGTGGTGATCGTGATGATGGTGGGCGCCGTGGGCCCCATAGCGGCGGCCGACGAAGGGGATCATGCGCTCCTCGTAGGCGATGCCGAGGCGCGAGAGCAGGTCGGCCACCATGGGATCGGCCGGTGTCAGCATCCCCTCGTCGGTGAAACGGACCGGGCGGTGCAGGTTGCCGAGCTGATAGCCAGCAACGCCCCAGGTATACGCGTCGTCGGGGCTGACGACGTAGAGCGCCTCCGGCGCCGCGCGCGCCACCACCGCCGTGGTGCCCTCCAGCGCCAGCACGTCGCCGTCGTTGATCTCGGTGCCGCGCGGGAGCGAGATGCGCACATCACGGCCCGCTTCCGAGCGCCCCATCAGATGGGCGCTGGCGCGCTCCTCGGAGTTGAGCAGGACCGGATCCTCGCTCTCGAAGCGGTCGCGCAAGGTTTCGACCGTGCCGAGGACCGCGGTGACGACCGCCATGCGTGCCGTCGCCTCCGCCGCCCCTTAGCGGAAGTAGAAGAGCTGGGTCAGCGGCAGGGTCTTCGCCGGCTTCACCGTGATGCGCTCGCCATCGACGTAGACGTTGTAGGTCTCCGGGTCGATCTCGATATCCGGCAGCGCGTCGTTGTGGATCATGTCGCGCTTGGAGATCGTGCGGCAGCGCTTCACCGGCACCAGCGTCTGGGTCTCGATCTGATCCGCAAGGCCGTTGTCGAGCGCCGCCTTGGTGACGAAGGAATAGCTCGTCCGCTTCGGGTTGACGCCCAGGGAGCCGTATTGCGGGCGGTACTTGAGCGGCTGGCCGGTCATCAGCGAGCCCGCCGGGTCGCCCATCACCGCGTGCGAGATGAAGCCGCCCTTCAGCGTCACCTCGGGCTTCGCGATGAAGAACTCGGGCCGCCAGAACACCAGGTCCGCCAGCTTGCCCGGCGTGATCGAGCCCACGTAGGAATCGACGCCGAAGCAGATCGAGGGGTTGATCGTCACCTTGGCGAGATAGCGCTTGATCCTGAAGTTGTCGTTGCCCGCGCCGTCCTCCGAGAGCCGGCCGAAGCGCACCTTGTTCACCGCCGCGAGTTGGAAGGAGCGCTGCGCGCTCTCCGCCGCGCGGCCCACGCCCTGGCTGTCGGAGCCGATCATGCTGATCGCGCCCATGTCGTGCAGTACGTCCTCGGCCCGCATGGTCTCCGCGCGAGCGCGGCCCTGAATGAAGGCGATGTCGGTCGGCACGCTCTTGTTCAGGTTGTGGCAGGTGATCAACATGTCGATCTCTTCGTCGTACGTGTTGATCGAGAACGGGTTGGTCGGGTTGGTCGAGCTCGGCAGCAGGTTGGGCTCGCCGCAGACCCGCATCATGTCCGGCGCGTTGCCGCCGCCGGCGCCCTCGCAGTGGTAGATGTGCATGACACGGCCGTTGATGGCGGCGATGGTGTCCTCGTAGTAGCCGGTCTCGTTCAGCGTGTCGGCGTGGATCTGGACCTGGAAGTCGTACTCGTCCGCAAGCTCCATCGTGGTCTCGATGGCGGCGGGTGAGGACGACCAGTCCTCGTGGATCTTGAGCCCCGTGGCGCCGGCCAGGATCTGTTCTACCAGCGAGCCCGGCGTCGCGGCATTGCCCTTGCCGAAGTTGCCGAAGTTGAGCGGGATGTCCGCCATCGCCTCCAGCATGCGCTGGATGTTGAAGACGCCGGGGCACTCGATGCCCACGGTCTTCGGGCCCGAGCCGCCGCCGATCACCGTGGTGAAGCCCGCGTTCTGGTACTCGTAGAGCTGCTGCACGGAATCGAAGTGGGGGTGGATGTCGACGAAGCCCGGCGTACAGATCATCCCCTCCACCGAGAGGATGTCGGTGTTGGGCGAGACGATGAGCCCCGGCGTGATGTTCATGGTGTCGGGGTTGCCGGACTTGCCGACGCCCACGATCTCGCCGTCCAGCACCCCGATGTCGCCCTTCACGACGCCCAAGATGGGATCGATGATCACCGCGTTGGTGATCACCATGTCGAGCCCGCCGTCGCTCTGCTTCCACTTCGATGCCTGGCCCATGCCGTCGCGGATGGTCTTGCCGCCGCCGAAGACGAGCTCGTCGCCGTAGGTGGTGTAGTCGTGCTCGATCTCGGCCACGAGGCCGGTGTCTGCGAGGTGGATCTTGTCTCCGGTGGTCGGCCCGTACTGCGCGGCGTAGTCCGGGCGGGCGATGTTCATGCTCATGCTCTGGCTCCCTGCTCCTGACCTCAGTCGCCGTCTTTGCCGCCGCCGAACTTCTCGTCCGGCGGGGTCTGGACCGGATAGCGCTCGCCTTCGAAGCAGTAGCCCTCGGCCCTGAGGCGGCGCATGGTCTGCTCCTTGATGATGCCGGAGCGGACCGAGCCGTTGGTCATGTTGTTCATGCCGTAGGCGACCTGGCGGCCGACGTAGCCGGTGATCTGCACCTTGCGGCTCTGGCCGGGCTCGAAACGGACGGCGCTGCCGCTGGGTACGTCGAGGCGCATGCCGAAGGCCGCCTCGCGGTCGAAGGCCATCGCCCTGTTGCACTCCGCGAGGTGGTAGTGGGCGCCGATCTGGATCGGTCGATCGCCGGTGTTGACCATGACGATCTCGATCGCGGGGCGATCGGCATTGATCTCGATGTCGCCGTCGGCGAAGTCGATGGCGCCGCACTTCTCCGGCTCGCCGACCTCGAACGCCTCGTCCGGCACGATCGATTCCGGCAGCGGCGGCGGGCTCCATTTTCTCTTAGCCATGGGTCTTCTCCACGCTTGGCCCGCGCTACTCGCGGATCGGGTTCATCACCGTGACGAGCTTGGTTCCGTCGGGGAACATGGCTTCGACCTGGACGATCTTCATCATCTCGGGCACGCCCGTCATCACGTCGTCCCGCTTCAGGATGGTGGCGCCGTACTCCATCATGTCGGTCAGCATCGGAATGCTGCCCTCGCGGGCGCGCTCGAGAATCTCGTCGCAGATCAGCGCGATCGCCTCGGGGTAGTTCAGCTTGACGCCGCGATCGAGCCGCCGCCGGGCCATCTCTGCCGCGGCCCAAATCTGGATCCGTTCTTCTTCCCGTACAGTGAGATGCATGAGCCCCCGCTCCCTCTAACGCGCGACATCCGCATAATTTGAGCGACGACACGATTCCATGTGACCGGCGCCCCTAAGAAAAGTCCCCGAAAGGATATACCCGAACGAGTAGTATGTCCCGAGCGGCTGGAGTGGCACAGCCGTCAGGCTCATCTATTGCTTGTGTCTTCCCCCTGATTGACACAACGTTGCTCCCGACCCCACGTCCGGCCGACCTTGCGCCTGTTGGATGCGCGTGCCGAAGGCGTTAGGCTTGATCCAAAATACTCCATGATGTTGACCTGCGGGTCCGAGCAGTCGCAGGACGCCGCCGAGCGCGGCAGGGAGGGCTGGCCGTGGACAGCCAGATGGAGTGGTTTTCGGGAGAGCTGGACAAGGCAAGCTCCTTCGATCAGGCGCTGGACATCCTCGCCCAAATTACCGCCGACATGGGTTACACGCAGGTCCTCTACGCCTATCAGCGAACAGCGCGTCTCGCGGACGGCGAGTGGGTTCCACTCAAGCTCAACGTCCGTAACTTTCCTGCAGGCTGGGAGCGTCAGTGGGAGGCCTTCGGCTCTCACGATCCGTACTACCGGGCATGCTTCGAGACGACCCTGCCCTTCGATTGGCACGACGTTCAACGACGCGAACATCTTCACCCGGCCCAGGCAAAAGCATGGCGCTATCTCGCGGACCTCGGGCTCGGTCGCGGTATGACCATACCGGTCCATCTTCCCTGGGGGCGGTTCGCGGTGGTCAGCGCCATCGTCGACCGGACGACGAGCAATTGGTCGCACATCAAGGACGCGACGCGGGATCCCATGTTTCACCTCACCCACCTCTTTCATGACACCGTGCGACGCAATGGATTCGAGGATCAGGTGCAGGTCGCGTCATGCGTCCGACTCAGCCCGCGAGAAACGGAATGCCTGCAATGGGCGGCGGCGGGCAAGACGTCACCCGAGATAGCCCGGATCATCGACCGATCGGTCGAAACCGTGCGCCTCCACCTCAAGAACGCCTTCCACAAGCTTGGTGCGAACAACAAGGGACATGCGATTGGCAAGGCCGTGCAACTCGGACTGGTCGAGCCGATCGACCGGCATTGACTACCCAATTATGTTAACCTGTTTGTGGAGCCTCGTTCGGGGAGTGTCCATCGACTAGATTATTCCCTAGCCTGCCAACTCGATGGCCGTGCCAGGCCGGCTGACGGAGCAGGCTGGGCGGTTGTAACCGGAAATCAGGGAGGTGGTCGATGCGGCGCAAACTCACATTAGGGAAGGCCGTTGGCGCGGCCCTTGCAGCGATAGGCATGGTGGCGCTGGCCGGTCTGGCGAACAATTCGGCGCAGGCCGCGACGGACGAGGAGATCATCCTTTGCACGATCGATGATCTTTCCGGCGATTTCTCGATCATGGCGACGCCCAAGACCTACGGCTATCAGCTGGCGGTCAAGGAGGTGAACGAGGCTGGCGGCATCATGGTGGATGGCGCCCAGAAGATAATCAAGCTGATCACCTACGATGGGCAGTCCCAGGTCAAACGCTATCAGGAGCTTGCACAGAAGTGCATTTTCGACGACGAGGCCGATGTCGTCATGGCGGCGTACACGGGCGCCGAGCGTGAGGCGGCCCGCCGCGAAGTGGTCCGCAACGAGGTCATCTACTGGCACAACAATCAGGGCGAAGGCGGGATTGCCGACAGGTACTCGTTCTTCTCCGGCCCCACGCCTGAGCAGCAGGTCCTGCCGGCGCTCAAGTGGATGATCGAGAATTACGGCACGCGGATGATTTACATCGGTGCTGACTACAACTTCTGCCGGGCGATCGGTATGTGGACCCGAACGGCCGCCAATCTCTATGGCGGAACCATCGAGTATGAGGAGTACTTCCCGTTCGGTGTCTCGCAATGGCAGGCTACGATCGACAGAATCCAGAAGGTCGCGCCGGACTTCCAGGTCCATTGTCTCGTCGGTGCCGAGCACGTGCAGTTCTATCCGCAGGCGCAGTCGGCAGGCCTGTCGACGCCGACATGGTCAAACGTGACCATCGCGGACGGCTACGAGCACAAGCGTTTCGCGCCGCCCTCGCTGGCGAACATGCATGTCTCGCCGGGCTACATCGAGGATGTGCCCCACGAGAACAGCGTGGAGTTTGTCCGCAAGCTGCGCGAAATGTTCCCAGACATGCTGTACGCAAACGAGCACGCGGGCTTCGGTTATGTGGCGGTGAAGGCAATGGCTAACGCCTGGGCCAAGGCCGGCACGACGGACACCGACGCGGTGATCGACGCCTTGCAGTCGGATATCGAGGTACCGGAGGCGCCGGGGGGTCCGTGGAAGCTCCATGGCGACCAGCATCACGGCGCCATGCATTCATACCTGTTCAAGGTGAACGACGATCACAGCCTGACGCTGATCGCTGACCTCGGCTACACCGAGCCGACATTCCTCAGCGACATCGGCGTGAACATGCGTGAAAAGGCGCCGGGTCGTCAGTATCTGCCGCCGGACAATCCGGCATGGGCGCCCTTCTTCGAGGGTCAGGAACGCGTCGGGCAGTGAATCGCCCTGGCGCTGGCGGCCGGCATAATGCCGGCCGCCCCGCCCTGCCCCGCGGCGGGGCGCCGGCACGTGGCAGCGGGAGCGGATAGGGCGCCATGGATGTCGCGGCCGACGTCTTCAGCTACGCCTATCAGTATTTCGACAATATCGGATTTCTGATTCTCTCGGCGTCCGGCCTCATCATCATTTTCGGGATGATGGGCGTCATCAACATGGCTCATGGCGAGCTGATGATGATTGGCGCCTACATAACGGCGTTCTCCTATCACGCCGGCGTTCCGGCCCCCTTGGCCATCATCTTCGCTGGCATCGGTGCCGGACTAGCCGGCATGGTTCTGGAGCGCCTGGTCATCCGGCACTTTTACAAGCAGCTCCTCTCGTCGCTGGTGGTGACATGGGGGCTGAGCCTGATGATCAGCCAGGGATTCCTGCTGATATTCGGGCCGACGATACTTAACGTGCCGACTCCGTTCGGCAACTTTCCAGTGGCAGAGCAGACCTTCGGGATCTATCGGCTTGTCCTGTTCGGTGGTGCACTGGCCATCGTCGCCGGAGTCTGGGCCGTGTTCACCTTCACCAAGTTCGGCACTCACGCCCGGGCCACGATGGAAGACCCGGACATGGCCGACGCGCTGGGCGTGAACACGCGCAACATCTACGTCCTCACTTTCGGCATTGGTGCCGCCATGGGCGGCGTCGCAGGCGGCATGTTCGCGCTGACGGCGACGATTTCGCCGTTCTTCGGCATCAACTACACGCCGCTCGCATTCATCACCGTCGTGGTCGGCGGTGGTGCCAACGTCATCACCGGGCTGCTGTCGAGCGTGATGGCGCTCGCCAGCGTACAGACCGCAGTCAACAACTTGGTCAATGTCTATGTTGGCTACATTGCCATGATGGGCGCGGCTTTCTTCATCCTGCTCCTGCTCCCCAGGGGAATTTCGGAGTATCTCGAGCGCCGCAAGATACGGACGGAGCGGAAGGTGAGCCGCAGTGCGCCAGCATAGCGTTTTGGACCGCTACCTCGGGCCGCTGAACGGTCCTCACACGATGGGCCGCGGAGTCGCCTTCTGGGTCGGTTTCGTGGTCGTGGTTGCCGTGCTCGCGAGCTTTCCCGAATACATGCGCCGCTACGACATTATAAATCTCAGCAACTTCCTGATTTCGGGCTTCCTCGCCCTTAGCCTCAGCCTGATCTGGGGTTATTGCGGCGTTCTCAGCCTTGGCCAGGCCGCGTTCCACGGAATCGGCGGCTATGCCTACGGTATCGTTGCGCTCAATCTCTTCAACGCGCACGGCAATACCGACATCGCGTTCTTCGCCGGTATTGTGGTCCCCGTTGTCTTTGCCGCAATCATTGGCGGGGTCATGTTCTTCGCGCGATTGCGCGGCGTCTATATCGCGATCTTGATGCTCGTGGTCTCGCTGCTGATCGGCACGTTCATGCGTCAGACTGCCGATCCGAGCTATACAATCGGTGCGGCCTATTTGGGAGGAATGAACGGACTCAGGCCCGCCTCCGTCGACGACCCGTTGCTCCCCAGCCTGATTTTCGGCCTCGGCGAGACGGTGATCGAGTTGGATGGCCGCCGCCCTGCCTTCTTCTACTTCGTTCTGGGGCTGCTGGTGGCAGTCTATCTGGGCCTCCGCTGCTTGGTGAACTCCAGCTACGGCTACTGGTTGGTCGGCTGCCGGGAAGACCCGAACAGGACGGAGACTTTCGGTTACGACGTACGTCTGATCCAGCTCGGCGTCTTCTGCATTGCTGCCGCGATCGCAGGGCTCTCGGGAGTGCTCTACACGGCGTGGGGAACCTACATTCATCCGGACGGTTTCGGCGTCGCGCCCAACATTCTTGTCGTCATCTGGGTCGCGGTCGGCGGCCGCAAGGATCTCGGCGCCGCGATCGCGGGTGCGATTGTGCTCGAATGGGTGTCGCTCAGACTTGCGGCCGAAGGCGAGATTGCGTTCCTTGTGCTGGGCGCCATTCTAGTCGGCGTCATGCTGATCGCGCCGAACGGCCTCGGCATCACTATCGGCGACTACATCCGGCGAGGCCACGACCGGGCAATTGCCTGGGTGCGTGCGCGGTGAGCGCGCTAGCTGAAAAGAGCGTTCCCACGGGCGTCATCGTGGAGACCCGGTCGCTAAGCAAGATCTTCGGCGGCGTGCGGGCTGTGGATGGGCTCGATCTCTCCATCCAGGAGGGCGAAATCCATTGCATCATCGGTCCTAACGGCGCCGGCAAGAGCACCTTGTTCAAGCTCCTCATGGGGATCGAGCGGCCGACGGCAGGCGCGATCGTTCTCGACGATCACGACATCACGCACATGGCGCCGCACCTTCGGGCGCGTCGCGGATTGGCCATCAAGTTCCAGTCAATGCAGGTCTATCAGGACCTCACCGTCTATCAGAACCTCTTTATTCCTCTGCGCCGCCACCATCGGCCGCGCGAGATCCCCGATCGCTGTGCCAACTTGCTTACCCAGCTACAGCTTACGGACACCGAAGAGCGGATCGTAGGCGACCTTTCGCACGGGCAGCAGCAGTGGCTTGCCATCGGCATGTCGATGGCGGTGGACCCCAAGGTGCTGCTCCTCGACGAGCCGACCGCTGGCATGTCGCCAGAGGAGACGCGGCAGACTGCGGCAATCGTGCGTCAGCTCAACGAGGCGGGCGTGACAATCGCCGTGATCGAGCACGACATGGCGTTCGTGCGCGACCTCGATACGCGAACGACGGTACTGCACTACGGCAAGGTGTTTGCTCAAGGCGCGTTTGCAGATGTCGAGCGGGACGACGACGTGCACCGCATCTATCTCGGGAAGATTTGAGGAGCCCGGCGCGATGCTCCTCGATGTCAGTGGCCTGACCTCCGGTTACGGCAAGGTGCGCATCGTCAACGACGTCTCGCTCAGTGTGGAAGAGCAGGAGATCGTCGCAGTGATCGGCCGCAATGGTGTCGGCAAGACCACGCTGATGAAAACTCTGGTCGGGCTGATCCGGGGACTTGCCGGCACTGTTGAGTTTCGTAGCCAAGATGTGACTCGGATGCGCGCTGCCGAACGGGCGCAGCTAGGTATCGGCTACGTGCCGCAGGGGCGTGGCATCTTCGCCCGCCTGTCAGTCGTCGACAATTTGCGGATGGGTGAGCAGATCGGTGGCAGGGGCAAAGCGCCTGATTATGACCGCGTGCACGAGTACTTTCCGATCCTGAAGGAGCGTCAGGCGCAGAAGGCAGGCTCCCTCAGCGGCGGAGAGCAGCAGCAACTCGCGATAGGCCGCGTTCTCGTGGGCCATCCCGAACTCGTGTTGCTGGACGAGCCCTCGGAGGGGATCCAGCCCAACATCGTTCAGTCGATCGGCGAGATCATCAAGCGGCTGCGGACCGAAGTCGGGTTGACCTTCGTAATCGTGGAGCAAAACCTTGATCTCATAAATGCTGTGGCCGACCGTTGCCTGGTTATCGACAAGGGTTCGATTATCGCACGCCTGGACCCTGCGGAGCTGGCGGACCCAGAGATCGCCCGCAAATACCTAGCAATCTAATCGATCTTCCGATCGCCCGATTGCCAGTGCAAAGCGGGCGAGGGGACGGCGGTCTTCCCATGTACGCAGCATCTCTGGAGCCCTAGAATCACGCGGCTAGCAACTCTTCTAACGGAGTCACGCGTCCATGACAGACGGTTCAACCGGCCACGGTGCCAAAGGCCCGCGCGTGGTCGTCGTCGGCGGGTCGATGGGCGGCCTGCTCGCTGGCAGCATGCTCTACCGCGCCGGCTGCGACGTGACGGTGCACGAGCGCATCGGCACCGAGCTCGCCGAGCGGGGCGTCGGCATCGCGACCCACCCGGAGCTTCACGCCGCGCTGGAGAGCCTGGGGCTTTCCATCGATGGGGCGTATGGCGCGCGGCTCGAGGAACGCATCACTCTGGGCACCGACGGCAGCATCCTCGCGCGCTATCACTGTCCTCAAATCCAGGCGTCCTGGGGGCACCTCTACGGCCTGTTGCGCAGCAACTTTCCCGACGAGCGCTATATCGCCGGCGCCAACTTCACAGGCTTCGAGCCCCACGGCGAAGGCGTGCTCGCGCACTTCGAGGACGGCACTCGCATCGAGGCCGATCTCCTGATCGGCGCCGACGGCGTGCGCTCCACCGTGCGTCCCCAGCTCTGGCCGGATGCGGTGCCCAAGTACGCAGGCTATGTGGCCTGGCGCGGCATCGTTGATGAGGACCAGCTCTCGGCGGAATGGCGCGACATGCTGATGGCGCATTTCATCGTCTACTTGCCGCCAGGCGAGCACGTGGTCGCCTACCCGGTGGCGGGCGCGAACGGCGACCTGAGCCCCGGCAAGCGCCGCTTCAACATCGTCTGGTACACGCTGACCACGGCCGAGAAGCTGTGGCGGATGCAGACCGACGCCACCGGCCACCATCACGAGGCGGGGATCGCGCCGCACCTCATCCTCCCGTCGTTCATCGATGAGGTCCATCAAGCGGCGGCCGAGCGCCTGCCGCCCTGCCTCGCCGAGCCGATGACGCTTGCGCAAGGGCTCTTCTTTCAGACCATCGTGGACCTGGAGGTGCCCCGGATGGTGCAGGGGCGCGTGGCCATGCTGGGCGATTCGGCGTTCTCCGCCAGGCCCCACACCGGCATGGGCGTGGTCAAGGCGACCGGCGATGCGAACTCTCTCGCCCGGGCCATCGAGGCCCATCCCGGCGATCTCGCGGGCGCGCTCTCGGCCTACGATGAGGAGCGGACCCTCTACGGCCGCTCCCTGGTCCGCTTCGGCCGCCGCCTGGGCACGCATATCGAGACCCCGGAGCGGAGCGCCGAGGACTGCGCGTTCGGCGACTACCTGCGCGAGCCCTTGACGGTGATCCAGGCCATCTCGATTCCGCCGCCCTGCTCGCCGCTCGCGGCGTTCCGGGACGACCCGGAGATCGTCTGCGAACGGGGCTAGTTCAGCCCTCCGCGCGCTCGACGCTGCGGAAGGGGTGGCGGGCGCGGAGCGTGTTCACCGCGTCGAAGATGGCCGGGAAGGTCGGCCGCTCGACGTAGGC
The DNA here is from genome assembly GCA_022826665.1 of Alphaproteobacteria bacterium. Lineage (GTDB taxonomy): Bacteria > Pseudomonadota > Alphaproteobacteria > UBA828 > UBA828 > WTGU01. The sequence continues at coordinate 5,019 of JAJDUK010000004.1, read as the reverse complement.
GCCGTCGCCCTGGTCGGCGCGGATCTCCGAGCCGTCCCACACATGGCGGCCCCGGCTCACGGTGGCGCGCGCGACGCCGGTCACGGTCATCCCCTCGTAGATGTTGAAGTCGTTGTTCTGGAGATGGGTCTTGGCCGAGATCGTGCGCGTGGCCTTGGGGTCCCAGACCACGATGTCCGCGTCCGCACCCACCTTGATCGCCCCCTTGCGCGGATAGATGTTGAAGATCTTTGCGGCGTTGGTCGACGTGATCGCGACGTACTCGTTGGCCGTGATCCGGCCGGTCTCGACGCCCTGATCCCAGAGCACGGACATGCGGTCCTCGATGCCGCTGGTGCCGTTCGGAATCTTCGAGAAATCGTCCTTGCCCATCTCCTTCTGCCAGTTGCAGTAGGCGCAGTGATCGGTCCCCGTGGTCTGCAGGTTGCCGGATTGCAGGCCGCGCCAGAGGTCCTCCTGATGGTCCTTGGGCCGGAACGGCGGGCTCATCACGAAGCCGCGGGCGACCTCCGGGTCGGGGTCGTAGTAGACGCTCTCGTCGATCACCAGGTGCTGCGCCAGGCACTCGCCGTAGACCCGCTGGCCCTCCAGGCGAGCGCGCGTGATCGCCTCCAGCGACTCCCGGCAGGTCACGTGGACGATGTAGATCGGTGCCTTGAGCAGCTGGGCGATGCGGATCGCGCGGTTGGTCGCCTCGCCCTCGACCTCCGGCGGGCGCGACTGCGGGTGGCCCTCCGGCCCGGTGACGCCGGCCTTGAGCAGCTCCTGCTGCATCATCCAGACCAGGTGGCCGTCCTCGCAGTGGACGGTGCAGAGCGCGCCGAGATCCCGCGCCCGCGCGAAGCTGTTCATCATCTTCTCCGCGTCGAGCATGACTTCGCCCTTGTAGGCCATGAAGTGCTTGAAGCTGTTGACGCCGTGATCGCGGGTCAGCGTCTCCATGTCCTCGTGAATCTCGTCGTTCCAGTTGGTGATGGCGACGTGGAAGGAGTAGTCGGAGGGCGCCTTCGCCGCGCGCTGCTGCCAGATGCGGTAGGCATCCATCGGGCGCTGGTCCGGCGCCGGAATCACGAAGTCGATGATCATGGTGGTCCCGCCCGAGAGGCCGGCGGCGGGGCCGGTATAGAAGTCGTCGCCGGTCACGGTATCCATGAACGGTGTTTCCATATGAGTGTGGGGGTCGATGCCTCCCGGCATGACCAGCGCCTCCCCGGCATCGATCATCGTCGTGCCCGCGGGCACGTCGAGGCCGGTCCCGATTTCCTGAATCTTGCCGTCCGCGCAATAGATGTCGGCCGTGTAGCGCTCGTCTGCGGTCACCACCGTGCCGCCCTTGATCAGCGTCGACATGGCTGCCTCCCTTCCCGGCGCGGCCGATACCGGCGCCGCGGCGCAACCCTGGTTGGCCGAGCCGGACCGTTGCCGCGCGATATCCGCTGCCCCACACTACCCTATCAAAGCGTTTCCGTTTGAAACGGAAACGCTTTGCTTTTGGTCGCTCACGGCAGCCGGCCGTCGCGCGAGTCCGCGCGCCTATGGGCGCGACGGCCGGCGCCTCCGCGAGGGCGCCGCATAAGCGGCGGGCCGCAGTCGCGGCCTGTCGCGCGTCCGTCAAAGACGGATGCGCTCTGGCGCCGTACAATCGTGATCTTCGCCGAACCGGAGGGCCGAGGATGGAGAAGAGCTGCGAGCGGGAGGTGCGGGAGTTTCACGCCTTCCTGCGCGACTGGCTGGCCGGCACCGTGCCGCGCACGGCCGAGAGCTTCGCCCGGTTCGCCGGCGTCATGGGCGAGGGGCTTGAGGTCATCGGTCCGCGCGGTGGGGTGACCGGGCGCGCGGCGCTGGTGAGCGAGTTCGAGGGGCTGCACGGCCAACTCGCCGCCGACGCCGACGCGTTCGAGATCTGGATCGAGAACTTTCGTTGCCGCTGGGCCGTGGGCGACCATGCGCTGGTGACCTACGAGGAATGGCACCGGCGGCAAGGCGCGGAGTCGGCGCGCTTCTCGACGGCGCTCTTCGGCCGCGCGGAAGCGACGCCCTGCGGTGTGCATTGGCTGCACGTTCACGAGACCTGGCTGCCCGGCCGCGCGCCCGAGGGCGGCGAGCGCTTCCCCGAATCCGCCTGAGCAGGCCGGAGCGACCGGGACGCGCCATGAATACACCGACGTCCATCGAGCCTTCGACCCCTGCGCCTCCTGCCCGCGCTGTGCCGCTCGACGCGGTGCACACCCGCGAGCGCCAGTTCACCCGCATCTTTACGACGATGTACGGACAAAAGCACCGCGCCCGAACCCGGCTGCCGGTCAAGACGCAGGCCGTCAGGATGCACGAGGCCGGCGGGCCGGAGGTACTGCAGGTCGAGGACCTCTGGGTGCCGGACCCCGGCGCCACTGAGGTGCGGGTCGCGCAGAAGGCGGTCGGCCTCAACTTCCTCGACACCTATCAGCGGCGCGGCACCTTCCCCTCGCCGGGGCTGCCCTGGGTCATCGGCTTCGAGGGCGCGGGCGTCGTCGAGGCCGCCGGCGGCGCGGTGACGACGCTCAAGGAGGGCGACCGCGTGGCTTACGCAAGCGCGCCGCCCGGCGCCTATGCGGGTCTTCGCACCATCGCGGCGGACGCGCTGGTAAAGCTGCCGAATGCCATCGGCTTCGAGCAGGCCGCCGCCACTATGCTCAAGGGCATGACGGCGGAGTACTTGGTCCACAAGAGCGGCGCGGTGCAGCCGGGCGATACCGTGCTGGTTCATGCGGCGGCGGGCGGCACCGGCCTACTGCTCTGCCAGTGGCTCGCGTATGCGGGTGCCACCGTCATCGGCTGCGCCGGTGGCGACGAGAAGCGCGGGCTCGCCGAGGCCCACGGCTGCCGCCACGCGATCGACTACCGGCGGGAGGACGTTGCCGCCCGCATCGCCGAAATCACCGGCGGCGAGGGGCTTGCCGTGGTCTACGATTCCGTTGGTCGGGACACGGCCGAGGCCTCCGTCGCCTGCCTTCGCGAGGGCGGCACGCTGGTGCTCTACGGCAGCTCGTCTGGCGCTCCGCCGCAGAGCGCCCTTGCCGCCGCGGCGGCGAAGTCCTTGCAAGTCGTGCGTCCCGGCCTCTTCCAGGAGAACGACACGCCGGCGGCGCTCCAGGAACGGTCGCGGGCGCTCTTCGAGGTGCTGGAGAGCGGCGCGGTCGCCCCCCGGATCGACCGGCGCTATGCGCTGGCCGATGCGGCGGACGCCCATCGCGACCTCGAAGCAAGGCGCACCACCGGCCAGAGCGTACTTATTCCCTCGTAGTGCTCGACGCTCCCGGCGCGTTGAGAGTGCCGGGGATATGCACTATCAGGGGGCCGCACTCACACCACCCTGCGAGCACGGGAGTCTTTCATGAGCAAGCCGACAGTCATGATTACGGGCGCCGGAATCGGCATCGGCCACGCCACCGCCTTGGCCTTCGGCCGGGCCGGCTATCACGTCTACGTCACCGACGTGCTCGACGAGGAAGGGCAGGGGACCGTCGCCGCGATCGAGGCGGAAGGCGGCAGCGCGAGCTTCAGCCACGTCGACGTGACCGACAGCGCCAACGTGAACGACGCGGTTGCGGCCGCCGAAGCCGCCACCGGCCCGCTGGACGCCGCCATCGCCAACGCCGGCATCGCCCACAAGGTGCCGCTCACCGAGATGAGCGACGAGAAGTGGGATCACACCCTCGATGTCGATCTCTCAGGCGTGTTCCGGCTGCTGCGCGCCGCCGCGCCGGGGATGCGCGAGGCGAAACGCGGCGCGATGGTCGCCGTCTCCTCGGTCATGGGCACGACCTGGGGCTGGCACGATCACGTGCAGTACAACGCGGCCAAATCGGGCGTGGTCGGGCTGGTGCGCGGCATGGCCTGCGACCTGGGCGGCGACGGCATCCGCGTCAACGGCATCGCCCCCGGCTTCATCAAGACCGCGCAGGCGCTCTCGACCGTGCACTCGCTCGGGATGGCGGGGCTGGAGGCGGCCGCCGAGTACATTCCCCTCGGCCGCTACGGCGAGGCGGACGACATCGCCGACGTGATCCTCTTCCTCTGCTCCGACGGCGCGCGCTACGTGAGCGGCCAGACCATCATCGTGGACGGCGGGGTGACCGTGGGGCGCTACTGACCGCGCTACCATGTGGCGGGCTTGTGGATGGTTGTACCGGGGATCGGGTCCGGCAGTTGAGACCGTTGAAGGACCGTCTTGTTGCGGATGCGGAGCGAGAAGTCGGCGTGTGCCGTCAATTGACGAGACGGATGCCGGTTCCCCGGTGTCGCGAGGCCGATCAGTTTGCGATGGTGCTGTTTGACCAAGCGCATCGCCTCGGCGATGTCGCTATCGTTGGTGACCACGACCGCGCAATCGAATGCGTTCAACCAGCTGTCGTTCAGCAAGTGGACAGCGAGGTTGACGTCCGAGGCCTTCTCCTCGGTCCTGATCACCTCGGCGGTGCGCTGACGAGTGGTTGGTGCCGCCAGCGGCAACCGGACATTGTGGCTGAGGAAGTGGCCGAAATAGACCTCTACTTCGGGTCGATAGAGTTGTAGGGCACGGAGATAGGTGTCCTGCCTCTGCGGTTTTGACGGATCATCCGGTGTTACCGATACGCGCGCCGTAAAGAACTTGATGGCCAAAATCCGATGGCGCGGCTGGAGCAATCTCTGAAAAAGGGCCAAGAGGTCCAACCACTTGTAAGGTGAACCCTTTAGCGTCCCGTAGTAGAGATTGAACCCGTCGACGTAAACGAACGTTCGCACCAATTGCTCCAAATTGAAGACGGGGCCTCCGGAGAGGCCCCGCGCCCTGCGGTCGAAACCCCAGGGGGAGTTGTCCGCGATATAACTCTTTATGGCAGAAGGGTCAAGAGGGGAGGGGTGCACGTCCTGATTTTGCGAGTTTGAGAAATGCCATGTTCACGCTACGATGTCTGTTTCCTATATTCGGATACAGACGGAGTCCGGCATGGCAGCGCAGGCTCACAACGATCTCGCCGAACAGCGCGGGAAGTTGCT
>JAJDUK010000016.1 GCA_022826665.1 Alphaproteobacteria bacterium | reverse complement strand
GAGGTTGCTGATGGTCGCATCGGCGCCCAGCCGGCCGATGATCTGAGCGGAGTTGAGTCCGAACGCCATGATCGTGTCTCCTTGCGATTCGAGTTGATGACGAAGGTTGACGAGCGGGCTGGAGCCTCTCCTCGGCCCCGCCCTGCTCACCTTCTCCAAGCCTCCCTTCACTCTCGTCTGCCGCCTGCTCCGAGGCCCGCCGGGTGGCCGACGACCTTGCCTGCGGCACGGACGAAAACGGCGGTGGTGATCACCGGGAGAGCGTCCGGAATGTCGCAGAGACGCGCGTCTCGGTGCGGCTGGCGTTGGCGGCGGGATCGATCCCGTGCATGAAGGCGCTCCTGGCGGGTCCGCGCAGGACAAGGGCGGAGCGGCGGGGAAGCAGCGCCACCTCGTCGGACGCCAGCCCCTCGCGGACGTAGGGGCGGGCCGAACGGGGCCGGAAGTTCATCGTCCAGGCGTCGCCAAGCGAGAGCGACACGACGACCGGCCCGAAGGACTGATGATCGGCGTGCATGCCGATCCCCTGCCCCGGCCGGTACTCGTTGACGATGCACTGCTCGGGCATGGCCCCGTCGAAGAAGGGGCTGAGGCGCTCGCCGATCACGCTGGCCCAGCGTGGAAAGGGCGGGGCCGGGTTGTGCCGGCCAGTGCGAGGCGCGCGATAATCGTAGCGGAAGTCGTAGTGCTGCACGCGGCGGCTGAGGTCGGTCATCCAGGGCGCCTGGGAGATGCGCAGCAGGATGCGCTCCTCCTCGGCCTCGGTGACGATGTCGGGCGCCAGCGTGGCGCCGTGGTCGAAGATGCTCGTGGTATCGCGCGTCATGGGCTCTCTCTCCTCCCGTAAGCGGACGCCCGCACCTGCGCGCGGCTCCGCCTCCGGCGCCGGCTCGAGAACGATGACCGTGCCCGGCAGGTCCGCGAGACAGGCGGTCACGAGGGGGCGCACAGCGCGCCAGTCGAGACCGCCCAGCCCGCACCCGAGTGGCGGGATGGCGATGGAGCGGATGCCGCGGCCGGCGAGGGCCGCGGCGAGGCCGCGCAGCCCGGCCTCGATGTCGCCGATCGCGCTGCGGTCGCGCCAGTGACGCTTGGTGGGGAAGTGGACGATCCACCGGGGGCTGTCGCGGCCGGTGTCGAACACGAACATGCGGCCCGGCCGCAGCCGGTCCTCAGCGCAGGCGCGGCGGTAGGCGAGGAAGGCGTCGGGGTGGCGGCGCCTGAACTGGAGGGCGAGGCCGGCGCCTGCGACGCCGACGCAATTGACGGGATTGACGATGGCCTCGACAGGCTGGGCGAAGATATCGCCGTGCGTGAAACGGATCATGGCATGCTCCCATCTTCCAGGGGGGGCCGGATCAGGCGCGGCGGGTGTCGGGGAATGCCGCGGCGCGGATCTCCTCCAACCGCTCGCACACGGCACGGGGGTGGAGCACGCCGAGGTTCAACACGGGAATACCGCGATCGTGCGCGATGCGGATGCCCATCCCGGTGCCGCCGCGCACCGCTCCGCCGACGGTCCACGCCACCACGGCATGGACGGGCGTGTCGGTGTCCACCGCGAGGATGCTCACGTTCCGGGCGTGGAGCTTCCGCGCCGCGGGCGAGCAGCGGTGCCATGCGGGATGCAGATCGGCGGCGATAGCGAGGCAGGTGCGCATCCGGTCGGGCGAGAGGGTGCGGCAGTCGGGCCCCGCGTTCCCGCGGTATCCGGACCACGGCAGGAACACGGTGCGGCACTCGGCCGGGGTCCCCGCCGCAAAGGCCGTGTCGGCCCCTGCCGCGCCGCCGCTATTCAGGTGCCACCCCCGGCGCGCGAGCCAGGCGGCCATGGTGGTCACGACTTCGAGCACGGACGATGGCGTGGCGCGCGATCCGATGCCGGCATAGACGAGCTGTGTCACGGGTCCTCTCCCTCCTCGGATGGCTTCACCCAAAGGAAGCTCGTCACCCACTCTCCTTCCGGGTCGGGGATAGCGGCGACGGCGCTCGTCGGAACGCCGGGGAGGGAAGCAGCGGCCGCCGGCAGGTGGAACAGGTGCGGCACGGCCGGGTCACGGATCGGCAATGCGTGTCCTGCGTGCAGGAACGAGACCGCCAAAGCGCAGAATGAGCGCACCGGTAGGGGCGCGGCGGGCAGAAGCTGGCAGGGAGGGGGCGTGAGTCCGCAGCGGAGCCGTTCACGCGGTCCGATCGAGGAAGGCGCGTGGAGAGAGCACCTCGACCGTCGCGTATCGCGGCTCTGTGAAGTCGCGCGTGTTGCCCTTGATCAGAACGGCGCCGCCGGCCATCGCGGTGGCGAGATAGATCTCGTCGTCAGGATCTCGCAGGCCGAACAGGGTATCGGCCGGCTCGACGATGACGGCAACACGCTCGATGTCGCCGATCATCGCTTTCAAGTCATCGCGGTAGGCGGCGTGTTTGGGCCGTGCGGCGACGGACTCATACTCCGCCAGTATTGGATCGGAGAGGACGATATCGTGGTTCCGCACCACGTTGTCGACGACCGCCCGGCAGGTGCCGTCGATGCGCGCCGCGGACACGATGACGTTGCAGTCGAGGACGACCGTCATGTCTCACGGCTGCGGCGTTCCCGGCGCGATTCGTCAATATCGGCGATGACGTCCTGCATAACCTCGTCTTCGGAGCGTCCGATGTCCTCGGGCAAGGGCGGTCGCGAGGCGAGCGCGGCCGCGATGCGGTCGGCGGCCGCGTCGCGGTCTACTAACTGCTTGGGGCGGAAGAGGATGCCGTCGCCGACGAGGGTCGCCTCCATGATGTCGCCTTCACGAAGATCGATGCCCTTTCGCAGCCTGGCGGGAATGGTGACCTGGAACTTCGACTTGACGGTGACCAGGGGCATGGCGTCCTCGCGCGGCATGAGTTGGAATTTCGTACATTTTTACTTCTGCACATGACATCGGGCAAGCGGGTAGCGCTGCGGCGGCTGTCGAGCAGCGGCGTCCAGGTGACTGAATTCTCTTTCGCTTGCCCGCGGGGCCATGACCGGGCGCAGGATCGGCCACGATCGAATTCTCAGTGCAGCGTCTCGTCGCGGGGACCCGCGGCCATGGAGCGGGCGACCAGCCTGCTCCAGGCGTCGCGGTCGAGTCCGAGGCGCCGGTTAAGCCTGTCGCACAGGCGCTCCGCATCGGCCAGCGTGAGCGCAACGAGCGCAGTAGGGATGTAGCCGTCCATACCCTCGAAGACGATGCGGATCTGCTGCGGCTGGTCGGGCAGCTCGTAGGAGGGCGCGAAGGCGTAGACCGGCTCTTCGGGTAGCTCGTGCGTGGTCATCGAATATGTCCTTGTTGCAGTGGGGCGGAGCCGCCCACGCGGATGCGGGCGGCAACGTGCGCCGAGCGGCGGATCGGCGCCGGCGGCAGGATGTCAGGACGCCTGCGGCGCCGCGATGGGCCAGCGGTCCACGACGCGCTCCAGCGTGTCGCGGTCGGGCGCGAACAGGCGGGTGCGCCACGAGACGATCTCGGCGATGCAGCCCATGCGCTTGAGCGTGTCGGTGTCGCCGTCCGCGGGGCCTTCGATCTCGATGCGGTTGGCCCCCATCAGGCGGCGCCGCGCAAGCTTCCAGCCGTTGGCGAGGGGGAAGGACGCGCCCCGCACCATGATCTCGTCGTGGATCTCGGCGGCGGTGAGGCCGGGGCCGCCGTCGAGACCGAGGGCGGCACGGAACTCGGTGACCTCGGCGGGGCCGAGGACGCGACCGATCAGGTGCTCGCCGTCGTCGCAGACGAGGCGGCGGACCCGCATGCTCTCTTCGGGCAGGCGGTCCCAGATCGGCAGCAGCAGGCCGGCGACCAGCCAGAAGCGGGACTCGCGGTGCGCCGGCAGGCCCGCGATCTCCGCGTCCCAGAGGGCCCGCCAGCGGTGCTCGCCGGCGGCGCGCCACTGCGAGGCCTCCAGCGCCGCCCTGGCCATGGTCTCGCGGGCGGCGGGACGCACCAGGCGCACGCGCTCCTGCACGTCCCCGTCGTCGAGCGTGCGCGCGGGCGCGTCCATGACCAGCGCCGCACGCTTCGACTGGCCGTTCACGATCAACAGCGGCGGGTTGCTGGAGGTGGTCGCGTGGAGCTCGATGGCGGCATCGGCGGCGAGAGGCTCCAGCCGGTCCTTGCGCGCGATCTCGACGATCTCGGTCTCGGCGCCGGAGCCCTCGTGCGTGAACACGGTCTCGCGCGAGGCGACCGAGAGCGAGTCGGCAGCGATGGTCTCGACGCCGCGCTCGAAGGTCCCGGCCTCGATGGCGATCTCGATGTTGGCCTCGATGCGCGTCTCCAGCGCGCCGAAGAGCTGGTTCTGCTCGTCGATGGGGAGCGCCAGCAGCCGGTTGAGGAACTGCGGCATGGGCGGCAGGTCTTCCTTGAGGCCGCCCTCGTAAGTGAGCTTGAGGCCGGTGGCCTCCTCGAAGTCCTTGAGTGACCAGCCCGCGATGTGGCCCCGCCAGAGTGCGATGTAGAACTGCCGCAGTGCCGATTTGGCGTAGAGGCTCTCAAGATTGTCGCTGGGCCTGAACAGCGCTGTGTCGTCGCCCCCCATGGCGGTCTGGGAATCCCGTTGTCCCCGCGTGATGGCGCCGAGCGAGTCCAGCCTCCGCGCGATGGTGGCGATGAACCTCCTCTCGCCCTTCACGTCGGTGGCGACAGGACGGAAGAGCGGTGCCGAGGCCTGGTGCGTGCGGTGGGTCCGGCCCAGCCCCTGGATCGCCTGGTCGGCCCGCCAGCCGGGCTCCAGCAGGTAGTGGATGCGACGCTCGGTATTGGGACAGCCGAGATCGGCGTGGTAGCTGCGGCCGATGCCGCCCGCCATCGAGAACACCAGGATGCGCTTCTCCCCGTCCATGAAGGCGGCGGTCTCGGCGAGGTTGGCGGATCCCGGCCGCGAGCGCAGCGCCAGGCGCTCGCCCCTGGCGTCCTCGATCCTTAGCACGCGGCGTGAGCGGCCGGTGATTTCGGCCACGGCATCGTGCCCGAAGCGGTGGACGATCTGATCCAGCGCGGACTGCACAGGCGGCAGTGCACCGAGCTTCTGGATCAGCGCGTCGCGCTTCGCCAGGGCCTCCTGGCAGAGAACCGGGTTGTTGTCGGCGTCGAAGACGGGGCGCGACATGAGGTTGCCGTCGTCGTCCTCGAAGGGCTCCTGCAGTTGCACCGGGAAGGCGTGCTCCAGGAAGTCGAGCACGTATTCGCGGGGCGTCAGGTCGATGGAGAGGTCGTCCCACTCGGAGGCCGGGATCTCAGCGATGCGGCGTTCCATCAGCGCCTCGCCCGTGGAGACCAGCTGCACCACCGCCGACCGTCCGCCGTCGAGGTCCGCTTCCATGGCACGGATCAGCGAGGGGCACTTCATGGAAGTGAGCAGGTGGCCGAAGAAGCGCTGCTTGGCGCCTTCGAAGGCCGAAATCGCGGCGGACTTGGCGTTCTTGTTGAGGGTGGACTCCCCGTCGACGATGCCGGTTGCCTTCAGTGCATCCTGGATGTTCTGGTGGATGATCTTGAAGGCGCCCGCATAAGAGTCGTAGATGCGCCGCTGCTCGTCCGTGAGCGGGTGCTCCAGGATGTCGACCTCGACCCCGTCGTATGAGAGCGCCCGGGCCTGGTAGAGACCGAGGGCCTTGAGGTCGCGCGCCACGACTTCCATGGCCGCCACGCCGCCCGCCTCCATGGCGGCGATGAAGGCGGTGCGGGTCTCGAAGGGGGTCTCGCCGGAGGCCCAGAGCCCGAGGCGCCGGGCATAGGCCAAGCCGGGGACGGTGGTGGCCCCGGTGGCGGATACGTAGAGGATGCGGGCGTCGGGGAGCGCGTTCTGCAGGCGCAGACCCGCCCGTCCCTGCTGCGAGGGCTTCACCTCGCCGCGCGAGCCCTTGGACCCCGCCGCGTTGGCCATGGCATGCGCCTCGTCGAAGACGATGACGCCCTGATAGGCGTGGCGTTCGTCCTCGTCCTCGCCGTCCGCGAGCCAGCCCACGATCTGGTCGAGGCGGGACGGTTTGCCCTGGCGCGCAGGCGAGCGCAGCGTGGCATAGGTGGCGAAGAGGATTCCCTCTGCATGGGGGATGTCGGCCCCCTGGCGCACCTTGCCGAGGGGAATGACGTCTTCGGCGCGCCCGCCGACGGCGCACCAGTCCCGGCGCGCGTCCTCCAGCAGCTTGTCGGACTGGGAGAGCCAGAGCGCGCGCTTCCGTCCCCTCAGCCACTGGTCGAGGACGATGGCGGCGACCTGCCTTCCCTTGCCGCAGCCGGTGCCGTCGCCCAGCATCCAGCCCCGCCGGAAGCGGACCGGACCGGACAGCGGCTCGTCGGCGTCGACGGTCTTGCCGTCGTCGGAGGCCGGAGCGGCTTCATCGTCGCCCTCATCGCCTTCGGCGTCGACGCGCTGAATCGTCTCCCAGCCGGCGCCGATACGGTACTCCGCGGCGAGGTGTTCTTGGTGCGCCTGGCCGGCGAGAACCACGCTCTCGAGCTGGGCGTCGGAGAGCTGCCCCTCGGTCACAACCTTCTCCGGCAGCAACGGGCGGTAGGACGGCATGGGGTGCGGCACCGCCGCCATGGCGCCGGACTGCACCAGCGGCGTCGGGTGGTCGATTGCGCCGGGTACGTGGATGCTGGAGGCCCGCCAGCGCGCGTAGGGACCGGAGGGCTGCGCGGCCCCGGCGGGACCGCCGCCGGCAGGCACCGCCTGGTAGGCAAGCTCGGACACACACCCCCAGTTGTGTTCGACCGTTGTCGTCTCCTGCGGCGCGGTGCGGGTCCGCTTCGCTCGCGTGGGCCGGGACCGTCTCGACGGTGCCGGCGCCCGTCCGAACAGGTCCGCGCCCGGCACGGGCTCGATGGGGCGCCGCGCCGGCACGGTGCCGGTGAGCGCCTGCAAGAGGTGGTTGGCGTCGCGCACCGGATGGCCGGCATAGACCCGCGCGGGCTTCTCGCCTCCCCTGTCGAGGACGGTGAGGCGGGTGTCGAAGGTGGTGCCGCGCCGCGCATACGCACGACCGTCGATGGGCGCGGTGAACACGGCATGGGCCGGCGGGTCGAGCGATGCGAAGGCGTTCGCCCAGGCGGCGTCGCCGGGGACGCAGTGCGCCGACGAGATCGCCACCAGGCGCCCGTCCGGCGGCAGCATCGAGACGGCCGACCTTATGTGATGCAGATCGACGTGATGGCGGATGCGCTCCACGCCGGGGCTGGCCGAGAAGGGCGGGTTCATCAGCACCACGGTGGGCCTGAGCTCGGGCAGGCGGTCCCTGATCGACTCCGCGTTGTGGCGGGTGACGGAGCTGCCGGGGAAGAGTCCGGCGAGAAGGCCCGCGCGGACGGCGGCGATCTCGTTGAGGTGTAGCGCGCCGGCGGCGTCGTCGCGGAGCGCAAGCTGCGCCATCACCGCCAGCATGCCGGTGCCTGCCGAGGGCTCGAGCACGACGTCCCCGGGGCGGATCATGGCGGCCTGCAATGCGGCGTAGGCCAGCGGCAGCGGCGTCGAGAACTGCTGATACTTGAGCTGCTCCTCCGAGCGCCGGGTCTGGGATGGCTCCAGGGCCGCCAGGGTTTCCAGCATCCGCAGCATGGCGGCGGGGCCGCCGGCACCGGCGCCGGCCTCTCGGCGCATGGCGCGGCCGTAGCGCTGGAGGAACAGCACCAGCGCCGCTTCCACCGCCTCGTAGGAATCCTTCCAGAGCCAGGCGCCGTCCGCGTCGGAGGCGCCGAAGGCGGAGGTCATCGCCTCGCGCAGGGTGCGGGCATCGAGCGCTTTGCCGACCTCCAGGACGGGCAGCAGGGTGCGGGCCGCGGTCAACAGCACGGTGGGAGGCGACGGTGACTGCGGAGCCGTGGGCTCGGCGATCGTGGTGGCGGGGAGTGCGGCGGCAAGCGGACGTGCAGAGACGGCCGGCGCCGGATGGGCGTCGAGCATGGGCAGGCTCCGTGCGGGAAAGGCGTGGAACCGGCGCGGACTGGACGCGAAGCATCACTCTCGCCCCGCCCCGCCGGACTGCCCCCGGCCGACTGGCCGACCTCCTTCCGTGGTGGGGCGCGGCGGGGGAGCAGATCGGCAACGGGGCGGGGTGGACAGGTTCGGGAAGGAAGAGGCAGGCCGGTCGGAGGGCTGCGGTCGGGGCTGCGGCATGGGTCGCCCGGACGGTGCGTCGGGCGGATGATGGGGCCGGGGCGCTTCAGAGCAGGCCTTTCGTGCGGAAGCTGAAGGCGTCGCTCGGCGCGACGACAATATGGTCGTGGAGGTCGACGTCGATGGTCTTGAGGGCGTCGCGCAGGCGGGCGGTCATCTCTACGTCCGCCCTCGACGGCGTGGGGTCGTTCGAGGGGTGGTTATGCAGGACGACGAGGGCGGCGGCGCCCACCTCCAGCGCGCGGACGCAGACCTGGCGGGGATAGACCGGCGTGTGGTTGACCGTTCCGGTTTGCAGCAGCTGATCGCGGATCAACCGGTTCTTGGTGTCGAGGTACAACGCGTGGAATTCTTCGACGTCCCGGTGCGCCGCCAGGGTGCGGCTGTACTCGACGACTTTCTCGTAGGTCGCGAGCTGGGGATGGAAGCTCTCGGGCAGCGCGGCTTTCGCCATCGCGATGGCGAGCGCCTCGGCGGTCTTGACGGCGACGATGCCGGCCTCGCCGAGTCCGGCGACCGCCCGCAGCGCGTCGGGCCGGGCCGCGAGGACGCGGGCGGGCGATCCGAAGGTGTCGAGCAGGACAGCGGCGAGTCTCTCGGCCTCAGCGGCGGGGTGCAATCCCGCCAGCAGGAGCTGAAGCAGCTCCCGGTCGTCGACCGCCTCGCGCCCGGCACGGAGAAGGCGCGCGCGCAGCTCGTCGTGGCCAATGTCGGTGGGGTGCTGCACGGAGGGCGTGGGGAACAACGTCACGTCGCGCAGGCCGGGGGCGGGCGCATCGGAGAGACTCATCGCCCTGCGCTCCGGAGCCTGGCCACGAGCGCGTCGACCATATTCGGATCGGCGCGGCATGCCTTGCCCCAGCCGCGCAGGTTGCGCTCGAATTCCTCCAGCGCACCGAGATGGGCGTCGAAGAGCGGATCATCGGACGTGGCCGCGAGAACGGAGTTGCCGGAGACGGCAATGCCGGTGATGGCGGGGTCGGTCATCGGCTCCAGGACCAGCAGCCAGCAGAGGAATGCGGCGAACATCGGGGACAGGTTCTCGCCCCGGCGCGGGTCCATGGGGTGCATGGCCTGGGGCGGTGCGGGCGGCAGGTCGGGGATCGCGAGGGCGGCGCTGGAATGAGGCATGGCACGGCTCCATGAAGCGGAATGGAAACGCCCCGCCGGGGTCGGAGAGACCGCGGCGGGGCTC
>JAJDUK010000053.1 GCA_022826665.1 Alphaproteobacteria bacterium | reverse complement strand
CTCGATGGCCAACGAGGGCCTGTACGCGAAGCAGAAGCTGATCGGCATGCTCTACCGCAACGAGCTGGCGGCGGGTCTCGGCAAGCTCGGATACGGGATCGAGAAGAGCCATGCCGACGGGCGCTTCGAGATCGCGGGCGTGCCGCGCGCGGCGATCAAGGCCTTTTCCACGAGGCGCGCCGGGATCGAGGCGGCGATGGACGAGCGCGGTCTCGGGGCTTCGGCGGACAATCCCCGGCTTGCCGAGCGGGCGGCGCTGATGACGCGCGCGGCCAAGCGCGACATCGACCGCGCGGAGCTGCGGGACGTGTGGGCGCGGCAGGCGGCCGGTCTGGGCCTCGATGCGGGGGCGCTGGTCGCGGAGGCCGTCGAACAATCCGCCGCGCCGGAGCGCGAAGCTGCGGCGGAGCCGGTCGCTCCGGTGTCCGGCGCGGTCGGTGAGCCGCAGCAGCCGGACGCCGTGGGGAGAATCGCGGCGGTGGGAGAACGGACGCCCGGCGGGGACGGGGACCGTGCCCCGGAACGCGAGACTGGACCGGGAGGACCGCCGCCATCGCCTGCCGCGGCGGCCGTCGCCTGGGCGATGGCGCATCTGTCGGAGCGCGAAGCGGTGTTCGCCCGCGCCGATCTCCTGGCCGCCGCGCTCGCCCACGGGCCGGGCAGGACGACCATCGGCGAGGCCGAGCGCGAGGTGGCGCGGCTGGAGAAGGAAGGCGCGCTGCACGCGGTGGACATGCCCGGGGCCGAGGACTCGCTCGCCACCGACCGGACGGCAGGCGAGGAGCGCGAGACGGTGGCGCTGATGCGGGGCGGACAGGGCCGCGGCCGGGCGCCGATGCGCGGCTGGCAGGTCCAGGGGCACCTCAACAAGGGGCCGCTCACGGCCGGCCAGAAGGACGCGGTGAAGCTGATCCTGTCGGCGAGGGACCGCACGGTGGGCGTCCAGGGCTATGCCGGGACGGGGAAGACGACGATGCTGAACCGGGCAAGGGCGCTGGCGGAGAAGAAGGGCTGGCGCATGGCGGGCCTGGCGCCGTCCGCCTCGGCGGTCCAGACGCTCGCGTCCGAGGCCGGCATCGGGAGCGAGACCCTGCAGCGCTTCCTCGCCCGCAACGCCGGCGTCGCCGAGGGCAGGCTCACAGGCAAGGGCGCGAAGGAGATGCGCGCCGCCTTCGCGAAGACGATCCTGGTGGTCGACGAGGGCTCGCTCGCCTCCACCGTGCAGGCGAGGGACCTGCTCCGGATCGCCAACGAGCTCCGCATCCCGCGCGTGGTGCTGGTGGGCGACGCGAAGCAGCTCGACGCGGTGGACGCCGGCAAGCCCTTCGCCCAGCTCCAGGCGGCCGGGATGGCCACGGCCACGATGGACGAGATCATGCGCCAGCGCGACCCGGCGCTGAAGGAGGCCGTCGAGGCGAGCCTCAAGGGCGACATCGAACGCGCCTTCGAGAAGCTCGGGGACAACGTCGCGGAGGTGAAGCCCGACAACATCGCCGGCGCCGTCGCCGCGCGCTGGCTCGGACTCGACGCGGAGGCGCGCGAGAACACCGGGGTCATGGCGCCGAGCCACGCGCTTCGGCAGCAGATCAACGGCCACATCCGCGAGCGCCTCGCCCGCGAGGGGCGCATCCGAGGCCCCGCCATGCAGTCCGAGCGGCTGGTCTCGAAGGGCTACACCGGGCCTGAGAACGCGCTCGCCGCCAACTACGCGGAGGGCGACGTGGTGGCGTTCCACCGCCCCTACAGGCGGATCGGCGTCGGGAAGGGCGACGAGCGCACCGTCACGGGCGTCGACCGCGCGAACCACGAGGTCCTGCTCGGCGACGGCAAGGGCGGCGCCGTCGCCTGGAAGCCCGACGAGATCGGAGGGCGAAGGGGCGGCAGCGAGGTCTACCGCCGCGAGGACATCGAGCTCAGGGCCGGCGACCGCGTCCGCTGGACGCGCAACGACGCCGACCTCGGCCTTGTCAACAGCCGCACGGCGGACGTGATCGCCGTGAAGGACGGACGGGTGACGTTCCGGCTGGAGGACGGGAAGACGCTGGATCTCGGCGCGGGCGATCCCCAACTGCGCCATCTCGACCACGCCTGGGCCTCCACCGTGCACGCTTTCCAGGGCCGCACGGTGGACAACGTGATCGCCGCGATGGAGGCGAGGCACAAGCATCTCACGACCCAGAAGAGCTTCTACGTCGAGATCAGCCGGGCCCGCGACCGGGCCGAGCTGGTGACCGACGACGCGGCCGACCTCAAGGCCCAGCTCCACGCCGTCACCGGCGAGCGCATCGCCGCGCTGGAAGGCATCGGTGAGACCGGCCGCGGGGCCGGGCGCGAGGCACCGGGCAAGGCGGCGGAGGCAGCGCGGGAAGGCGAACGGCAGCCCCAACGAGACGCGGGGAAGGACCGCGGGACGGAAGGAACGTCGTCGAAGGCGCCAGGTAAGGAGCCGGACATGCCGGCGCGCGGGCGCGGCAAGGGAGGCATGGACCTTGGATTGTGACGCGGCCGCCATGCCGGCCGATGTCCAAGGAGGGGTTGAGCGATGAGCGAAGTCGAACGCAACAGTGCCTCGGGCGACGGGAATGCGGCCGCCCGGGCGGACGACCTCCGCCGCACCCGGAGCATCCGTTTCTCGGATTCCGAGTGGGAGGAGGTCAAGCGCGCGGCGCGGGGGCACGACATGCCGGCCGCGGAGTTCGTTCGCCGGACCATGCTGGGGCTCGCGCGCGGCCCCGATGCTGCCGGCGCGGCCCCGATTCCGCTGCCGCTCGCGCCGCTGATCGAGCGGATGTTCCGCTACGCCTGGTTCCTCGCGACCGAGAAACGCGACGAAATGCTCCGCGAAGGGCGCGGCGAAGAGGTCGACAGACTGGTCGCGGAGGCCCGCGCCTTCCAGGAAACGCTCGGCCGAGGCGCCCCGGACTGAGCGCGGGCGGCTCGGGGCCGCGCAACACAGGCGCACTGCGGTCCGTGACAGGCGGGGCCACTTGGCCCGAGCGGGCGCAACACGCGCGAAACTCGCGGATAGCGGCTCCACAACCCGGAGAGGTCGGTGCGCACTGCGGTCGGTGACGGGCGGGGCCGCCCGGCGACAGGGCGGTGACGATCCGCGAGTTGCGCGCGCAACTCACTCGCTCCAACAACCCCGCGACCCCCGATGACACCCGATGACCCCGAGAGGACAGGGCATGGAACCCGGTGTCACGCCTGCATCAACGATGCGTGGGGTGTGGACGAAAAGCCCGCCCCGGCGGGTCGGAATGACGATGCGCGATGCATGAGCGATGGGGGAATCGACGCCGGAGAACCCGGCGGATGGGAGCCGCCACGGCGATTGAGTGGCGGGCGGTGCGGCCGGAGCCGCGGGCAGCCGTGCGCAGCACGCTGCCGAAGGCGATGGCGGCGGCGTCCGCAGTCATGCGGACACGACTGCGCGGCGTGGTGCGGAGCGCGGTGTCCGGCGAAGCCGGCACCGGCGACGCACGGGGTGCCGCCGCGGCGAGCCGAGGCGATGCCCGCTGCCGGCGCAGCCGGCCAGGGCGAGCGAGGCGAGGTCGCCGACGAGCGCGGCGCGCAGCGCCGTCGCGAGGAGTGAACGGCGGGCCGGCGAACGATGCCGTCGAACATGGCAACGAGCGCGTCGTCCTGGCAGCGGCGGCGAGCGCAGCGAGCCGCCGGGCAAGCGATGGAGTGGACGCCCCCCTTCCCACGGCGTCACGATGCGCCAAGGTGAGAACGCACGCGGTGTGCGTTCAGGGGATAAGGGGAGCGTCCATGGACAACGTTAGCATCATCGGCATCGACATCTCGAAGAGCAG
>JAJDUK010000060.1 GCA_022826665.1 Alphaproteobacteria bacterium | reverse complement strand
CAGCCCTTCGGCGGCGTTGTCGTCATTGATGATGTTGATGTCGGGGTTCGCGGCCATGTAGGGGTCGTGATAGGCCTTCTGCTGGCTCGCCGTATAGGCGCCGCCCCACGACACGATCGTGAGGTCGAGTGCCTGGGCGCTCCCGGCCGCCAACGCGACGCCGGCGGCAACGACAGTCGTACTCAATAGCCATCTCATCTCGCTTACTCCCCTCTCGTTTGCCGGACACACCGGCGGGTTCTCAAGCCTCGCATCGGCAACACCGACACGTCTTGATCTGCTCTAACCGGGCTCGGCTGCGTCAACCGGAGCGTCCAGCGCCCGGCAATCTTCTGCAGCCCAGCCCAGATTGACGTCCATTCCCTCCCGCAACGCTGCATGCCGATCTGTATTGGGAATCTTCACAACGAACTCGTCAGTTCCCGCGACCGACAGGCGCGCACGGATATGATCTCCCAGATAGATCAACTCCTCGACGCGACCGACAATCGAGTTATCCGCCTCCCCGTCTTCGCACGCGACGATAACGCGCTCAGGACGGAGCGACAGGGTCGTGCGTGCGCCCGCCCCCTCGACCTTTACATTGAGGGCTCGAATGGTGCCACCACCATCCAAATTCACTTGGCAATGGTTCCCTTCAACGGAATTAACCTTGCCGCACAAACGATTGTTCTCGCCGATAAACTGCGCAACAAAGGCGTTCTCCGGTTGCTCGTACAGCGCGCTAGGACTTGCCAATTGCTGAATTACACCATCATTAAAGACCGCAATACGATTGGACATGGTCAATGCTTCGGACTGATCGTGCGTGACGTAGACGATCGTGACGCCGAGCTCTTCGTGAAGATGTTTGATTTCGTACTGCATCTCCTCCCGCAGATTCTTGTCCAAGGCGCCGAGCGGCTCATCCATAAGCACCAAGTCAGGCTCGAATACCAATGCCCGTGCCACCGCCACGCGTTGCTGCTGGCCGCCCGAGAGTTGGCCGGGCCGGCGGCCACCGAAGTCCGGCAGGCGAACCATGTCCAGCGCGCGCTTGACTTTCGCCTCGACCTCCGATTTCGAAATCCTTCGAACTTTCAAAGGAAACGCCAGGTTCTCCGTGACTGTCATGTGCGGAAACAGCGCGTAATCCTGGAAGACCATGCCGATATTTCGTCGATGCGGCGCAACTTTATTGATCGGGCGATCGTTCAAATAAATTTCTCCATGAGTAGCCGGCTCAAAGCCGGCCAACATCATCAAGCACGTTGTCTTGCCAGATCCCGAGGGACCCAACATCGTCAGGAACTCACCGGTCTTGATGCTTAGATTGAGGTCCTTGACGACCAGGATCTCGCCGTCGTAGCTCTTCTGCACGCGGTCGAAGACCACAATATCCGGGGTATCGGTCGTCATCAAAACACCCATCCCCGTCTAGACAGACGCCCATTCGAACCTGAAACAGGGCCGCGTTCTTCCAACACGGGATTCAAAATTATGGACTTCAGAAATTCAAGCCTTACTCCCTCTCTATTCTGTAGCATTTGAGAATATCTTGGCATCGTCGTGGCTATAGAGTGCATTTCATTGAAGCCACGGACAGCCTACTTTAAGGTACCGAATATTGGCGTACAAACGCAGCTCGCAGGATCGCCGACAATCGCTGAACGCCACGTCATGCTCGTTCGAGCCGACGCCTTTTCGTTGCAAATCAGCAGGATACAGAACGTTCATCATACCCTGTCCGGCTTCCTCCTCAGCAACGCCGCCCGTAGCGGCTCAAGCCACGGTTCCAGGACTCAATGTTCGCGAAAGAGCGCACATCAAGCATCATAGTCAGTTCGGTTGGCGAAGAGTTGCCGCTGACTATTGGATGTCGACTTAGCCTCTCAAACCTCCCCAATTTATTGTCAAGCACCGTACCGAGGCACTTGGTAGCTCTTGAATTGACCGATCCACGGGCAATCCTGTGGTCAGGGAATTGGCTTGTCAACGGTATTTTGGGTGTTGTCACGGACACTTGAGGCGTTGATTGGTCCGACCAAGAATTATTCGGCTCAGCGGTTCGATAAAGGGCGGTCGCGGCGAGCCTGGTGACCGCAGGACGGTACGCAGACACGAAGGAACGCGCCGGGTACCGCCGGTGTACGCCAGGGGCCGGTTTCGCCTTCGGTACCCTGCCTTTCCGTCCGACCCGAACCGGTACGCGGGATTGTTTGGCATGCCCAAACCAGTCATCATGCCTCCACCCGCTGGGCCTCGTCCCGCCTGCCGGCGTCATCCTGCGGATGCGCTGCGGCCGGTCGGCGAAGGCGTGCGGTACGCGGGTGCGCGCAAATCCATGCAGGGAGGCATCGCCATGCGGACGAGCAAACATCTCTACTTCCACCTTTCGCGACGCAACTTCATCAAGTGCGCGGCCGCGGGTACGGCCATCGTCGGCGCGCCCGCCATTCTCAAGGGGCTCACCCGCAAGGCGATTGCCCAGGACGAAAACACCATCCGGCTCCTGATCACCGGCCCCACCCTCATCCCCGGCGACTGGAGCGCGTTCGAGAGGGAAACCGGCTTCAAGATGGAAGACACCGTGATCAAGGACGATCCCGGCATCTTCCTGACCGAAATTCTGGTGAACGACGGCGGCGACCGCTTCGACATCATCGCCGCGCTCACGGGCGCCGAGCAGGACTTGATCGACGGCGAGGCGATCAAGCCGATCGAGACCTCGGCAGTCCCGAACTGGGGCGGCATTCCCGAGAGCATCACGCAAATGCCCTATCTCCAGCGCGACCTCGCGCCGGAAGGAGGCTACGTGTGGGGCGTTCCGCTGGCGATGAACGCGGACAGCTTCGGCTATCTGCCCGAGAAGCTGAACGAGCCGCGCCCGCCGGAGGAAGCCTCCTGGTCGCTGGTCTACGAGAGCGAGAAGACCCTGGGCCGGTCCTCCACCGGCGACAACTACATCTACCTGTGGGAGGCGCTCGCCTATCTCAAGAATACGGGGCAGCTAGAGGTCGGCGACCTCCTCGATCCGTCACCGGAGGAGGCTGCGGCGACTGCGGACTTCCTGATCGAGCGCAAGCAGGCCGGGCAGTTCCGCAACTTCTGGAAGATCTTCGACGACCAGGTCTCCGACATGAAGAACGGCGAGGTCGACGCCATCCGCTGCTGGGAGCCTGCGGTGCGCGAGGCCAACAAGGCTGGCGGCGACTGGGTCTATGCCAACGCCACGGAGTTCTACACCAAGTGGATGCACGCCTGTTACATCCCGACCCAGGTCCACGACCGCGGCAACCTCGAGCAGGTCCACACGGCGCTCAATTGGATCCTGAGCGGCAGCTACGCCGCCGGGATCACGCCGTTGCGCGGCTACGTCACGGGTCGGCCCGACCTCGCCCCACAGTACGCCGAAGAGAACGGCATGGGGCCTGAGGTGGGCGTTGCGATCGACGAGGCCTTGGCCAAGGTCAAGTTCAAGTTCGCCAAGGAGGACTTCTGGTTCAGCGCGGTGCCGTCGAACCTGCAGGAAATGCAGGCGCAGATGGACCGCGTGCTCAACGCCTAACGTTCGGCGCGCATTCGGGCCGGGCCCGTCCCGCTCCACGAGAGGGCGGGGCGGGCCTCGCCCATTTTGCCTTAGCTAGGATGGCCGCCACGCTCACCGCCAACGACGATGTCATGCGCCGCCTGCTGCCGCGCTTGCCGGCAGGCGTCTGGTCGCTCTCGGGCTTCACCGTCGTCTGGTTCGGCGGCATCGTTATCCCACTGCTCGCCATCATCCTGGTCTCGTTTTTCCAGGGCCGTGGGATCAGGATCAACCTCGATCCCACCTTCCTGCAATACGAGCGGTTCTTCTCCTACGGCGGAAGCGATCTGCTCGCGCGTTCGGTGCGCATCGCGGCGACGATCACGTTCATCGAACTCATGATCGCGTTCCCCTTCGCGCTTTGGCTCGCGAAGGGCTGCAAGAACAACATGGTGCGCCTCCTCACCTTCACCGCGCTCACCGTGCCGTTCTTCCTGAGCCCGGCGGCGCGCGTCATCGTCTGGCGCTCGGTCTTCGGCATCAACGGTGTGGTGAATCAGGCGCTGCTCGCGACCGGCGCGGTGGACGAGCCCGTGACTTGGCTGATCTTCTCCGAGTTCGCCGTGCATTTTGGCTTCCTCGGCGCCTTCTTCCCTACCATGGTGTGGCCGATCTTTCTCTCCATCAGCCTGATCGATAACGACTTCCTTGAAGCCAGCAACGACCTCGGCGCCAATCGCTTCAGGACGCTCGTGCACGTCATCTTCCCGCTCGCGCTGCCCGGCGTCGTCGCCGGCATCGTCTTCACCTTCATCCCGATGCTGGGCGACACGGTGGTGGCGCAGCACATGGGCGGCAACAACGTGCTGATGTTGAGCGCGCAAGTTCAGAGTCTGATCGGAGTCTCGAACTTCCTGGTCGCGGCCGCGCTCGCGGCGGTAGTTCTGGGTATCATGCTCGCCTTCCAGGTCCTGCTCTGGGCTGCGCTCAAGCCGGTGGGCGGGCTCAACGAAGTTTTCGCGAACCTGCGCCGATGACGATGACCGCGCACGCCTCCGAAACGATTACCTATGCGCAGGTGCGCCCGCCGTTCTGGCGGCGTTTCATGGACGGCCTGCCGCGGGGCACCGGCCTCTTCTTCGGCTACGGGGTGCTCTTCATCCTCTATCTGCCGATCGTCTGGCTGATGATCCTCTCCATCAGCGGCGAGCCGCTCACGGGTATTCCCGGCGAGTGGACGCTCACCTGGTACGAGGACGTGATCTACGCCGACATCGCCCAGCGCGACGGCGAGGCCTACGGCAGCAACTTCCGGGTCGGCGATCCGCTGCTGCTCTCGATCGGACTTGCCTTCGCCACCTCGGCGGCGTGCGTGATCGGCGCACTAATCGTGGGGCCGGTGCTGCCCCGGGTGAAGCGGCGCGGGCCGCTGCTCATCGGCTTTCTCATGCCGCTAATGGTGCCGGGTATCGTCGCCGGCGTCGGGCTCTTCATGTGGTATCGCCTCGTAATCAACGTGAAGATGGGCGTGTGGTCGCTGGCGCTGGCCCATTTCGTCTGGGCCTTCCCCTTCGCGCTGCTGGCGATGCTGGTGGTGGCTTCGCGCTTCGACACGCGGCTGATGGAGGCCGCCGAAGACCTTGGCGCGAGCCGCTGGCAGCGCTTCTGGCAAATCGAGGTGCCGATCCTGAAGCCCGGTATCTTCGCGGCAGGCTTCTTCGGCTTCCTGCTATCGTTCAACGAGCTGCCCTTCAGCATCTTCATGCGTGCGGGCCAAGACACACTACCGCTCTATCTGTGGATACAATCGGGGGCACACAACACGACCGTGCCGCTGATCTATGCGATGAGTACGCTGGTGACGATCGTGAGCATCGGGTTGACCTTCCTCGCGATCAAGCTTGCCTTCGGAGGAGGCAAAGATGGCAAACAGTGACGTGACCGTGCCGCGCGCCGCCGTCGGCAATGGCGATCAGATCCTTCATGTGGAGCACGCGACCCACCGTTTCGGCGATGTGGTCGCGCTCGACGACGTGTCGATCACGGCGCGGCGGGGCGAGTTCCTCACCCTGCTGGGAGAAAGCGGTTCAGGCAAGACGACGCTGCTCAGAATCGTCGCCGGACTCGAGCGCCCGACCCGGATCGCGCGTATCGCCATCGACGGCGAGGACGTCTCGGCCATCCCGGCTTCGCGCCGCAACTGCACCACCGTGTTCCAGCACTACGCGCTCTTCCCCCACATGTCGGTCGGGCAGAACGTCGAGTACGGGCTGCGTGTGCGCGGCATCGACAGGGATCAGCGCCGCAAGCGTGCGGAGGACGCGCTCGCCCTGGTCCGCCTGCTGGACAAGTACGGCCGCCGCGTCCATCAGCTCTCCGGCGGCGAGCGCCAGCGGGTGGCGCTGGCCCGCGCGCTGGTGACGCAGCCCGCGATCCTGCTGCTCGACGAGCCGCTCGGCGCGCTCGACGAGAAGCTCCGCGTCGACATGCAGGTCGAACTCCTCGACCTCCACGAGAAGCTCGGCCTCACCTTCATATACGTCACCCACAGTCAGGAAGAGGCGCTCACCATGAGCGACCGGATCATCCTGATGCGGCGCGGGCGCATCGTGCAGGAAGGGCCGCCCACCGACCTCTTCGACCGGCCTGCGAGCCGCTTCGTCGCGGACTTCATGGGGGTGGAGAACCTGCTGGAAGGGACCATCGAGAGCGTGCAGAACGGCACGGCCAGCGTGCGCATCGGTGGACACGTGATCAGCGGCGCCTGGAGCGGCACCGGTCTGGCCGAGAGAGGCGCGCCCGCCTGCGTCGCTGTGCGGGCGGAGCGAATCAGGCTCGCACCGCGCGGTGCGACCGTCGACGAGCCCGGCGTCAACGCGCTGCCCTGCACCAGCGGGGCGACGATCTACAAGGGCAAGTACCTTGACCAGACCCTCGATACCGACATCGGCCCGGTCAAGGCGCGTATCTGGGATCGTGGCGTCGATGTCACCGATCTGGAGGCGCTCTGGTGGCGGGAATCCGAGTGCGCCATCACCTCGGCCGAGAACGGCGCGGGCGCGGGTTCGGGCGAGGAAGCCGACGCCGCCTGATCAGGTGTCGGCGGCGGCCAGTGCCTCGATCTCGATCAGCCAGCGCTCGTCGGCGAGGCCGGCCACGATCAGGAGCGTCGACGCCGCCTGGTGGCCTTGCAGGTGGCGGTCCCTGATCTCCCGATAGGCCCCGAGGTGGGCGCGATCCACCAGCAGCGCCCGCACGATTACCAGGTTCTCCATCGTCATGTCGGCGGCAGCGAGCAGGGCTTCGATGTTGCGCCAAACCTGGTCGCCCTGCGCCTCGAAGCCCTGCGCCAATATGCCGTCGGGCGCGGCGCCCACCTGTCCCGAGATGTGGAGCCAGCGCTTGCCGGGCCCCACCTCCGCCGCCTGACTGTAGAACGACGCGGCCGCCACGACCGTATCCGGATTATGAAGCGTGATCATCGGTTTCTCCTTGGTAGGCGCCGCAGCGGCGCGACGAGTGATAGTGCCACGGTGGAAGAGGTTCGGAGAAGGCACAGCAAATTCGAAGGAAGAAGGGCAGCGCCGGTCATTCGCAGTTCACTGAACCTCGGTCTCCCGGTATCGTTCACTCGAAGGGCGCGTTGTTTGCAACGTCCATCAGGTGATGGAGATGAAAATCACGGCAGCCAACATCGAGTCGGCGCTGGGAACGCTGCGGAATCTTCCGACCCCGGTCAGCGGCTGGGAAGTGGAAACCGGGGTCGACTCTACTGACGCCCCCGCCGTGTGGGTGTGGGGTTATCTCACGGACGAAGAGGTGGATTTCGAGACTCGATCCCGGCTGCGGGACATGGTGCGCGATCTCGTCCGCCGCGAAACCGAGTCTGCAATCTGGGTCTATGTTCGCTTCCGAGGGGCTTCGGAGGCAGCCTAAGTCTCGTGAGCCTGCACGTTGATTTGTTGCGTCAAGCCCGACAGCTCGCCGTCAAGGAACCGCGGCGGCCGTTGCAAGCGAGCCTGCGCCGAGCGATTTCGGCGTCCTACTACGCCCTCTTTCATCTGCTGGTCGACGAAGCGACAAAGCGCATGCTTCGCGGCAGCGACCGGGTCGCTCTCCGACGCTGCCTAGCGCGAGCGTTCGGCCATGCCGCAATGAGACAAGTCGCCCAGCAGTTTTCCGATTGCAACGTGTCGCCAAAGCTCTCTCCCGCGTTGGGTGGCCAAGCGTTGCAACCGGAACTCGTCCGGGTTGCGGGCGCGCTCGTCGAACTTCAGGAGGCCCGCCACCAAGCGGACTACGATCCGGGGCATCGCTTTACGCGCCGCGAGGCTCTCGACTTGATTGGCCAGGCGGAACAGGCGTTTTCGGACTGGTCCAGTGTCCGCAGGAGTGTTCAGGCGGATACCTTCCTGACGGGTCTTCTTGCCTTTGGAAACATGCGCGGCTGACGGATTTGCGAGGGCCGCTCCTCATTTGGCGCGGACCGCCCCGTTCACACCATCGCGATCGCGTAGATTTCGTGCAGGTAGCCTTCGAGGTAGAGGCCGGTGCAGCCGATGGGCGTCCAGGCCGGGCCGCGGCCCGATTGGAACAGCTGGCTGCCCACGGCCATTACGGTCTCCCAGGCTCTGGGGTCCTTGTGGAAGGAGACGATCTCGACGATGTCGTCGAGGCTCGCGCCGTGCTTCTCCAGCACGCCCCGAATCTGGCCGAAGCAGTAGTGCGCCTGGGAGGCAACGTCGCCCCGCGCGATGATGTTCTGCTGCCCGTCCGAGGCGACCTGGCCTGAGATGCCGATGAGCCGCCCGCTCTTCTTGCGGCTCGCGCCAGAGATGCGCTGGTCGTGCCAGTGGATGCTCGGCAGATTGTGCGCGACGCGGGGGCCTTCGCTGAAGTCCGCGATGGCCCGGTAGCAGCCGACCTGGCCCATCCGATGGAGGCCGGTCATCCCGATCGCGGTGTAGGACGTGGCCTCGCCGATGGGCAGCCCCTCGACGGTCTCGTTGCACCAAGTATCCACCGCAGCGTCCATGCCGCGGGCGTCGTGATTGAAGCAGATCATGTCGACGATATCGTCGAGCGAGCCGCCCGCCGCCTGCATCACGTCCTTGAGCCGGTCGTAGCAGAAGCGCGCCTGCGCCATGTGGTTGGCGGGCGCCACCACGGCGCCGCCATCGTCGGCGGCGACGATACCGCTGGTGAATAGGTAATCGCCCTTGCGGCAGGCGGCCGACAGGGGCAGGCCCTCGGCCCAGCCGAAACCCGCCGGAGTGACGCCCTGCTTCTCGCCAGCACCCACGTGGGCGACCATCCGCACCACCACCTCGAGACCCGGATCGTGCCCTCCCACCATGCCGAGGGCGGTCCACGCCGGGTAGGGGGCGGAGAGCACCTCGCGGCCGACGTCGAAGACGGCGTCCATCGTGCGCGGGTCCCTGTGGAAGGTCATCACGTCGAGCACGTCGTCGATGCCCGCGCCCGCCGCCTCCAGCACCGCGCTGGCCCTGGCGAAGGCATTCCGCGCCTGGGCCCCGACGTCGCCCGCGGCCGTCACCCGGCCGTCGTCGGTCACGCTCCCCTGGCCCGAGAGGAACAGGAGGTCGCCGACCCTGACTGCCGCCGAGGCCGGCCGGCCGCTCATCCAGGCTTCGCTCGCGGGCGTAAGAAAAGTACGATCGTCGGCCATCGGTTGATCCTCCTCTGGGCGGTCAGGGGCGCCGGATGACGGGCAGGTCGATGAATGATGGGCGGGCCCCATCGTGGAACACGGTCTGATGCGCGGGCTGGAGGTCGAAGGCGTGCTCGGAGCCGATGGGCCCGCCGGTGTTGGGGTTGCGGTCGAAGGCCGGGTAGTTGCTGCTCGACACCTCGACCCGGACGCGATGCCCGGCGCGGAAGACGTGGCAGATCACGCCGATATCGATGGCGAACTCGTAGACCCTGTGGGGCTCCAGCGGCACCTCGCGCTCCCGGCTCTCGCGGAAGCGGCCCCGGATCACACCCTCGAACAGGTTGATCGAACACCCGTCGGGCTCCACGTCGCAGAGCTTGACCGTGAAATCGGTATCGGCGGCGCTGGTCGCGGCACTCAGCCGCGCCGTGACAGGGCCGGCGGCGAAGTAGCGCGTCTCCAGCGGCGCCGACGTGTAGACCAGCACGTCGTTACGATACTCCACGGGGCGCTGGTCCATGGGCCCCATGGGTGCGGTCTGCGGCAGGCAGCAGGAATGGCCGCCCATGCTCGGCACCGGATCGAACGGGTTGTAGATGAAGAAATCCGGCGCCTCGTCGCCCGGCGCTTCCCGGTCAAGCGTCCCGTCCCCGCTCAGCGAGTTGGCGCGGCCGCCGCTGTGCAGGTACCAGCGCTCGGAGCCCGTGCCTGCGAGCGGCCAGGCATCGGCGTCGAGCCAACGATTCTCGCCGGTGACGAAGAGGCGCACGGGCGGCAGCGCCTCCAGCGCGGAGCGGTCGTCCTTCAGCCAGGCGTCGAACCAGGCACGCTCGTAGACGCTGACAGTGTTCTTCGCCTCGTCACCGAAGTCGATGGCGCCGACCTGCTGGGTCCACGGGATGTGATACCAGGGGCCGACGATCAGCCGGTGCTCGGCCCGGCCGGCGGCGCTCAGTGCTTCGTAGGCCGCGATGGTCTGCGGGATGAAGCTGTCGTACCAGCCGCTGACGTGGAGGCAGGGCACGTCGATCTGCCCGAGCCGGGGCGCGAGCTCCCATTCCTGCCAATAGGCATCGTGGGCGGGGTGATCCACGTAGTCCTTGAGGAAAGGCATGAGGTCCGGCGTCTCCAGGAAAGGGATGTCCCTGAGCCCGAGCGCCGCCGGCCAGCGGCCGCAGGCCGCCTGCGCCGCGCCGAGGGCACTGAGCACTTCCCTGTCGTTCCGCCTGCGCGCTGCGTCGCCCGCGAGGATGAGCGCCCAGTCCATCACCGCCGCAAGCCCGAAGGTGCCGCCCACATGGGTGAAGCCCTCGTACATGCCGCCCGGATAGAAGCCGGGCACGGCGGCGGCGAGGTGCGGGGGCTTGAGCGCGGCGGCGAGCAGCTGGTTCACACCCGGAATGGAGAATCCGAAGCTCCCCACCCGGCCGTTGCACCAGGACTGCGCCGCGCACCATTCGATGGTGTCGTAGCCGTCCTCGGCATCAAGGCGAAGCGGATAGAACTCGCTCTCGGAGGCATAGCGCCCGCGGGTGTCCTCGATCACCACGGCATAGCCGTGGCGCGCATAGACCGCCGGGTGGTCGTAGACGTAGGTCTGGGCGACGCGCTTGTCGTAGGGCTGGCGCTGGACCAGGGCTGGAACCGGCCCGCCCGAGGCCGGCCGGTAGATGTCGCAGGCGAGGTGCACGCCGTCCCGCATCCGCACCATGACATCGGTCTCGACCACGATGCCTGCGGCCTCACGCGCGTCCATCATTTTCGCCCCTCCCTGCTGGCGCGGGAGCGTAGCCCATCTTGGGCTGCCGGTCGAAACGGGCCGCAATTGACTCGTCCCGGCTGCGGGCGGCACACTCTAAAGACGAGGATCATCCGGTGTTTTGCAAAGCGAACAAGGGAGGGAGACAGGTGAGAATCAGGGCAACGAAACGCCTCGCCCGCTGGGCGATTGCTGCCGGCGCGGGCATAGCACTCGCCGCCAGCGTGACCGCCGACAAGGCCGAGGCCAAGACCGAGGACGGCAAGTTCCTCGTCTATTACAGCATGAGCTATGTCGGCAACGCCTGGCAGACGGAGGCCAAGAACACCGTCATCGCCATGGCCAAGGCGCCGCAGTATCGCGATCGGGTGGAGCTGCGGGTTCAGGCCTCGGGCCCCGACGCGCAGAAGCAGATCCAGCAGATGAACGCGATGATCGCGGCCGGCGCGGATGCCATCGTGGCCTTCCCGATCTCGCCGACGGCGCTCAACAAGGTCATCAGGAACGCGTGCAACAAGGGCGTGGTCGTGGCCGTGATCAACGGCGTGACCGAGCCCTGCGCCTATGTCGTGAAGATCGACGGCGTAGCGCTCGGCGACTACCGCACCCAGTACGTGATCGACCAGATGGGCGGCAAGGGCAACATCGTCGCGATCACCGGCGTGCCCGGCGTCTCCTACGGCGAGGACCACCACAAGGGCTTCAAGCAGGCCGTGGAACGGCACCCCGATGTCAACGTGCTGGCCGAGCTCGTGGGCATGTGGAGCCACTCCGAAGCCCGCCTCAAGATGCGCGAGCTGCTGGCCACCAAGAGCTGGGCCGACATCGACGGCATCGTGGCGCAGACCGGTTGCTACACGGTCTCCCAGATGCAGGTGGAGGACGGCTGGTGGCCCGACAATCCGATCATTCCGTGTGCCGGTGAGTCGGCCAACGGCAACCGGCTGCAGATGCTGCCGGTCGATTCCGGGATCGAAGGCGCGCTCGGCAAGACGGGCCAGTCCATCGGCTCCGGCCTCTGGGCGGTTTCCTACACCTTCAAGACCGCCATGGAGGTGCTCGACGGCAACGAGGACGTGCCGCATCTCAGGTGGTACACCGGGGTCGAGGTCACGCAGGACAACGTGAAGCTCTGCGAGAACGGCACGGCGGAGGAGTTCGCGGCGGGCTGCAACACCATCAAGCCCGGCATCGTCCCGCCTGACTATGCCATCGATTTCTGGTCGCCCCAGGTGCCCGAGCTCGGCTTCCGCGCGGCCACCGAAGGGATGCTGGACGACGAAACCTGAAGGATCGGCGGCTCGTCCGCCATGATCCATGACGACTGCTGCGCCGGGGCCGGCCGCAAGTCTGGCAGAGCCCCGGCGCACATTTCTTCGCGCGGGCACGCATGAACGATGCGGCGCCCGCCATCGCGGTCGACGGCCTCTCCAAACGGTTTGACGCGACCGTCGCCCTCGACGACGTCACCTTCTCCATTCCGCAGGGCGAGATCCGCGCGTTGATCGGCGAGAACGGCGCCGGCAAGTCCACCCTCGTCAAGATTCTGGCCGGTCTGATCCGCGAGGATACCGGCGACATCCACGTCTTCGGCGACGACGTGACCATCGGGCGCCCGTCCCGCGCGCACCGGCTCGGCATTCAGACGGCGTTTCAGGAAATGACCCTGATCGACGATCTGACCGTTATCCAGAACATGCTGCTGCCCTACGAGCCGCTGGTAGCAGGCCAGATCGACCGGCGCGGCAGCAAGCGCGCCGTCGTCCAGCACTTCGCCCGGCTCGGCCTGGACGACGTGGACCCCAACGCGCTGGTGAGCGACCTCGCGCTCTCCACCCGCCAGAAGATCGAGATCGCGAAAGCGGTCGCGCGCGAGCCCCGGGTGCTGCTGCTCGACGAGCCGACGTCCACGTTATCGGCCTCTGACGTGGACTGGCTTGGGGACCTCATCGACAGCCTCAACGCAGAGGGCGTGACGATCGTCTTCATCTCGCACCGCATGGCCGAGGTGCGCCGCTTCTGCCAGAGCCTCACCGTGCTCCGCAACGGCAGGCACGTGGGCTCCTACGGGATCGACGAGGTGAGCGACGACGAGGTGGTCAGCCTCGTCATCGGCCGCTCCCTCGGCGCGATCTATCCGGAGCGCGAGAACTACCGCCAGGCCGACGCGACAACACCGGCCTTCGCCGGCGACGGACTCACCATCGGGGGCACGCTGGACGATCTCTCGTTCGAGCTCTGGCCCGGCGAGGTGCTCGGCATCGGCGCGCTCCAGGGCATGGGCCAGCGCGAGCTGTTCGAGGCGCTTTTCGGCGAGCGCGGCGTGGATAGCGGCACCATCGCCCTCGGCGGCCGGGCACTCACGCTCGCTTCGCCCGCCGATGCGGTGCGGGCCGGCATCAGCATGGTGCCGGAGGATCGCAAGACCGAAGCGCTGTTCCTCAGGCTCACGGGCGGGGCCAATGCCTCGATCCCGATCATCGACCGCTTCGCTGCGGCGGGCTGGATCGACCGCAGGGCCGAAGCCGCTGCCGTGGACGAGGTGCTGAACGACCTGCAGGTGCACCCGCGTGCGCTCTACAAGACCGTCTCATCCTTTTCCGGCGGCAACCAGCAGAAAATCGCCATCGCCAAGTGGCTGCTGGCGCAGAGCCAGGTGCTGCTCACCTTCGACCCGACGCGGGGCGTCGATATCGGCACCAAGCACGAGATCTACGTGCTGATCCGCGCGCTCGCCAAGGCTGGCGCCGCCATCCTCTACTACACCACCGAGATACCGGAGCTCGTGAACATCTGCGACCGGGTGCTGGTCATGTACCGCGGGCGCATGGTCAAGGAGCTGATCGGCGAGGAGATCACCGAGCAGGCGATCATGGGCTACGCGCTGGGCGCCGAGGGTTCGGAGGAGAGTGCCGAGGCCACGCAAGGGGCGCAGCCGGCGGCAGAGGCGGGAGCGGCCCCTTGAGCGACGTCCCGCTCTCGCGGATGCCGCGGCTCTCCTGGCAGCAGGGGCTGGCCCGCAACCGGCGCCTGCTGGTCGCGGTCACGGCCTTCATCGGCATCTTCGTCTGCCTGGACGTGATCTCGCCGGGCCCGATCAGCTACTTCGAAATCAACTTCCTCTCGTCCAACACCGGGCCACTTGCCTTCGCCGCCATGGGCCAGACGGTGGTGTTCCTGATCGGCGGGTTCGACCTCTCCTGCGGCGCCGTGCTCTCGCTGGTCAACGTGATCATGGCGCTGCACACCACCGATTCCCTCTGGAGCCAGGTCCTGATGTGCTTCGCAGGCCTCGGCATCGGGGCCTCGGTCGGCGCCATCAACGGCTTCTTCATCGCTTACATGCGGCTGCAGCCGGTGGTGGTGACGCTGGCGGTCATGTTCATCATCCTCGGCCTCAACCTGCTGCTGATGCCGGACCCGGGCGGCTACATCCCCTACGGCCTCTCGATGGTCTTCACCGGCGACCTGATCCCCGACGGCTTCCCCGCCGCGCTGCTCGTCATCCTACTAGCGCTGGGGCTTTGGGCGCTCATCAAGCGCTCTCGCTTTGGCACCGCGCTCTACGCCGTCGGCAGCAACGAGGACGCCGCCTTTGCCAACGGCATCAACGTCGCGCGCACCAAGTTCCTCGGCTACACGCTGGCCGGCACCTTCTACGGCGCGGGCGGGGTCTTCCTCAGCGCCCAGACCAGCTCCGGCGACCCGCTGGTGGGCAGCGGCATGCTGCTCCTCATCTTCGCCGCGACCATCCTGGGCGGCACCCGGATCGGCGGCGGCGAGGGCGGCTGCCTCGGCACGGTGTTCGCGGCGTTCACGCTGATGCTGATCTCGAACGTGCTGATCGTGCTCAACTGGTCGCCCCACGTCATGCCGATCACCGAGGCGGTGATCCTGCTGCTGGCGGTGATCGGCGCCTCCATCGGCCGCGACACGTCGCTCGCCGAATACTGGCGGGTGACCGGCCTCAAGCTATCGGGGCTCAGGCACAGGAGCCTGCCCTCCTTCCACGGCGGCGCGCGGGCCAATACAGGCAAGCTCGCCACGAGCTGGACCCCGCGGGCGAGCGACGAACTGAGCGGACCGCAGCTCTGGCAGTGGACCACCAAGAACTGGGACGTGCTGCGCCTGATGGTGCCGGCCTGGACCCTGCTGGTCGTGGTCTACATCCTCGTGGTCGCAGTCATCGGCGGCGAGAGCGTGAGCGTCCACTACCTCAACTCGCTGCTCACGCTCGGGCTCTTCCTCGCCGTGCTGGGCCTTGGGCAAGGCGCGGTGGTGTTAACCGGCGGGCTTGACCTCTCGGTGCCGCACACGCTTGCCTTCACCGGCGTCGTGCTGGCCGCGCTCTGCAACGGGATGGACGGGCCAGCCTACTGGGCGGTGCCGCTGGTGCTCGCCATCGGCATCGGCGTCGGCCTCTTCAACGGCATCGGCGTGGTGCTGTTCGGAATGCCGGCCATCGTGGTCACGCTGGCCACCAACGGCATCATGCAGGGCGCGGGCCTGCTCTTTACCGGCGGCATTCCCACCGGACGCTCGCCGCCGGCGCTGGTGTGGTTCTTCACCGAGCGGCTGGCCGGGCTTGCGCCCGCCGCGTGGTTCCTTATCGGCTTCGCCGGCGTGGCCTACGTCGTGCTGCATCGCACCACATTCGGCCGGCGCGTCTTCGCGGTCGGCAACAGCGCGCGGGTGGCGCGACTCTCCGGCGTTCGGGTCGACTGGACGGTGCTCGGCGTCTACGTGCTGAGCGGTTTCTGCTCGGCGCTCGCCGGTGTGCTGATGACGGGCTTCTCCACCGTCTCCTTCCTCAACATGGGCCAGCGCTTCCTGCTGCCGGCGATTGCCGTGGTGCTGGTGGGCGGCACGCTCGCCATCGGCGGGCGTGGGCACTACCTCGGCATTTTCGGCGGCGCGCTGCTGCTGACGGCGGTGGGCACGCTGGTCTCCGGCTCGGAGCTTCACTTCGCCTGGCGCGACATTATCTTCGGCATCGTCGTGCTGGGCGCCGTGCTGACCCTGCGCGAGCGTGCGACCTAACAACCCTCCGCAAGCAAGACAGGGGATGTGTCTGGCTCAGGCTCGCTTGGGCGGGAACTCCCGGCCGAGCCACTCCGTGTAGAAGCCTTCGAGGTAGGGCTCGAAGCTGTGCACGATGGGATAGCCCGGCGGCACCGCCTCCACCTCCAGCAATGAGCCGTCCAGCGGGTCGTAGTACTCGCGGAGCTCCATCCACGCTGGGTCGGCGTGCATCCACCTGGGATAGATCTCCTGCATCTTCTCGTCGGTATCCCGCACGGCGATGCGCGCCTTGAGCTTCCAGTTCTCCCGGTAGTCGCCGAACTCGTGGCCGCTCATGCTCTTGGTGACGATGGACCCGTCGTCCTTGAGCACGATGAAGAGCTTGGGGCCGAGGGGCAGAAGCACCTGGTCGTCCCAGGGCACTTGCTCCTGGAGGACAGCGAGGAAGGTGTCGAAGCGCTCCACGTCCTTGAACGCGCTCATCATCTGCTTGAGCTGCGGCCAGGGCAGCGTGCCGCGGTAGAGCTCCTCGATCGTGGCCTTGTCGTAGACGGTCATGGCATTGCACCCTAACGATCGCGGCCCGAGGCATCGCCGTTGGGCGGAGACCACTCGTCGGGCAGGCCCCAGAAGTCCTTGTAGAGCGCCGCCCAGTTCTCGGAGAGCGCGATGCTCTCGCGATAGGCCTTGGCGACCGGCTCGATGAAGTCGAGATCGGCCGCGCGGCCGCGCTGGCCCTCCATCCACTCCTCGACCGGCACGCTGTCTTCGAGGCGCTGCTTGCGCATGTCGGCGCGTAGCGCATCGGTCGCGCTCTGGTCCAGAACCCAGTGCCCGTCGGCATCTTGCTCGGCGACAACGCCGTAGGTCGTCGGCGCGAAGCGCGGCAGCACGTCGCCCGAGTTGAGATCGGCGACGACGGCCTCGGGATCGCGGTCGAGCGGGTCGCCCAGGCCGTGACCGCCGTTGAGCACGCTCAGGTAGAGGTCGTACTCGCTCTGGGATACCGGGAAGTGATGGCAGCGGCGGTCGATCAGGTGATCGGCCTCCACGTTCGCCACGATCTGGCTGTCCTCTGTATCCCTGTCCTCGACCGGGTAGGGCAGGCCCTGGGCGATCCTCTCCTTCATGTCGGTGTTGGTGATCATGTGGCGGTAGCCGCTGGAGCCCGGATAGCCGCCGTAGAGGCCCGAGGTCTGGAAGACATGGCCGCTGTTGCAGTGGAAGAGGATCTGCCGCTCGGTGCCGTAGAGCATGCGCACGCATTCCCAGCCCGAGCCGCCGCGCTGCTTGCCCGGCCCGCCCGTGTTGGGGCGGATCCGGCGGCCGAAATAGAGCAGCGGCTCGGTCAGCTCCCAGGCCTCGACATCGCCCATGTCGCCTTCCGGATTCCACATCGCCGCGCCCGAGACCTCGCCGTCGTAGCCCCAGCGGGCGGAGATGCCGCAGCTCGAATGCTCGAAATTGGACCAACCGGCATCCTGGCCGTGGTGGTTTATGCCGCCGCCTTGCGTGATGTTGCCGGTGAAGGGATAGGCGGCCAGTACCTCTTCCAGGTAGCCGCGCGCGGTGAAGGCGCGGCTCAGCGCATGAACCAGCCCCGTGAAGCAGGGGATCAGGAAGATCCAGGAGAGCGTGTTGGAGACGCTCCTGTTGTCGGGATTGGACCAGGTGCCGTAGGGCGTGTTGAACGAGGTCGCGAGATAGGCGCCGTCGTTGACCTTGTCGTTGGGCACGAGCGTCTGCGAGAGCACGACCCAGAGCCCGCCCTGCAGTCCGGACGGCGTGCAGTTGAACGAGTGGTAGCCCCACTTGTTGGCGCCGTCGAGATCGACGTGGAACGAGGCGTCCCGCCCGATGGTGAGCGAGAGCGGGCAGTTCATCATCGAATTGACCGCGGCGTAGTCCGGCATCAGCCCCTTGTCCTCCTCATGGGGCACATCCATGAAGGAGGGCACGCGGTAGGTGCCCGGCACAGTCATCTGCGTGAGATTGCGCTTGAAGGCGCGTCGCGCGTCCTCGATCACCTCGCGCATGAATAGCTTGTAGGTGTCGATGCCTTCTTCCGCGATGAGCCGCTCCACCGTCGCCCGGATGATCTGACAGCCGGCGATGCGGCACTTCTCGTCGAGCACCCAGTAGAACGGCATCCGCACCGCAGTCTCGATGCGGTTCTCGTAGTCGCGGTTGAGCGTGTCGTTGGACCCCACCTTCATGCACGACAGAATCAGCCCGTCCTCGTAGCGGCTTACGGTGCCGATGGGCATGCTGGCCGGCTGCGGGGCGCCCACGTCCAGCTCGTGCACCACGCCGGCGGCCCAGCCCACGATCTCGCCCTCGTGGAAGAGGGGCAGGAAATTCATGACGTCGGCGTTGTGGACGCCGCCAAGTTGGGGGTCGTTGTTGACGAAGATGTCGCCAGGCGCGATCCCGGGATTGGTCTCGTAGTCCGAGCGGATCATGTGCTTGATCGCCATGGACATGGTGTGCACGTGCGCCATGATCCCGGTGCTGAGGGTGATGGCATCGCCTTCCGGCGTGTAGAGGGCGAAGCAGAGCTCGCCGACTTCGCGCACGATCGGGCTCGCCGAGATGTTCATCGCCGTCTCGCGCGCGCCCACCAGGCCACCGCGCAGACGCGAGAACATCTTCTCGTAGCGGATGGGCTCGGTAGCCTTGAGCGGGAGCTCGTCGAGGCCCCCGTAGTGGCCGGTCTCCGAGAAGATCCGTTCGCTCTCTTCCAGCATCCCGGCGAGCGAGGCACCGCCCCAACCGATCCCGTAGTCATGCTCCAGTGCGACGTTGCTCACTTCAGCCTCCGCTGCTCTTCCGACCGGCCTGCGGCCTACGCCGCGTCGGTTGTCAGGTGAAAGATGCTGTGCCGGTCGAGCCGTGCCGTCCGGCCCGCCGGCACCAGCATGGTCGACGCCGGCGATTCGACGATGGCCGGCCCTTCTATGACGTTGCCGGGCCTGAGCCGCTGCAGATCGAGGATCTGCGCCGGCACCCACTGGCCGTCCGCATAGATGTTGCGGCCCGCCTTGAGCGCGGCAGTCGGTGGCGCCGGCCCCTCCTCCGCCTCGTTTGGCAATTCAGGCTTCTCCACGGGCGTGGACCCGGTCATCACCACCGCCGTCACCATGTATCCGAACTGCGGCGTGCGGGCAGCGAGGCCATACATCTTGCCGTACTCCGCCTCGAAGCCGTCGTAGAGCCCGTCCAGCATCTTTTCCAGGTTCGATCCGTAACCGTCGTCCACCGGGACTTCGAGATCGTTCAACTGGCCATAGTAGAGCATCCGGGCCGCCGGCCGGTAGCTGACGGCTTCCGGACGCACGCCGCTCTTCTTGAACTCTGCGTTGACCTGCTCCTTCAGCTCGTCCCAGGCGGCGATGATTGCCTCAGCCACCGCGCGCCGCTTATCGGCGCCGTCGCCGGGGAGCAGCGCCATGTCCAGGGTCTTGTCGTAGCGGTAGGCGTATTCGCCGCAGGCGCAGCCGAATGCCGAGAAGCCGGGCGCCCAGGCCGGCACGAGGATGTCGTCGAAGGCGAGGCCCTGGCTGTAGCCGGCCACATGCAGCGGCCCGCCGCCGCCGTAGCAGAGCAGCGTGTAGCTCTCGGGCGTGTAGCCCTTGCCGAGGATCAGGCCGAGCAGGCTGTTCTTCAGCTGATCCTCGAACAGCTCCAGCACGCCGGCGGCAGCTTGGTACACGTCGATGCCGAGCGGGTCTGCGATCTGCGCGCGCACGGCGTCAATGGCGCGTTCCCGGCTCAGCGTGATGTCACCCCCCAAAAAGTAGTCGGGATTGAGGTAGCCCAGCACGATGTTGCAATCGGTGATGGTCACGGTCTCGACCCCGCCCTCCGGCCAGGAGACGCCGATCATGGCACCGGCACTGTCCGGCCCGATCTCGATGCGGTTGGTGATCGGGTTGACGCGGACGTAGGAGCCGGTGCCCGAGCCTACGGAATCGATCCGCACCATCGGCATGTTGAGCAGAATGCGGCCGATGTCGGGCGCGTGCTTTGTAGAGAACTCGCCGTCCGTGATGAGCGCGATATCGAACGAGGTGCCGCCGATATCGGTGCAGGCGATGTTGGGCACGTCGATCCGCTCGCTCAGGAACTTGCTTCCCACGACCCCGCCGATGGGCCCGCTGATCATGGTCCGCGCAAGCTCCCGCGCGTTGATCGAGATCGTACCGCCGTGGCTCGCCATGATCCGGAGCTCGAACCGGCCGCCCGCCTGCCGGCAGACCTCCTGGACCACCTGCAGCGTCTCGCGCGAGGGCTCCGCCGCGTAGGCCTCCATGATGGTGGAGTTGAGGCGGGGAAAATCCTGGCGCGTGGGGTAAAGCTCGCTCGACAGGTAGATGGGCTTCTCGGCCACCCCGCGCTCGGCCATGACCTCTTGGCCGATCTCGCGCACCCGCCGCTCATGGTCCTTGTTCTTGTAGGAGAACAGCAGGCAGACGACGATCGACGCGACGTCGTGGTCGACCAGCCGGTGCACGGCGTCGCGCACGTCGCCTTCGTAGAGCGGGATGATCTCCCTGCCGAAGAGGTCGATACGCCCGCGCACACCCAGGATGCGCTCGCGCGGCACCAGCGGCTCGTTGTGGTGGTGCGTGATGACGTGCAGGCGGTCCGAGAACGGATAGCCGAGATAGGTCTGGATGGCGCGCTCGGTCCTGAGATAGTCCTCCATGCCCCCGCTCACGATCACGCCGACCTCGCGCCCCTTGCGCTCCAGCAGGCGATTGAGCATGGCGGTGCCGGAATAGATGCCGGTCTTGAGGTGGGGGAAGCTTGCGTCCAGCCCCAGGTCCCAGTAGTTCAGCGCGTCCTTCGCCGACTGGATGAAGCCGATCGATTCATCGTGCGGCGTGGTCTGCGCCTTGCCGACGACGAAGTTGCCGTCCTGATCGATCAGGAAGGTGTCCGTCATCGTCCCGCCCGCGTCGATGGCGAGAATCTGCGGGATCAGCGCTTTTTCCAGCATCGCGTACATCCCCGTTGCGGAGGCCGGGCGACACTATGCCGCACATTGCCGCCCGGTCGTAGGGGCACAAATTCCGGCCTCGGCTTGCGGCACCCGGAGGGGGCGGGTAGCCTCTCGCCCGGTTGCCGAGCGCGGCCGCAAGCCGTGCCGCGCAGCGCCCACGAGCCCGGTGCCCATGCAAAAGCTCCTGATTGCGAACCGGGGCGAGATCGCCTGCCGGATCATGCGAAGCGCGCGGTCGCTCGGCATCGCGACGGTCGCGGTCTATTCGGAGGCCGACGCCGACGCCCGCCACGTGGCCGAGGCCGACGAGGCGCTTCCCATCGGGCCGCCGGCGGCGAAGGAGAGCTACCTCGTCGCCGACAAGATCGTCGCGGCGGCCTGCGAGAGCGGCGCCGATGCGATCCATCCGGGCTACGGTTTTCTTGCCGAGAACCCCGCCT
Organism: Alphaproteobacteria bacterium; assembly: GCA_022826665.1. Classification (GTDB taxonomy): domain Bacteria; phylum Pseudomonadota; class Alphaproteobacteria; order UBA828; family UBA828; genus WTGU01. The sequence goes on along the minus strand of JAJDUK010000060.1, from coordinate 34,700 downwards.
TCGCGCAGGCGGTGGAGGATGCCGGCCTTGTCTGGGTGGGGCCCACGGCGGAGAGCATCGCCGCCATGGGCGACAAGGAGCGCGCCCGCACCATCGCCCGCGAAGCGGGGCTCCCCATCGTCCCCGGTAGCGCCCGGCTCACGGCCAACGATCCCTCCGGCCTCGACGACGCCGCCCAGGCCGTGGGCTTCCCGTTGCTGGTGAAGGCGTCCGCCGGGGGTGGTGGTATCGGGATGCGGCAGGTGGAGGAGCCGGCCAAGCTCGCGGACGTCGTCACCGCCACGCAGACCATGGCGGAGCGCGCGTTCGGCGACGGCACTGTTTACCTGGAGCGGCTGGTGCAACGCCCGCGCCATATCGAGATTCAGGTGTTCGGGCACGGCGACGGACGCGGCTTCCACCTGATGGAACGCGAGTGCTCGGTGCAGCGGCGCTTCCAGAAGATCGTCGAGGAGGCGCCCTCGCCTGCGGTCGATCCCGCGCTGAGAGCGCGCATGGCGGACGCGGCGCTCGCCCTGGTGGCGCGGGAGCACTACCGCGGCGCCGGCACGGTCGAGTTCATCCTGGCGCCGGACGGCGAGTTCTACTTCCTTGAAATGAACACGCGCATCCAGGTGGAGCACCCGGCGACGGAAATGATCACGGGGCTCGACCTGGTGGGCCTTCAGCTCCGCCTCGCGCGGGGCGAGGACCTGTCGGGGCTCGCCGCGCCGGCGGACGGGCCCGACGGCCACGCCATCGAGTGCCGCATCTACGCCGAGAACCCGGACAAGAATTTCCTGCCCTCGCCGGGCCTGCTGGAGCGCTTCGCGCCGCCGCCCACAGGCGCAGGCATCCGCCTGGATACCGGGGTGGCGCAAGGCGACCGGATCACGCCCTTCTACGACCCCATGATCGCCAAGCTCGTCGCCCACGGCAACGACCGCAGCGCCGCCATCGACAGGATGCTGACGGCGCTCGGCGAATTCCGTATAGAGGGTATCGTCACCAACATCGACTTTCTGCGCAAAGTTATCGACCATGATGCCTTCCGCGCCGGGAACACCCACACCGGCTTCGTGGACGAGCATCGGTCGGATTTGATGGGCGCCTGAGCGCCCGCCTGAGAGAGCCGCGCCATGATCTACGACGAGCCAAAGTTCCTGCCCGGCGGCGACCGTTACGTGCTGATCGAGTTCGGCAATGAGATGAACCTGGAGCTGAACTTCGTCGCCCAGGGGCTAGCGGCGCGCATCGTCGCCGACAAGACCAAGGGCATCGTCGAGACCGCGCCCTGCTTCGCCTCGATGCTGGTTCACTACGAGCCGCGCGAGATCTCCTACGACGACGTGGTGAAGGAGCTGAAGGCGCTGATCGCGAGCTTGGGCTCCACCGACGATATCGAGCTCGACAGCCGGCTCTTCCTGTTCGAGACCATGTACCTCGATCCGTGGACCAGGGACTGCATCGAGGACTACAGCGAGAAGATCACACCCAAGGAGTACGACCCGGACATGGTGGCGCGGCTCAACGGCCTCGCCGACCGCGACCAGCTCGTCCGCGTCCATTCGAGCTCGGAGTACTGGGTGGCCTCCCTCGGCTTCTGGCCGGGGCTGCCCTTCCTCCAGCCGCTCGACCCTCGGGCGATGATCACCGTGCCCAAGTACAACCCGCCCCGCACCTGGACACCGCAAGGGACGGTGGGCATGGGCGGGTCGGCGAGCGCGATCTACCCGGTCAACACGCCGGGGGGCTATCAGCTACTCGGCCGCACACCGGTGCCGATCTGGGACACGGAGAAGCGCTTCGACGTCTTCGGTGGGGACATCGTGCTGTTCCAGCCGGGCGACCGCATCAAGTTCGTGCCCGTGACCCAGGAGGGCTACGAACAGGCGGAGGCACGGATCGAAGAGGGCACCTACCTCTACAACGTGGTCGAGTATCAGCGCTTTTCGGTGCACAACTACAGGCACTGGGTCGGGAAGCTGGACCAAGACCAACGGTTCTGATCGAGGAAGCGAAAGGGCGTCCCATGCGCGTGACGCGCCGGGCGGTGCTGGTCGGAGCGGGCGCTGCGCTTGCGGCGCCGGCGCTCGGCGCCTCAGCCGGAGAGGCGCTATCCAAGCGCATTCCGGCAACTGGAGAGCCGGTGCCGGCGGTCGGGATCGGCAGCTGGATCACCTTCAATGTGGGCGACGATCCGCTGCTGCGGGCCGAATGCCGCGCCGTGATGGCCGCCTTCTTCGAGGCGGGCGGGGGCATGGTCGATTCCTCGCCCATGTACGGCTCCTCGCAGGCGGTGATCGGCGACGCGCTGGCGACGCTCGGCCATCCGGCGGGACTCTTCTCCGCCGACAAGGTCTGGATCGATGCCGCCGACGGCCCGGCGCAGATTGCGGAGACGACCCGGCGCTGGGGCGTCCAGCGCTTCGATCTTCTGCAGGTCCACAACCTGATCGACTGGGAAGCGAATCTCGACACCCTCGAGGCCATGAAGGCGGCCGGGCGGCTGCGCTACACCGGCGTCACCACCTCGCACGGCCGCCGGCACGAGGAGCTCGAGGAGGTCATGCGCAGCCGGCCGCCCGATTTCGTCCAGCTCACCTACAACATCGTGGACCGGGAGGTGGAACGCCGCCTGTTGCCGCTTGCGCTGGAGCAGGGGATCGCGGTCATCTGCAACCGGCCCTTCCAGCGCGGCCGGCTGCCGGACTGGCTTGCGGGCCATCCGCTGCCCGGCTGGGCCAGCGAGATCGGGGTCTCCACCTGGCCGCAGTTCCTGCTGAAGTTCATCATCTCGCATCCCGCGGTCACGGCCGCGATCCCCGCAACGCGGCGGGTGGACCACGTGCGCGAGAACAAGTCCGCCGCATTCGGCCCCATGCCGGACGCCGCCATGCGCCGGCGTATGGCGGAGCATGTGGAGAGCCTGTAGCGCCGCCCAGCTCGAACTGAAGCCCCGCGGGAGCCTCGGGCAGAGGCAAAGCGCGCGCTAGCCGTGTCCTGGACGCTGGAAGACCTGCTGCTATTCTCGCCGCAGGTCTATTGGCGGCTCTTCGCGCTGGAAAACGACGCGGTCTGGCCGGCCCAACCGGTGGTGCTGGCAGCGGCTGCGCTGCTTGCGCTCACCTTCATTTGGGGCAGGCGGCCCTCCGGGCGTTGGCTCGGCCCGGTGCTCGGTGCGGCCTGGCTCTGGACCGGCTGGCAGTTCGTCGCGCTCCGCTATGGAACGGTCAACTGGGTCGCGCCCACGCTCGCCTGGGGCTTCTACGCCGAGGCCGCCCTGCTGGTGGGGCTCGGCCTCTCGGGCCGGCTCGTCTTCGTACAGCAGGAGCGCGGCGCCTGGCCCGGCATCGGCCTGGTCGCGGCGGTGCTGATCTGGCCCGTTCTCGCGCCGCTCGACGGACGCCCCTGGCGCGAGGCCGAGATCATCGCGCTCGCGCCGGACCCCACGGCCGTCGCCACGCTCGGCCTGCTGGCGCTCGCGGAACGCAGCCGCTGGACGGCCCTCCTGTGCATCGCCCCGGTGCTGTGGCTCGCGGTTTCCACGCTCACGCTCGTCACCATGGGCGCCTGGCAGGGCTGGGCGGTGCTCGCCGCCCTGCTCGCTGGTCTCGCCGCCTGGGTCGCACCCCTGGTGAGAAAGCCGGGTTAGAGCGCGTCCGTCGTTGACGGACGCGCGAAAGGCCGCGACTGCGGCCCGCCGCTCCTGCGGCGCCCTCGCGGAGGCGCCGGCCGTAGGCCGGCTGCCGTGAGCGATGAATAGCTAGAGATGCGCCTTGGGTCCGCGGCCTGCGCCCTGCACCGCCTCGCGGCGCGCGATGTAGATGCCGCTGGCGACAATCAGCGCTGCGCCCAGCCAGGTCCAGAGGTCCACGACCTCACCGAACCAGAGGAAGCCGATCACCGCAGCGCCGATCAGCTGCCCGTAGTCGAAGGGACCGACCACAGAGGCGCGGCCGTACTGGTACGCCTTGATGACGCCGAAATGGCCGATGCCGCCGAACAGGCCGAGGCCGAAGAAGACCGCCCAGTGGATCGGATCCGTTGGCCAGGTCCAGAAGAACGGCCCGGCGCAGGTGGTCGCCACCAAGGCCACGATGATCGTGTAGATCGCGGTGGTGCGGTAGTCGTCGTGGCCCGCGAGCTGGCGGGTCTGGATCTGGAAGACCGCGTAAGCCGCAGCGGCGCCGAGCACCAGCAGGAACGACCAGTGAATGATCTCGCCGCCGGGGCGGAAGATCACCGCCGCACCGGCAAAGCCGAATGCCACGGCGGCCCAGCGCCGGGGCCCCACCCGCTCCCCCAGCATGGGCACCGAGAGCGCCACCACCATGAGCGGCGCCGTGAAGAAGGCCATCGTTATCGCGGTGAGCGACACATGGGAGAGCGCGATGATGTAGAGCACCAGCGCCACCAGCTGCAGCGAGGAACGGACGAGCTGCAGGCCGGGCCGGCTGCTGCGCAGGATACGCAGGCCGCCACGGGGCAGGAACAGTGCGAGCATCCACGCCATGTGGATGACCGAGCGCATCCACATGATCTGCACGATCGAATAATCGTGCGAGAGCAGATACTTGACCAACGCGTTGAGAAACGGAAAGAGGACGATCGCGGTGAGGCACATGAACAGGATGCCCCGGAACGAGTCGTCGAGGCGGGCAGGCGCGACGGTCATCTGCTTGTTCTATGGGATCGCCCGTGGCCCGGCCAGAGCGGGCGTTGGCGGGCTCAGACTGCCGTTCGCCTCAGGCGCGCCTCGCGGTGGGCGATATAGAGCCCGCTCGCGATGATCACGGCGGCGCCGACCCAAGTCCAGACGTCGGGGACCTCGCCGAAAAACGCGAAGCCGAAGATGCTGGCGCCCACGAGCTGGCTGTAGTCGAAGGGGCCGACCAGCGAGGCCTCGGCATATTGATAGGCCTTGATGATGAAGTAGTGGGCGAGCCCGCCGACCACGCCGAGCGACAGGAACAGCAGCCAGTCCACCGTGTTTCCGGGCATTTCCCAGAAGAACGGCACCGCGACCGTGGCCACGATGAAGGCGGCGAGAATGGTGTAGACCGCCGTCGTGCGCGGATCATCGTAGCCCGCGAGCTTGCGGGTCTGGATCTGATAGATGGCGTAGAAGAACGCGCCGCCGAGCACCAGCAGCGCGCCCCAGTGCACCACGTCGGCGCCGGGACGGAGCACGATCAGCACGCCGGCGAAGCCGATGACGACCGCAGCCCAACGGCGCGGACCCACGCGCTCGCCGAGGAAGGGCACGGAGAGCGCCACCAGCATCAGCGGGCCGGTGAAGAGCACCATGGTGACGGTGGTGATCGGCGTCCAAAAGAGCGCGACCCAGATCAACGTGAAGGTGACGAGCTGGGTGAGCGAGCGGATCGACTGCAGCCACGGGCGACGGCTCGCGAAGACTCGCAGCCCCATCGCCGGCATGAAGAGCACCACCATGAAGCCCAGGTGCACGACGCAGCGGAACCAGATGATCTGCACCATGTGATAGTCGGAGATGAGCGCCTTCACGAGGGCGTTCAGACCCGGCAGCCCGAAGCCCGCGGCCACGCACATGTAAAGGACGCCGAGGAGCGGCGCGACCGACGCGGATTGCGGGGGGACCATGCGACCTTCTAGCCCGGATTTCTCATCAGGATCAGGGCCTGCACCTCAATCAGAGGGACAAATGGGATGAAAACCCGGAAAACTGGCCGGGGTGAGGAGGGGGCACCGTGCGTAAGCGCGGAGCATCGTGCGTCCACGCGCGCGGAGCGCACGATCGAACGGAGCGAGCGCTCGGCGACCGAGGGAATGAATGAGTTGGGAGAGGCGAGCTCAGGTCTCCACCCAGCCGTCCTTGTGCGGGGTGAAGAACTTCAGGTCGATGCGCAGGTGCTTGTAGTACCAGGTGCCGTCGACGCGCACGTAGTCGTCGTCGTATTCCGCGAGCAGCCAGCGCGCCTCCTTGGGTCCACCGCCGAGCTCGGTGGTGCACGGCATGATCAGCCACCACTTGCCGTTGGCGCTGTCGCCATCCACCGTGATGATCGGGTTGAGCACGAGGTGGGCGGCGAAGACGATGTCGTTGGAGATGCCTGAGAAGAAGCCGTGGATCGCCGAGCGCCCCACGTGGCAGCCGAAGTTCTCGCCCCCGTCCCACACGCCGTCTTCCACGAACATCGCCGCGATGCCGTCGGGGTCGTAGCCGGCGTCGCAGAGCTGGCAGTAGCGCGCCTTGAGCTGCTTGATGTCCTCGATCGCGCTGAGGCGCTCGACCTTCTCCTCAAACGTCATCCCTTCCTCCTCTGGCTCGCTCGCGGAAGGCCGCACCGGCACCCCGACCTCCTCCACGGCTAGGTAGCACAGAGGCGCCCGATTCGGGCAGAGGCGCAGGCCCCGTGCACCGGCAAGTCCTCGGTGTCCGGCCGAGATGACGCCCGCGGCCGAGTTCCCTATCATGCCCGCACGAGACGGGGAGGGAACGATGGCACGGTTCGGCGTCGGCCAATCGGCACCGCGCAAGGAAGACGACGTTCTGCTCAGGGGCCGCGGGCGGTTTCAGGACGACGTTTCGCTCGACGGCGAGGTGCATGCCTGCTTCGTGCGCTCGCCGCTTGCCCACGCCGACATAACGGCGATCGACACAGCGGCGGCGGCCGCAGACGGCGTGCTTGCCGTCTATACCGGCGCGGACGTGGCGGCGGCCGGGCTTGGCACGCTGCCCTGCATCGCCGACGCCTTCGTGCCGCTCACGCGACCGGATGGCAGCCCCGCCTGCTATCCGCCCAACCCGATGCTGCCGACGGACCGCGCGCGCCACGTCGGCGAGGCGGTGGTGATGGTCGTGGCCGAGACTCTTGCAGCCGCGCAGGATGCGGCGGAGCTCGTGAGCGTGGACTACGAACCGCTGCCGGCGGTGGTCGACGCGGCGAAGGCGCGCAATGCGGACGCGCCGCAGATCTGGCCGGAGGCGCCGGGCAACCTCTCCTTGACGTGGGCGCAAGGGGACGCCGCCGCCACCGACGCCGCCTTCGAGGCTGCGGCCCACACGGTGGAGATCGAGCTGGTCAACAACCGCGTGGTGGTGAACACCATCGAGCCGCGCGGCGCGCTCGGCGTCTACGATCCGGCGAGCGAGCGCTACACCCTCCACATCAACAGCCAGCACGTGCACGGTGCGCGCGCCGTCATCGCCGGCATCATGGGGATCGAGGAGGACCGCCTGCGCATCCTCTCCCACGACCTCGGCGGCGGCTTCGGCATGAAGTACTTCACCTATCCGGAGCACGTGCTCGTGGCCTGGGCCGCGCGCAAGCTGGGGCGGCCCGTACGCTGGCTGTGCGGGCGCATCGAGGGCTTCCAGAGCGACACCCAGGCGCGCGATCACATCACCCGGGCGGCGCTGGCGCTGGACGAGGGCGGGCAGTTCCTGGGCTTGCGCGTGCGTACGCTGGCCAATCTCGGTGCCTATGTCTCCAACCTCGGGCCGATCTCGCCGACCCTGCTCTACACGCGCATGCTCGCCAACGCCTACCGCACGCCTGCGATCCATGCCGAGGTCGAAGGCGTGCTCACCAACACCGTCTTCACCGATGCCTACCGCGGCGCGGGCATTCCGGAATCGAACTACGTGGTCGAGCGCCTGGTGGACAAGGCCGCAGCCAAGCTCGGCCTCGCGCCCGACGAAATCCGCCGCCGCAACCTGATTCCGGCGGCAGAGATGCCGTACCAGGTGCCGCTCGACGTCACCTATGACTCGGGCGACTACGCCCGCAACCTCGACGACAGCCTGGCGCTCGCCGGCTGGTCGGACTTCGCCGAGCGGCGCGCGGACTCGGCGGCGCGCGGCAAGCTGCGCGGCATCGGCATGGCGGTCTACGTCGAATCGACCATCGGCGATCCGGCCGAACACGTCGCCATCCGCTTCCGCGACGACGGTGGGGTCAGCCTCAGCGCGGGCACACGCGCCTCCGGTCAGGGCCACACGACCACCTATGCCCAGCTGCTCAGCGAGAGCCTGGGGATTCCCTTCGAGGCCATCGACCTGATTGAGGGGGACAGCGACGACCTGCCGGGCGGTGGCGGCAGCGGAGGCTCGCGCTCCACCTACATGGTGGCGCTCGCGATCGAGGACGGCGCCGCCAAGGTGATCGAGAAGGGCACCCAGGTCGCCGCCAACTTGCTGGAGGTGGCGCCGGCGGACATCCGCTTCGCCGACGGTGATTTCGCCATCGCCGGCACCGACCGCGCCATCGACATCATGACGCTGGCGGCGCAGGCGAACGACCCCGCCAACCTGCCCGAGGGCATAAAGCCGGGGCTGGATGCGAACGGCCAGACGGAGACCTTCGAGGGCACCTTCCCCAACGGCTGCCACATCTGCGAGGTCGAGATCGACCCCGAGACCGGCGCGCTTGAGCTCGTCAACTATGCGGCGGCCAACGATTTCGGGCGCATCGTCAATCCGGTGCTGGTGGACGGCCAAGTGCACGGCGGCGTGGCGCAGGGTCTGGGACAGGCGGTGTTCGAGAACTGCGTCTACGACGAGGCCTCGGGCCAGCTGCTCTCCGGCTCGTTCATGGACTACTGCCTGCCGCGCGCCGACGACATGCCGCCCTTCGCGCTCGCTTCCAACGGCGTGCCGACCAACCAGAACCCGCTCGGCATCAAGGGCTGCGGCGAGGCGGGGGCGATCCCGGCGCCGGCAGCCGTGGTGAACGCCGTGCTCGACGCGCTGAAGGAGCGCGGCGTCACCGATATCGACATGCCGCTCACCCCGGAGCGCGTCTGGCGCGCAATAGCAACAGCTTAAGGATCGGATACATATGAGCGTCTCGCCCGACCATGTCTTCACCGACCTACCCAACAGCCTCATCGGCCAGACCCGGCAGATCTGCATTGTCACCCGCGACCTCGACGCCTGCATTCGCAACTATGCGGACCGCATGGGGATCGGCCCCTGGTGGGTCCAGGAATACGGGCCGCCCGACCTGACCGACAGGTACTTTCGCGGCGGCTCCGGCCAGTTCTCCATGCGCCTCGCGCTGGCCTGGACCGGCGATCTCAACTGGGAAGTAATCGAGCCGCTGGAGGGGCCCAGCATCTACCACGAGTTCCTTGAGGAACACGGCGAGGGGCTGCAGCACGTGGGCTTTCTGCTGCAGGACACGGGCCTGGATATGGACGGCTGCATCGCCGACATGGAGGCGCGCGGCTTTGAGCGGGTCATGAGCGGCGGATGGCGCGGCGTGCGCTTCTGCTACTTCCAGACCGAGGACGCGCTCAAGACCACCTTGGAGCTGATCTACCGCCCGGAGGGCTACCAGCGCCCGGACCCGCTCTACTGGTACCCCGCGCGCGATTAAGGCGACGTAAGGAGCGCGGCGTCAGGAATCCTGCCAGACCGGGTCGCGCTTCTCCAGGAAGGCCGTGATGCCCTCGTGTGCGTCGTCGGCTTGGATGGTGCGGTAGATCACTTCGCCGGCGTAGTCGTAGGCATCGCCGCGGTCCATCTCCAGCTGGCGGTAGAAGGATCGCTTGCCCTGGGCGATGGCGTAGGCCGACTTCGACGCGATATGGCGCGCGACCTCTTCGACCCGCTCGCCCAACTTGTCGGGCGCCACGACCTCGCTGACCAGCCCCATGCGGAAGGCGGTCTCGGCATCCACCATCTGGCCGGTGAGCAGCATCTGCATCGCGTGCTTGGGCGCGATGGCGCGGCTCACCGCCACCTGCGGCGAGTGGCACCAGAAGCCGATGTTCACGCCGGGGGTAGCGAACTTGGCCTCCGACGAGGCGTAGACCAGATCGCAGCTCGCCACCAGCTCGCATCCCGCAGCCGTGGCGATGCTGTGGACCTTGGCGATCACGGGCTGGGGCAGGCCGATCAGGCTCTGCATCATGCGCGAGCAGGTTGCGGTGGCTTCCCGCTTGGTCTCGGGCGCCTTCATGGCCTCGACCGACTCGTTGAGGTCGTGCCCGGTGCAGAAGAGCCGCCCGGCCGCCGCCAGAATCACCACCCGCACGGAACGGTCGTCCCTGATCTCGTCGAGGGTGTCCTGCAGCTCGTGCACCAGCCGGTGGGAGAGGCTGTTGCCCGACTTGGGCCGGTTCAACGTAAGCGTCGTCACGCCGTCGTCGTCCTTGCGGCGCAGCGTGCGCGCGATCCCCTCGGGCAGCTCCACGATCTCGGTCGCCATCGTTCCCTCCAACTCTCGGGCTTGCGGGCGGCATTCTAGCACCGGGCCGCAGAATGCGAAGGCAGCCGGGCGGACGGCTTGCGGCGGCGCCCGTTGTGGCCTATGTCGTGGCCCGTCGGCGCCGGCGCGGCCGGGCTGGCGCGCGTGAATCCGAGATAAGCGGGAGACCCCATGGCACAGCTTGAAGGAAAGGTCGCCGTCGTCACCGGCGGCGGGCGGGGCCTGGGCCGCGCCTATTGCGAGGCGCTGGCGCGCGAGGGTGCGGCGGTGGTCGCCGCCGATATCCGCGACACGGCCGAGACGGTGGACGCCATCGGCAAGACCAACGGGCGCGTCACCGGCATCGCGCTCGACGCCGCCGAGATGGCGAGCTGCGAGACCATGGCCAAGCACGCGGTCGCCGAGTTCGGGCGCATCGACGTGCTTATCAACAACGCAGCACTCTATGGCGACATCCAGGGCGGACGCTTCGACAAGATCCCGCAGGACGAGTGGGACAAGACCATGGCGGTCAACGTGCGCGGCGTCTGGCAATGCACCAAGGCGTGCGTGCCGGCCATGCGCGAGGCGGGCGGCGGCTCCATCGTCAACATCGCCTCGCTCGCTGCGGTCTACGGCATGCCCTATGGCCTGCACTACGCGACCTCGAAGTCCGCGGTGATCGGCATGACCCGCGCGCTTGCCCGCGAGCTCGGGCGCGACTGGATCCGGGTCAACGCCATCGCGCCGAGCGCCGTGCTGACCGAGGGGACGGACGAGTTCTTCGGTGAGAAGAAGGACAAGCTGCTCCAGGCCGTCGCCACCGGCCAGAGCCTGCAGAAGAACCTCGAGACCGACGATCTGGTCGGCACCGTGCTCTACCTCGCGTCCGACGCGAGCAAGCTAGTCACCGGCCAGACCCTGATGGTGGACGGCGGCACGGTGTTTCTTTAGGCGGGGGTCGGGGACCTCTCGCCCTGGAACGCCGCCTCCAGCTCGTCGACGAAGCCGGCGATCACGTCGAGGCCGCGCGACCAGAAGGCGGGATCGCTTGCATCCAGGCCGAAGGGGGCCAACAGCTCCCGGTGCCGGAGGCTGCCGCCGGCCCGCAGCATATCCAGATACTTCTGCTCGAAGCCCTCAGGCTCGGCGCGATAGACCGCATAGAGCGCATTCACCAGGCACTCGCCGAAGGCGTAGGCGTAGACGTAGAACGGCGCGTGGATGAAGTGCGGGATGTAGGTCCAGTAATGCTGGTATTCGTCGTGGAAGCGGAGCGCCGGGCCCAGGCTCTCGCTCTGCACCGCGAGCCAGTGCTCGGAGAGTCGATCCGGCGTGAGCTCGCCTGAGCGGCGCTCCTCGTGCACGCGGCGCTCGAAGGCGCAGAAGGCGACCTGGCGCACCACGGTGTTCAGCATGTCCTCGACCTTGCCGGCGAGCATAACCCGGCGGCGCACGGGATCGCTCTCGGCGTCGAGCAGCGCGCGGAAGGTGAGCTGCTCGCCGAAGACCGAGGCGGTCTCCGCCAGCGTCAGCGGGGTCTCCGCCATCAAGAGGCCCTGGCCGCCCGCCAGCACCTGATGCACCCCGTGGCCGAGTTCGTGGGCCAAAATCATCACGTCGCGCGTCTTGCCCTGGTAGTTGAGCAGCAGGTAGGGGTGCGCGCCCGGCACCGTGGGATGGGCGAAAGCGCCGGGAGACTTGCCGTGGCGCACCGGTGCGTCGATCCAGTCATTCTCGAAGAAGCGCCGGCCTATTGCCGCAAGCTCGGGCGAGAAGGCGCGGTAGGCCGTGAGCACGGTCTCCGCCGCCTCGTCCCAGCCGATGAGCCGATCGTCGTCTTCCGGCAGCGGCGCGGTGCGGTCCCAATAGTCGAGGCGGTCCCCACCCATCCAGCGCGCCTTGAGCGCGTAATAGCGATGGGCGAGGCGGGGCGCCGAGGCCTCGACGGCCGCGATCAGCGCGTCCACCACCTCGTCCTCGACCCGATTGCCGAGATTGCGCGCCGAGATCGGCCGCTCGAAGCCACGCCACTGGTCCTCGATCTCCTTGTCCTTGGCGAGCGTGTTGGTGATGAGCGCGAAGGTGCGCACGTTCTCGCCGAGCACGGTGCCCAAAGCCTGCGCCGCCTCCTTTCGCACCTTGCGGTCCTTGTCCGAGAGCAGGTTGAGCGCATCTGCGCTGGTGAGCGCCTCGCCGCGCACGGGAAAGCGCAGCGCCGCCATGGTCTCGTCGAAGAGGCGCATCCAGGCCGCGCGGCCCGCGACCTGCTTCTCGTGCAGGAGGCGCTCCACCTCGTCCGAGAGCTGGAAGGGGCGGAACGCCCGCACGTCTCGCACCCAGGGCGCGTAGCGGGCGAGCGCCGGGGCCTGCAGCTTCGCCGTGAGTGCTGCGTCCTCGATCCGGTTGAGCTCGAGGGTGAGGAAGAGCAGCCGGCTGCTTGTGACGGTGGTCTCTTCCCGCACGGTCTGGAAAAACTGCGCCGTCTCGGCGTCGTCCATCGCCGTGCAGTAGACGAGGTAGGCGTAGCTCGTCAGCCGCTCCAGGGTCTCCTGGATCGCCTCGTAGCGCGCGATCAGGCCGCCCAAGGCCGCGCCGTCGAGATCGGCGACGCGGCCCGCGAACTCCTCGTGCAGCAACTCGGCCGCCACAGCCGCCTGCTCCAGGTCGTGTTGGAGCTCGTCCGAGTCGGGCGCGGGATAGAGATCGGAGAGGTCCCATCCCGGCAGCGCCGCGTCGTCCCGCGCCTCTGCCGCGCTGTCGAGCCCTCGCGCCCGTCGCGCCGCCATCGCCGTCACCGGCTCTGGTCGAAGCTGGGCTTGCGCCGCTCGCGGAAGGCCGCGAGCCCTTCGCGATGATCGGCGGAGACGTTGGTGAGCGTCTCGTAAGCGATAGAGGCGTCCATCATCCCATGCGCGAGCTGCTTGAGGCCGACGTTGATCGAGACCTTGGTGAGGCGGATCGCCTGTGTCGCGCCTCGTTCCAGCTTGCCCACCATCCGGGTGACGCGGGCATCGAGCTCGTCGAGCGGCACGGCCTCGTTCACGAGACCCATCTTCGCAGCCTCGGCGCCGTCGATCAGCCGGCCGGTCATCAGGAACTCCTTGGCGCGCGGGTAGCCGATGAGCTGAGGCCAGATAATCGCCCCGCCGTCGCCCGCCGAGAGCCCGATGTTGACGTGCAGATCGCCGATCCGCGCGTCGTCCACCGCGATGATGATGTCGCAGAAGAGCGCGACCGTCGCTCCGAGCCCCACCGCGTCGCCGTTCAGGCGGCAGATCACCGGCTTCTCCAGGTCGAGCAGGCCAAACACGATCTGCTTCGCCTCGACGGCGATGCCGTCGAAGATCGTGGGGTCGTCGGCCGCACTCTGGAGCCAGTCCATGTCGCCGCCGGCGCAGAAGGCGCGACCCGCGCCGGTCAGCACCACGATGTCGGTCTCGCGATCGGCGGCGATGTCGTAGAAGAGCCGCGCCATCTCGGCGTGCATGGCTGCGCTCACGGCGTTGAGCACGTCGGGCCGGTTGAGCGTCACGGTGAGCACGCGCCGCTCGCGCGCGAACGTCATCGTGGTGTAGCCATCGTAGCCCGTCATGCTCGTCTCCTGTGCTGCACGCCGGCGCGAGGGTGTCAGCACGTCGGCACGAACGCAACGTGGCCTCGTCAGGCCGGGACACCGGACCATGGTGCGGTGCACGGCGTGGGCGGGCGGAGTCAGTCTCGGCGGATGCGTTGTGCAGACCGCGAAAACGCCGCCACACGCGTCGCCGCCTACGCGGACGCGAGGCACTCCATTTTGGCGAGACGTGGCAAAAAGGGGCATTCGCTCGAGATCGTCGCCCACATCCGCGCTGCCTTGGTCCACCGTGAGCCACTTTGAGCCGCCGGTTTTGGACCACCTTGGGCCACCTTGGGCCACTTTGGACCGGAGTGGGCCGGAATAGGCCGCATAAAACTAAACTCTCAAGGATATCCCGGCCGCCGCCGCTTCGCGCCGACGGTGCGCCTTGGGGTATGATGGCGGCGCGGCCGCGTATCCGGCGGCCGCTGCTTGCGGCCTAGCCCCAAGAAGAACCGGACGCTGAGGACAGGAATCGCGATGACCCTCGCCGCGGTCTCACTCGACGACAAGTACGCCGCCCTCTCGGGCGAGGTCTACATGACCGGCACCCAGGCGCTGGTCAGGCTGCCAATGATGCAGCACCTGCGCGACAAGGCCGCCGGGTTGGACACGCGCTGCATGATCTCGGGCTACCGGGGCTCGCCGCTCGGCAACTTCGACCGCGCGCTCTGGCAGGCCAGGCCGTTCATCGAGCAGCACGGCGTGCACTTCCAGCCCGGCGTCAACGAGGACACGGCGGCCACCGCGCTCTGGGGCACGCAGCAGGTCGGGCTCTTCCCCGGCGCGAAGCACGACGGCGTCTTCGCCATCTGGTACGGCAAGGGGCCCGGCGTCGACCGCACCATCGACGTCTTCAAGCACGCCAACCTCGCCGGCACGTCGGCCCACGGCGGCGTGCTCGCGCTGGCCGGCGACGACCACGTCTGCGCCTCCTCCACCACCGCGCACCAGAGCGAGTTCAACTTCGTGAGCGCGACCATGCCGGTGATCAACCCGGCCGGCGTGCAGGAGTTCCTGGACTACGGGCTGCACGGCTGGGGGCTCTCGCGCTATGCCGGCCTCTGGGTCGGCTTCATCTGCATCGCGGAGACGGTGGACAGCTCGGCCATCGTCTCGGTGGACCCGCACCGGATCGCCATCGCCACGCCGGAGGACCACGCGCTGCCCGCGGGCGGGCTCAACATCCGCTGGCCCGACACGCCGCTGGCGCAGGAAGAGCGGCTGCTCGAGCACAAGCTGGACGCGGCGCGGGCCTACGGCCGGGCCAACGGGCTCGACCGCACCGTGATCGACGGGCCGGGACGCCGGCTCGGCATCGTGACCACCGGCAAGTCCTATCTCGACGTGCGCCAGGCGCTGGACGACCTCGGCATCGACGAGGGCACGGCGCGGCGGCTGGGTATCGCGCTCTACAAGGTGGGCATGAGCTGGCCGCTGGAGCCGGACGGGATCAGGCGCTTCGCCGGCGGGCTCGACGAGATCCTCGTGGTCGAGGAGAAGCGGGACTTCATCGAGGGTCAGATCAAGGAGCTGCTCTACAGCCTGCCTGCGACGGAGCGGCCCCGCGTGATCGGCAAGTGCGACGAGGACGGGCGCCCGCTGCTCCGTGCCTCGGGCGAGCTCGACCCCGGCGGGGTGGCGCAGACGCTGGCCGAGCGGCTCCTGCGCCTCGGCTCCGACGAGAGCATCGAGGCGCGGCTGGCTCATTTGCGGGCCAGGTGGGCGGAGAGCCGCGCCGGGGAGCCCGCGGCGATGGAACGGGTGCCCTACTTCTGCTCGGGCTGCCCGCACAACTCATCGACCAAGGTGCCCGAGGGGAGCCGCGCGCTCGCCGGCATCGGCTGCCACTACATGGCGCAGTGGATGGACCGCGAGACCGACACCTACACCCACATGGGCGGCGAGGGGGCGAACTGGATCGGCCAAGCGCCCTTCACCGAGACCGAGCACGTCTTCCAGAACATCGGCGACGGCACCTACTTCCACTCCGGCATTCTGGCGATCCGGGCCGCGGTCGCCGCCGGCGTCAACATGACCTACAAGATTCTCTACAACGACGCGGTGGCGATGACCGGCGGCCAGCCCATGGACGGGCCGCTCTCGGTCCAGCGCGTGACCCGACAGGTCCAGGCAGAGGGCGTCGGCCGCATCGCGGTGGTCACCGACCAGCCGGAGAAATACCCCTTCGACGGGCAGTTCGCGGACGGCGTGACCATCCATCACCGGGACGAGCTCGACCAGGTGCAGCGCGACCTGCGCCAGTGGGAGGGGGTCTCGGCCATCGTCTACGACCAGATGTGCGCGACCGAGAAGCGGCGCCGGCGCAAGCGCGGCCTGCTGGAGGAGCCGGACTGGCGGGTCATCATCAACCCGGACGTGTGCGAGGGCTGCGGCGATTGCGGCGTGCAGTCCAATTGCCTCTCGGTGGTGCCGCTGGAGACCGAGTTCGGCCGCAAGCGGGCCATCGACCAGTCCGCCTGCAACAAGGATTTCTCCTGCATCAAGGGTTTCTGCCCGAGTTTCGTGCTGGTCAAGGGCGGGAAGCGGCGGGCGGGCGCCTCTGCGGGCGTCTCCGAGCGGCCGATCGCCGCGCTGCCGGAGCCGCAGCGCCCCTCGTGTACGGAGCCTTACGGCATCCTGCTGGCGGGCGTGGGCGGCACCGGGATCGTCACCCTCGCAGCGCTGCTCGGCACGGCGGCGCGGCTGGAAGGCAAGGGCGCCACGGTGCTCGACAAGGCCGGCCTTGCCCAAAAATACGGCGCCGTCACCAGCCATATCCGCATCGCCGAGCGGCCCGAAGACCTCCACGCCGTACGCATCGCGGTCGGCGGCGCCAGGCTGCTGCTGGGAATCGACCGGGTGGTGGCGGCGAGCCGCGAGGCTGTGACGCGGCTCGACAGGAGCGCCTCGCACGCCGTGGTCAACGGCGGCCCGATCACCACCGGTGACTTCACCCGCGCGCCCGACCTCGAATTCCCCGGCGCGCAGCTCGAAGGCGTGGTTGGGGCGGCAGCGCGCGCGATGGATGTGGTGGACGCGAGCCGCCTGGCGACGGCGCTGGTCGGCGATGCCGTCTACACCAACCTCTTCCTCCTGGGCTTCGCCTACCAGCGCGGCCTGGTGCCGCTCGGCGCCGAGGCCCTGGAGCGGGCGATCGCGCTCAACGCCGTCGCGGTGGAGGCCAACCTGCGCGCCTTTCGCTGGGGCCGCGCCGCCGCGCACGATGCAGACGCGGTCGCCGCCGCCGCGGCCGAGACCGGCACCCTGCCCCAGGAGCCGCGGGCGCAGGGACTGGATGCGCTGATCGAACGCCGCGCTTCCGACCTCCGGGCCTATCAGAACACCGCGCTTGCCAGCCGCTACCGCGCCCTGGTGAGCCGCGCGCGGGAGGCCGAGCGGGCGCGGGCGCCGGGCCGCGAGGGGTTCGGCGAGGCGGTCGCCCGCGCCTATCACAAGCTGCTCGCCTATAAGGACGAATACGAGGTCGCCCGGCTCTACACCGACGGCCGCTTCCGCCGGCAGGTGGAGGCAGAGTTCGAGGGGCGGGTTGGGCTCCGATTCAGCATGGCGCCGCCGCTCATCGCCGGGCGCGACCCTGCGACGGGCCACCTGAAGAAGCGCATTTTCGGCCCCTGGATGCTCTCGGCCTTCCGCCTGCTGGCGCAGTTCAAGGGTCTGCGCGGCACGCCGCTCGACATTTTCGGCTACAGCGCCGAGCGGCGCCGGGAGCGCGCGCTGATCGGCGAGTACGAGGCCACGATGGAGACTCTGATCGCGGGCCTCGACTCCGACAACCACGCGCTCGCCGTGGAGATCGCGGAAGTGCCGCTTGCCATGCGGGGCTTCGGCCACGTGAAAGAAGCCAACATCGTCTGCGCGAAGGAGCGCGAGGCCGAGTTGCTGGCCGCCTTCCGCGCGCCAGTCGCCCAGGCCAGCGCCGCGGAGTAACCCGCCCGGCGGCTTACGGCCAGACTGCCCCCTCCTCTCCCCGGCCCTCTCCTCCCCGAGCGGAGGAGAGGGAGAGTAGGCGGTGCCGCCTGCGTTCCCCCTCCGCCTTCGGGGGGGGGACAGGGGGAGGTGGGAGTTGTTTGGGCCGTCGCGTGATTCTCTGGACCATGGTGCGGTGCAGGACGCGCGGTTGCTGCGCCACGATGGCGCCATGGAGAGCGGGAGCGGGCTAAATCGCTGCGGCCTTCAGCGCCTCGCGGGCGAGGGTGTCGGCGCGCTCGTTCTCCTGGTTGCCGGCGTGGCCCTTCACCCAGTGCCAGGTCACGTCGTGGCGCTGCGAGAGGGCGTCGAGGGCCTCCCACAGGTCGCGGTTCTTGACCGGGGACTTGGACGCGGTGCGCCAGCCCTTGGCCTTCCAGCCGGGGAGCCATCGGGTGATCCCGTCCTTCACGTAGGTGCTGTCGGTGTAGAGGGCGACGGCGGAGCAGCGGTTGAGCGCCTCCAGCGCCCGGATCGCGGCGGTCAGCTCCATGCGGTTGTTGGTGGTGTCGGGCGCCGCGCCGCTGATCTCGCGCCGGTGCTCGCCATAGAGCAGCACCGCACCCCATCCGCCTGGCCCCGGATTGCCGCTGCAGGCGCCGTCGGTATAGATCGCCACAGTCACGGCTCGATCCCGTAGGCGCCGGGGCCAGACACGCCGCGATGGAAGCGGAGCTTTTGCAGGTACTCGCGGGGGTCCTTGGGCTTGACCAGGGCGCCGTCCACCTGGTTGATCCAGTCGTAGAGACGGGTGAGCAGGAAGCGCAGCGCGGCGCCCTCGGCGAGCCGCGGGAGGGCTGCGATCTCAGCCTCGGAGCAGCGGCGCACCGCGCGGTAGCGCCCGATCATGAGGCGAGCCTTGGTCACGTTGAAGCTCAGGTCGGGCTCGAAGCACCAGGCGTTGAGGCAGACCGCGAGGTCGTAGACCAGCGCGTCGTTGCAGGCGAAGTAGAAGTCGATCAGGCCACTGAGCCGGTTCCGCTCGAAGAAGACGTTGTCGGGGAAGAGATCGGCGTGGACCACGCCGCGCGGCAGATCGCGCGGCCAGTCCGCCTCGATGCGGTCCAGCGCCGCGGAGATTTCGGCCGAGAGGCCGGGCACCACGTCGTCGGCGCCGGCGCGGCACCTCTCGAAGAGCGGGCGCCAGCTGTCGACCGAGAGCGCGTTGGCGCGCTCAGGCTCGTAGTCGAGTCCCGCTAGATGCATCCGCGCGAGTGCCTCGCCCAGCTCGGCGCAGTGCTCGGGCCGCGGGCGCCTCGGCCAGACGCCGGCAAGGAAGCTCGTGATCGCCGCCGGCCGCTCGCAGAGGGTGCGCAGCACCGCGCCGTCGCGCCCGTGGACCGGCACCGGGCAGGGCACGCCGCGCGCCGCCAGGTGCTCGATCAGCCCGAGGAAGAAGGGCAGGTCCCTTGCATCGACCCGCTTCTCATAAAGCGTGAGGATGTAGGGGCCGCCCTCCGTCAGCAGCAGGTAGTTGGAGTTCTCGACCCCCTCGGCGATGCCCTTGCAGGAGACGGCCGTGCCGATGTCGTACTCCGCGATAAACGCGGCGAGCTCGTCGTCGGAGACTTCGGTGTAGACGGCCATCGGGCGCCCGCTCGGCGGGAAGAGGAATCGGGGCGCATCCTAGCCAAGGTGCGCCGTAGAGGGGAGCCGCTACGACGGTTGGCTCACCCCATCGGTCACCACCTCGATCTCGGGGAAGCGGGTCGCGAAAGAGGCGGCGCGGGCGGGCGGGGAGACGGCGAGCGCGGTGGAGAGGGCGTCGGCCATGGTGGCGCGGGGCGCGATCACCGAGACCTGCCGGGCCCCCGGCGCGGGCCTGCCGGTCGCGGGGTCGAACAGGTGGTGGTGGCGCCCGCTCGCATCGAACGGACTCGCGATACCGGCGGAGGTGGCGACGGCACGGTCGGTCAGCGTGACGGTGCGCGCGACCGTCTCGGGCTCGGCCGCGTGGCGGAGGCCGACATGCCAGGGGCGGCCATCGGGATGACGGCCGAGTGCCCGGACCTCGCCGATGTCGAGCAGAACGTCGCCCATGCCGGCGTCCTGCAGCAGCGTCGCCACGCGGTCGGTGATGTAGCCTTGGGCGATGCCGTTGAGGGTGATCGCCATGCCCGGCCGGGCGAAGCGGACCTCCCCAGGCCCGATCTCGATGGCGCGGTAGTCCACCAGCGCTTGCGCTTTGGCGTGCGCGGCCTCGCCCGGTCCGCGCGGATCGGCGCCGGGGTGTGCGAAGTGCGCGGCGTAGAGGCGCCAAAGCGGCTGCACGGTGATGTCGAAGGCGCCCTTCGTCCTCTCCGAATAGGAGCGGGCCTCGGCCAGCAGCGTCACCAGTTCCAGCGGCGGCGCCGCGAGGCGGCCGTCCCGGTTGAGGCGCGTGATGGCGCTCTCGGGCCGGTAGAGGCTGAACACGTCCTCCAGCCGGTCGATCTCGGCGACGCAGCGCGCGATCAGGCGGCGCGTCCTGGCGGCGTCGGGGTCATGCAGGACGATCTCCGCGGCGGCCCCCAGCGCGATACCGGACCAGCGGTGAAGATGCGCCGTTTCGGCGCCGGCCCGCATCGCCGCGAAGGGCAGGCCGGCGGCGGCGGCCGCGATGGCGACGAAGCGCCGCCGGGTGGGCGTGGCAGCGGGCCAGCGCGTCATTGGTGGTCTCCATGCGCCGGCGTCGCGGTGTCGTCCTCGTCGGCGTAGGCGAAGATGTAGCTCTCCGGCACGTCGGTGAGCGCGACGATGCTCCCGCCGTGCGCTGCCACGAAACGCTTGGCGGCCTCTTGCGTGGCGAACGGCACCGCCTCGGGCACGCCCATGCCGCCCATCCGGTCGCTCCCGATCACATACCAGGCGCCGTTGGCATCGATCCAGGTGCCGGGCTCCGGCGCTTCCCACTGGGCGACGCCCATGTCGTTCACGTAGATCGCGGTGAAGTTGCGCGGCTCTTCGGGCAGCATGGTGAAGGCGATGGCATCGCGCACCGAGGAGAACCACACGGGCTCGGGCTCGTCGGGCAGGTGAACCTGCGCCTTGGGCCCGCTGTGATCGACCAGGATCATGCCGCAGTAGTGGCCGGAGGCGTCGCGTGTGGGCTCCACCGGCGGGGGCTTGGCGACAACATCGTCATCCTCGCCGCAGCCGGCAGCGCCCGAGAGCGCGAGCAGGCCGATGGCCAGCAGGGCAAGCGCACGTCTCACAGCTCCTTCCTCCCGAACAGGAGGCCCGCGAGGCCGAGCGGCACCGCGATCCAGAGCACCATGACCGGGAACAGAAGCGCATGACCGAAGGCGGCCTCGGCGCTCACCCCCGCCATGCCGGAGAGCGCGCCCACAGTCTCGGAACCGGCAAGCGTCAGCATGCGGTAGACGTCGGTCGGGTTGAGCAGGAGCAGCACGCGGAAGAGGTCGCCGGAGATTACCTGCCCTTCGTCCGCCACGAGCACGGCGAGGAGCGCCATGTCGAAGAGCACGACGAAGACCAGCCACACCGCCGCCGAGACCCCGGCCGCCGTGCCGCGCTCGGCCACCACGGCGCTGATAAGCGTACCGAGCGCGATGAAGGCGGCGCCGAGCAGGATTGAGCCACCGACCATGACCCCGAAGGCGCGCCAGGCCTCGGCATCGCCGCCGTCGCCGAGGCCGGTGGCGAGCGCGGCAACGCCGAAGCCCACGACTGTGGCGATGGCGAGGATCGCCACCTGGCCTGCGAACTTGCCGAGCACGATGCGCAAGCGGGTGACCGGGTGGGTCATCAGCAGAGGCATGGTGCCGCGCTCGATCTCGCCCACCAGCGTGTCGTAGCTCACCAGCAGCCCGATGAGCGGCACCAGGAAGACCGAGAGGCTGGAGAGGCTGACCACCGTGATCGCGAGACGCGAGGCGGCGACCGGACCAGCCGGGGCCGAGCCGACGAAGGCCAATGTCAACGCCAGAACGCCAAGGAGCAAGGCGGCTGCGAGCATCCAGCGGTTGCGGATGCCGGCCAGAACCTCCCGCCCGGCGATGGTTGCGACCGCAGTCACGACGCACGCTCCCTTTCACCGCCGCCGCTGCCGCCAAAGCACGCATACACCGCATCGAGGCCAGGGGGGACGATCTCGATGTCCTCGACTTCGTCGCCGAGGCCCAGAATCCGCTCGATCAGGGCGCGCTTCTCGCCGGCAGCGCAGCGAAGCTCGACCGCGTGATCGTTGATCCGCTCGGACGAGCGGCCGCCGAGGGCGCTCGCGAGGCGCGCGCCGCCACCGGGGCGCACGGCGACGCGGATCGTGACCGCGAGCCCGGCCCGGCGCTTGAGCTCGTCCGCCGTGCCCAAGGCCGCAAGCCGGCCCTCGCGCATGATCGCGATGCGGTCGGTCCCGGCCTCGACCTCGGTCAGCACGTGGGAGGAGAGAATGATGGCGGCGCCTCGTCCGGCCAGTTCATGCAGCGTCTCGTGGAAGGCTTGGCGCGACTCCGGGTCGAGCCCACCGGTCGGCTCGTCCAGGATCAGGAGCCGGGGGGCGCCCAGGATCGCCTGCGCGAAGCCCAAACGCTGGCGCATGCCCTTGGAGTAGGTCTTGACCCGCTTGCCCGCCACCCCGGCGAGACCGACGTGGGCGAGCGCTTCCTCGCAGCCGGCCCGGCCGACACCCTTGAGCCGCCCGTAGAAGCGGATCGTCTCGCGCCCGGTCATCGAGCCGAGGAAGGCCACGCTTTCGGGCAGGAAGCCGATCTCGCGCTTTGCTTCGGTCCAGGCCGAGCCTCCGGGGGCGCAGCCCAGCGTCGTTACCGTGCCGCCGTCGGCCCGCGTGAGACTGAGGGCCAGCTTGAGCAGCGTGGTCTTGCCGGCACCGTTGTGGCCGAGCAGCGCGAGCCGCTCTCCTGGCGCCAGGCCGAGCGTCACCCCATCGACCGCCGCGTGCCGGCCGTAAGACTTGGTCACCGCCTCCAGCGCGAGTGCTGGCCCTTCCATCAACCAGCTCCGAGCTCGGGTGGGCGCATCAACGGAGCGGAATCGATCACGCCGCCCGGATAGATGGAGGGGAAGCGATCATGAGCCCAGCGCAGGATACGCACCGACGGGCTGGTCAGCAGCAGCTTGGCCAGCGGATGGCGCCAGACCACCTGGTCGACAAGGTCGTTGGGCCTGTAGGGCACGTCGCCGATGCCGTCGCCATCGAGATCGAGGGCGGGATTGTCGCTCCAGTAGTTGCCGACGCCTTCGTCGGACCATTCGACGTGACGCGTGCCGACGTACTTCACCTGCGTCGCGTTGCCGATGAAGCCGTTGCCCGCGATACGGTTGCCCTCAGAACCTGCGGTGAAGTGGATACCGATGGCGCAGCCCTCGAAGAGATTGCCGCTGAGCACGTTGCGGTTCGCATTGTAGAGAAATACGCACTTGTCGCGGCCGGCGCGCACGAGATTGCGCTCGATGCGAGACTTGTTGGTGAAGTTGAAGAGGAAGCCGTGATCGCGGTCGCCGAAGGAGCGGTTGTCGAACACGCGGAGCCGGTCGGAATACATCAGCGCATAGCCCACGTGATTGTCGTGGGAGACGTTGCCGCTGACCTCGCTGTCGTGGGTGTACATGTAGTGGATGGCGAAGCGCAGGTCGCGAAACTCGTTGTTTCGGAACGCGTTCTTGCGGCTGGTGGTGACGAAGATGCCATCGCGGCCGTATTGCACGCTATTGCCCTCGACCACCGAGCCCCTGGCCGCCCAGAGATGGATGCCGTTGCCGCGCTCGCTCATGCGCAAGTCGCGGTTGCCGATCACCACGTTGTCCCGCACCAGCGCGTTGCGGGCGCCGTGCAGGTAGATGCCGAACAGATTGTTCTCCAGCCGGTTGTCCTCGATCAGCGCCCCCTTGGCCGGCTTGTCGAGGAAGATGCCGGCGTCGGTATCGGCAAGGCTCGTGCCGGAGTTGCGGACGGTGAGCCCGCGCACCACCACATCGGGCGCGGCGACGCTGAGCACCCGCCCCTTGCCACCGCCGTCGAGGATCGCGCCGGGCTCCCCCTCCAGCGTCAGCGGCCGGTCAATGACGATCGGCCCAGGGTAAAGGCCCGGCGCGAGCCGCAGCACCGCGCCGGACGGAGCGGTATCCAGCGCGGCCTGCAGCGCCCCCTCGCCGGGCGAGACCTCGATGACGGCGGCGGACGCGGCGCGCACCTCCCCCGCGGCAGCGGCGAACATCACCACCGCCGCGCCGAGAGCGAGCGCCGCGCGCCGCAGACGCATCAGGCGGTCTTGGGCTTCACGAACATGCGCCCGCGCATCTCCATGTGCAGCGCATGACAGAACCACTGGCAATAGAACCAGTGTACGCCGGGCCGGTCGGCAGTAAACGTCACCGACGCAGTCGCCTGAGGCGCCACCTCCATGGCCACCCCGTAGTTGGAAAGCGACCAGCCGTGACTGAGGTCGTCCACATCGTCCTGGTTGGTGATGTAGACGGTGACCTCGTCGCCCTCGTTCACCTCGAAGGTCTCGAGGCTGAACGCGGGTGCGATCGAGTACATGTAGACCCGCACCTTGTTGCCGTCGCGGATCACGTCCTCGCCCCAGTCGAGATCGACACCATCCTTCGCCGCCTGCTGACGCGCCTCCTCCCAGGTCGGGTCTTCACGGTCCCAGATCTGCTTCGGGTTCACCTTGGAGCGATGGACGATGATGCAGTCGTGGGGCTCCGAGAAGGTCGGGCCGTCGTGGACCAACTGCATCTTGTCGCCGGAGATGTCGATGAGCTGCTCGCATTCGGGCTTGAGCGGGCCCACGTTGATGAACCGATCCTTCGAGAACTTGTTGAGCGAGACCAGCCACTTGCCGTCCGCCTCCTTGGTCTCGCCCATGGAGGTGTGGTTATGCCCCGGCTGGTAGTGCACGTCGATCTTCTCGACGATCGGGTCCACCTCTTCGCCGTTGTACTGGCGAATGGCCGCATCCATGTTCCACTTGCAGACTTGGCTGTCGAGGAAGATCGTCGTGAAGCAGTTGCCGTGCCCATCAAAGGCAGTGTGGAGCGGCCCGAGGCCGAGCTCGGGCTCGGCAACGATCACGTCGCGCGGCGCGATCTTGTCGTCGAACAGGTCGTCGAGACGGCGCACGTCGATGACTGAGACGGTCGGCGACAGCTTGCCGTTGATGACGATGTGGTGGCCGTCGGGCGCCGTGTTGACGCCGTGGGGGCTGGTGGAGATCGGGATGTAGCGGGTGTAGGGCGAGCCCTTGCGCCCGTCCATCACCTTGACGCCCTGGTGCATGGTGTAGTCGCCGTCCTTCACCCCCTGCTCGATACGGGCAATGTTGAAGACGACGGCCCAGTCCTGCTCGGCGGCGGTCATCTCCTCCAGGTTCATGCCCATTTCGGAATTGTAGCAGGTGGAGACCGCGTACTTGCCCTGATAGTCGGCATCGACGTTATCGAGGTTGCCGTCGACGATCACCTGCCAGGCGACCTCCATGGTGTCGCCGTCGAGCGCCGTGAAGATCGCGATGTACTGCGACGGATCATTGAGCACGGAGCCGTCGTTGGGCAGCGGAATCTCGTGCTCGCCGTTGCAGAACACGTAGCCGGTGCGCGGATATTTCTGGGGCCGCAGGCCGTGGATGTCGTTGGCGTTCGGGATCTCCACGATCTTATCGACCTTCATCACGTCGCAGCGAATGCGGGCAACACGCGTGTTCGCCTTGTCGTTGATCCAGACGTAGCGCCCGTCGTAGGTGCCGTCGGTGAAGGACATGTGCGGGTGGTGCGCATCGCCGTTGGTGTAGATGCCGCCGCGGGATTCCAGGAACTTCCGAGTCTCGGGTGTGAGCCCCTCGGTCATGATTCGGCGGCTCTCGTTGGTGAGCCCCCAGCCGGTGGCGCTGCAGCGGTTGAACACCGGGATACGGAGGAGCTCGCGCATGGAGGGGACGCCAAAGACGCGCACCTCGCCGGACTGGCCGCTCGACCAGAAGCCGTAATATTCGTCGAGCTGCCCCGGTCCCACGTAAGCCGAGCCTGCCTCGGTGGCGGCGTGCGCCTTGCGCGGCGGATCGGCGGGAGTGACCCCGGCGACCCCGGCGGCGACAACCCCGCCGACCGTGGCGATCTTGGCCGTGCTGCCGATCAGATCGCGGCGTGTGACGCCGGTCTTCTCCGGTGCATCGTGTTTCTTCTTCGACATGGCTTTCTCCTCCTTACTTGGCATCAGGGACTCGTTGCTGTGCCGGTTGGGCCTGCCGTTGCTGCAGGCGGGACGGTGATATTCGCGGAGGCGCGCGCCCGGCGCCGTTCGCGCCGGAGGCGGCGCTGGATCATCGGCGGGCAGCGGTGCTCGTCGTGATAGACCTGCTGGCAGTGCAGGCAGTAGAGGCACTCGTTCTGGTTGATGTGCCCGTCCGGATGGATCGCCTGGACCATGCATTCCTGGGCACAGCGATGGCAGGGCGCGCCGCATTCCTTGTGGCGGCGCAGCCACTCCATGATCCTGATCTTGCCGGGGATCGCGAGCGCCGCCCCCAGCGGGCAGAGGTAGCGGCAGAAGAAGCGCTCGACGAAGAGCCCGGTGCCGAGCAACACGCCGGCCCAGGCCACGAACGGCCAGTCATGGGCGAAGCGCAGGATCACGGTGGTCTTGAAGGGCTCGACCTCCGCCAGGCGCTCGGCGAAGGCGAGGTCATAGAGCGAGACTCCGGCGAGGCCGATGAAGATCACGTACTTCACCGGCCAGAGTCGCTCGTGCAGGCCCCAGGGCAGCGTCACCTGCGGCACGCGCGCGAGCCGCGCCGCCTTGTTGAGCAGCTCCTGCAGCGCACCGAAGGGGCAGAGCCAGCCGCAGAACACGCCCCTGCCCCAGAAGATCAGCGCCAGCGCGGTGCCGCACCAGAGCAGGAAAATCAGCGGGTCCATCAGGAAGTAGGACCAGCGGAACTCGGTGATCAGCGCGTTGCCGAAGGTCATGATGTTGACCACCGAGAGCTGGGCCTGGGCGAAGCCGCCGAGCCAGGCGACGATGAAGAGCAGGAACCCCACGCGCACGCCGGTTGCGAGCTTGGGCCGGCGCGCGAACCAGTCCTGGAAGAAGAAGATCAGGGTGAGCGCGATCATGGCCGCGCCGAGCACCGCCACGTCGACGATCCGGTCCTCCCAGATGCGCCGCCAGAGCTCCGGCGCGGCTTCCGGCTCGGTCAGGGTCTGGTCGGCAGCAGAAGGCGCGGGTCCGGGCAGCGGCTTCAGATATCGTGCGGGCAACGTGTAGGAGAGCTCGTAGAGCAAGAAATCCTTGTCGAGCGCGCCGATCGCGCGCTGCACCAGGAGTTGGAGCGTCCAGGGAGCTACGGGGTCGAACTCGGCGTCGGCCGGCACCACGAAGAGGCCGACTTCGGAGAAGGGCTGCGCCAGGTCCGCCGCCACCTCACCCAAGTGCTTGTACTGGCGATCACGGAAGCGGATGCTGCCATCGCCCTGGACGAGCTGGACGCGGTCGAAGATTCCGCCGCGCACGAAGCCCGAGCCCTTGAACGAATAGAGGCCGTTGGCGGCGATCAGCAGTGCGTGCTGGCCGGGCTCCAGCCGTGCGCGGAGGTTCTCGTACTCGGCGTCGCCAAGCAGGCTCCGGCCGATGACCGGCACGCTGACCTCTGCCGCGTAGAGGTCGATGAAGCGCGTCTCCGGGTCGTCGCTCTCGGGCCGCGCGGCGGCTTTCTCCTTGCCCGCAGCGGCGAAGTCTGCGGTCACCTCGCCGACGCTGAGGTTGAGCCGACGCACCGAGCCGTCGCCGATCAGGGTCATCCAGTCTTCGACGCCCTCTTGCGCGGTGTCGAGCTCGCCCCGGGGCGGCGCGCCGGTTCCCTGTTCCCCGTCGAGCCCAGCGAGGCCCAGCGCACGCGCCATCCGCAGCGAGGAGCGGCGGATGGCGTCGTCGATCACCAGGATGGTGACCGTGGCGCCGGCGATGATATCGAGCGAGCGGTCGCTGGCATCGCGTTCCTCCAGGAACTCGCGCACGTTGCGCCCGACGTAGTCCGCGATGAAGCTCTTGATCCGCCGCTCGGGAATCCCGATCAGCACGATGGGCTCGTGGTGCTTGTGCAGCACCGCGCCCGTGATCGCGCCCTCGGTGTCGAGCCCGATCAGGAGGTGAATGGGCTTGCCGGAATAGCCGACGGCGCCCGCGACATCGGTGTTGAGGAAGACGTAGCCCTTGAGCGAGGACCCTTCGAGCGCCTGCGCGCGAGGCGGCGCACCTTCGACCGGGCCGAAGCGGTCGGCGCCCGGCACAAGCTCGGCGGGCTCAATCTTGGTGAGCGCGGTGCCGAGCTTGACGGCGGCCTGCGCTTCGCCAGCAAGAATGACGAAGACGAGAAGCAGCAACAGCGATGCCGCGGTGCTGGCCCCGAGGTGGACCGTGCGCGCCGCGATCCTGCAGCGCCTCGCGCCAGAAAACGAACCCGCTGTCATGGCATGCGCGTCGTGGCGAATGGGCGATCGGTTCCGATGAAGTGCGGCGACGGGCTCCCTCAGAACCAGTCTGAAGCCCGCATTCGCCAGCGCCTTGATCTGCGTCAATAGATGGGCACAGAGGCCGTCATTGCCCGCCTGTTTCGGCGTCGCTACGATGCCGCGCTTTGGCGCGAGAAGCCGGCGGGGAGGACGAATTATGACTAATGACGGTGGCACCAAGGTGGCGTTTCTCGGGCTCGGCGTGATGGGGTTTCCCATGGCAGGGCACCTCACGAAAGCGGGCCATGAGGTCACCGTCTACAACCGAACCGCAGCCAAGGCCAAGCAATGGAC
The DNA here is from genome assembly GCA_022826665.1 of Alphaproteobacteria bacterium. Taxonomy (GTDB): domain Bacteria; phylum Pseudomonadota; class Alphaproteobacteria; order UBA828; family UBA828; genus WTGU01. The sequence goes on along the minus strand of JAJDUK010000060.1, from coordinate 6,170 downwards.
CGAGACCCACCAAGGCCGCGCCGCCCCGACCCCCGCCGCTGCCGCCCAAGGCGCGGAGATGGTCTTCGCCTGCGTCGGCGCCGATGACGACCTACGTGCAGTCGTCTACGGCGACGACGGCGCGCTCGCCGGCATGGCGGATAGCGCCATCTTCATCGACCACACGACCGATTCCGCCGTTGTCGCCCGCGAGGTCTATGCTGCTGCCAAGGAACGGGGCGTGGGCTTCCTCGACGCGCCGGTTTCCGGCGGCCAGGCGGGCGCCGAGAACGGCGTGCTGACGGTGATGGTGGGCGGAGACGAGGCCGAGTTCGCGCGTGCCCAGCCAGTCATCGACGCGTTCGCACGCAACGTTACCCACATGGGGCCGGCAGGGAACGGCCAACTCACCAAGATGGTGAACCAGATCTGCATCGCGGGCGTGGTTCAGGGACTCGCGGAAGCCATCAACTTCGCCCAGCGCGCGGGTCTCGACGGTGAGACCGTGCTTGAGGTCATCTCCAAGGGCGCGGCGCAGTCCTGGCAGATGGAGAACCGCGGCTCGACCATGCTGCGGGGCGAGTTCGAGTTCGGCTTCGCCGTCGACTGGATGCGGAAGGACCTGAGCCTCTGTTTCGAGGAAGGCAAGAAGAACGGCGCTCTCCTGCCGATGTCCATGCTGGTGGACCAGTTCTACGCCCACGTGCAGCAGCGCGGCGGCAACCGCTGGGATACCTCCAGCCTGATTCACCTGTTGCAGAACATGTGAGCGCGCGGTCTACGCCGCCTCGATATCGGTCAAGGCGAAGTCCTCGCCTTTGAACAGCAGCGGCTCGCCGGTCAACTCGGCGAGGGCGTAAGCGAAGCAGTCGCCAAAGTTCAGCGCCGCCGGATGATTGCCCTTGCCGAAGCGCCGCCAGGCTTGGCGGGCGACATGGGCTTGCTCTTGCGTGACGGGCACGAACTCGACTCTCGTTCTTTTCAGCAAGGCGTCCAAATCGTCGCCCGCCTCAGTGCCACCCCTGCCTTCGACCACCATCGTCGCCTCAAGCAACGCGACTGCCGTCATGCGTCGGGGCCAGGCATCAGCAATTGCGTCCTCAAGGCGTCCGGCATCCGGTTCTCGGAGCAGAATGGCGAGAATAGCCGAGGTATCGATAATCACTTTGGCAGGCCGCGCTCGTCGTAGAGGTAGTCGCCATGCTCCACTGCCGAGGGTCCCGGGCCCAGCTTCGCCGCACAGCGTTTCGCGATGGCGCGCATATCCCGCAGCAGGGCGTCCTTATCGCGTCGCCTCTCTTCGCGCTCCAGCCGCTCGCGGAGCGCGACGGTGATGGCGCCGGTCATGCTCTCGCCGGTGAGCTGCGCGAGTTCGCGGGCCAGCCGGCAAGTCTCGTCGTTCTTGATGTTGAGGCCCATTGTCGCCACCAGGGTAGAAGCTGCACTGTACTTTCTACCCTAGCGCAGCAATCACGCCGCCAGCAATGCCGACGCGCCCTTCAGCGAGCGGAGCGGATGAGTTCGCCGGTCTCGCCGTGGAACAGGTGACAGCGGTCGGGATCGACCGCGAGGTTCACGCGCTCGCCAAGGGTGAACTGCGGCTGGCCCGGCGCCTGCACCTTGAGAATCTGCTCACCCACACTGACATCGACGATGGTGAAGGCGCCGAGCGGTTCGACCTCGTAGATCGCGGCCTCGACTCCACCGTTGGCGCCGGCCGCACCGATCCCCAGGTCCTCCGGCCGCACGGCCAGGGCCGCAGGCCCCTCTCCCTCGGCACCCTCCAACGTGATCGAAAACGGCACGTCACGCCCCTCAAACCGGCCACCGTTCGCGAGGGTACCGTCGACGAAGTTCATCGGCGGCGCGCCGATCAGCTCCGCCACGTAGCGGCTGTTCGGCAGGTTGTAGATCTCGGCCGGCGTGCCCACCTGGCGAATCTCGCCTTCCTCCATAACGGCGATGCGATCGGCGATCGACATCGCCTCCTCCTGGTCGTGGGTGACATACACGATGGTGTGATGCAGCTCGCGTTGGAGGCGCTTGAGCTCGACGCGCATCTCCTCGCGGAGCCTGGCATCGAGCGCGGCGATCGGCTCGTCCATGAGGAAGGCTGCAGGGTCGCGCACGAGCGCCCGGCCGATGGCGACGCGCTGGCGCTCGCCCCCGCTCAGGTGTGCCGGCATCTTGTCGAGCAGCGGCGTGATGTGCAGGGTCTCCGCCACCTCGACCACCCGCGCCTTAATCGCGGCCTTCTCCAGCTTCCGCTCCACCAGCGGGAAGGCGAGGTTCTGCCCGGCGGTCATGTGCGGAAAGAGCGCGAGGTTCTGGAACACCATCGCCAGATTGCGCTCCTTGGGCCCCTGATCGACGACGGGCTCGTCGCCGATGATGATCTCGCCCTCGTCCGGCGCTACCAGCCCGAGCAGCAGGCGCAGGATCGTCGTCTTGCCCGAGCTCGGCGGGCCGAAGATGCAGAAGAACTCGTTGTCCTCGACAACGAGTTCGATGTCCTTCACGGCGACGGTCTTGCCGTAGGACTTGCTCGTGTTCCTCAGTTCGAGCTGGGCCATGGCGTTGTCGGAGCTCTCCCCTAGGCGAGTGACGGAGGGCGGGCCGCTCTAGGCGCGACCCAGCGCCTCGCCCGTTTCCGCATCGAACAGGTGGCACTTGCCTGGCGGCAGCACCGCCTTGACCGGGGCGCCAAGCTCGATGCCGTACTGCTTGCCCTCGGCGATCTTCAGCCGGCGCTCGCCGGCGGCAAGATGAACGATGGTGCGCGGGCCGATGGGCTCGACGAACGTTACGGTCGCCTCGATACCGGGAGCGGTATGGCCGGTCGGCTCGATCTCGAGGTCTTCCGGCCGCGCGCCGAAAATCAGCTCGGCATCCCGCGCCGCATCGCAGCGCCGCTTGAGCGCGCCGTCTTCCACGGCCGCGCTGCCACCTTCGCCGAAATCAAGCGCATAGCTGCCGTCTCCGCCGGAGAGCGTACACGGCACCAGATTCATGCTGGGGCTGCCCATGAAGTTGGCGACGAAGACGTTGCGGGGCTCGTTGTAGACCTCGATGGGCGAGCCGTACTGCTGCAGCACGCCCAGGTCCATCACGGCGATCCGGTCGGCGAGGCTCATCGCCTCGATCTGGTCGTGGGTGACGTAGACCATGGTCTGCTGGAACTGGTGCTGCAGGTGCTTGAGCTCGGTCCGCATGAAGGCCCGGAAGGCCGCATCGAGATTGCTCAGCGGCTCGTCCAGCAGAAAAATCTCGGGCTCGGTGATGGCCGAGCGGCCGATCGCGACCTTTTGCAGCTCGTTGACGCTGAGCTTGGCGGTGGGCCAATCGATTCGGTCTTCGAGGCGCATGAGCTGAGACATGGCAGCCACGCGGCGCTGGACCTCGGCCTTGGGCACGCCGCGCACCTTCAGCCCGAACGCCAGATTCTCGCGCACCGAAAGATGGGTGAAGATGGCGTAGTTCTGAAACACGAACCCGACCTTGCGCCGGCTGGCCGGCACCGTGCGCATGTCTCGGCCGTCGAAGAGGATCTGCCCGTCGGACGGCGTCTCGATGCCGGCGATCATGTTCATCGTCGTGGTCTTGCCGCAGCCCGACGGCCCGAGCAGGGCCACGAACTCCTTGTCCCTGATTTCAAGATCGAGGGAGGCGACCGCAGTCAGGTCGCCGAAGCGCTTCGTCAGGCTGGCAAGCGTGATTGACGCCATGGCTCTTCTCTAGTGGCGGCCGCGGGCCTCGATCGGCCAAATGTCGACCAGGGTCTCGCCACGAACGCAGTGGTAGTGGTCGTAGAGGTTCACGGTCGGGTCGCAGTGCGGCACGATGCATTCGAGCGCCGCACCAATCCTGAGCCGCTCATTGGCGCTGGCGAAGACGATACGCCCGTGCTCGTCGCCGAAATGCTCGTAGTGCGCGCCGATGGGCACGCCGGTGTGGAAACGCGGCAGCGGCCCGTCGGTGGCGAAGCACTTGAGGCCGGCGTCCATGGTCGCGCTGCCGTCGTGGCTCGCGGAAACCACCGTCGAGCGGACGAAGAGCGCGGGCTCGAAGCGCCACTCGCCGCTATCGCGTGCCTGAACGTCAAGGTACTCGACGTCCATCACCACGTAGGAGCCCACCTGGAGCTCGGTCATCAGCCCGATCTCCGTGTCGATGTCGTGGGTGCCTGTTCCGGCACCCGAGACGATGGGCACCGCGATGCCCTGCTCGACGAGCCGGTCGCGGGTCTCGCGCAGCGGCGCCAGATCGCCGTGAGAGGTCGCGCGGCGGTCGCCGAAATCTTCGATGTGCTGGACGTGCCCGGCATAGCCCTGAAGCCCGCAGAAACGCAGGCTCTCGCTCGCGTCCGCCACCTCGGCCAGCGCGACCGCCGTCTCCGCATCGCGCGTGCCGGTGCGGTGCAGCCCGACATCGACATCGATCACCACGTCCAGCACGAACCCGGACGCGGCCGCAGCGGCCTCGAGCGCGCGCAGGTTATCCATGTCGTCGGCCACCACCATGAGCGATTCGTGGTCCCGGCGGAGCGCCATGAGGCGGTTGATCTTGGCAGGCGCCACGACCGGCGAGGTGATGAGCAGCCCCTCGATCCCCCCTGCCGCCAAGGCCTCGGCCTCGCCGAGGGTGGCGCAGCAGATGCCCAACGCGCCGGCGTCCAGCTGGCGGCGGGCGATCTGCACGCTCTTGTGGGTCTTCGCGTGGGGGCGGACGGCGACGCCCTGCTCCGCCGCGTAGGCCGCCATGGTGGCGATGTTGCGCTCCATCGCGTCGAGATCGAGCACGAGAACGGGCGTGATCAGGCGGGCCCGAGACTCGCGCTCGTCGATCAGAGACTCGTTCGGCCCAAGCGCCGCCGACGTGGTCATTCAAGCCCCCCATCGCCCCGCTGTGCTTCCCTGCCCCGCCGCACAGTTGCGCGGCGGGAGGCATAGTCAGGGCGCCTATCATCCGCATACCGGCACGCCCTGCCAATAGGATATGTTGCACACCGATGCAGACCGAGCGGACGGAGGGAACGCATGAAGGTGGTGATTACGGGGGGCCTGGGCTTTCTCGGACTGAGGCTGGCGCGGACGCTGCTCGACAGGGGAACGCTGACCGGCGCCTCGGGCGAGCAGGAGCCGATCGACGAGATGATCCTCTTCGATGCCGTCGTGCCCGAACAACCACCCGCCGGCCTCGACGACGAGCGGGTCTCGCTGGTCGCCGGCGATGTCTCTGACGGCGAGACCGTGCGCGCGCTCATCGCGGGCGACTCGCTCTCGGTCTTCCACTTCGCCTCAGTGGTCAGCGCCGGCGCCGAGCAGGACTTCGACCTCGCGCTCGCCGTCAACCTCACCGGCGGCCTCAACATCCTCGACGCCTGCCGCGCCGCACCGGGCTTGCCGCGCCTCGTCTTCACCAGCAGCATCGCGGTCTACGGCGGCAGCGCGCTCCCCGAAACCGTCTCCGATACGACCAAGATCACGCCGCAGGGCACCTATGGCGTCACCAAGGTCATCAACGAGCACCTGGTGGCCGACTACACCCGCAAGGGCTATCTGGACGGCCGCGGCGGCAGGCCGCCCACCGTGATCGTGCGCCCGGGCAAGCCCAACAAGGCGGCCTCCGGCTTCGCCAGCGGTCTCTTCCGCGAGCCGCTCGCCGGCATCGACCACGAGCTCCCGGTGAGCCGGGACACGCGCATCGTCCTCGGCGGCTACCGCACGATCGTCGACAGCCTGGTTACCCTCCACGAAATACCGAGTGCAGACCTCGGCGACGACCGCACCATCAACCTGCCCTCCTTCTCGGCGACGGCAGGCGAGATGGCGGCGGCGCTGGAGCGCGTGGGCGCGGGCCGCAGGCTCGGCGCCGTCATCGACGCGCCCGATGCGGCGATCCAAAGGCTGGTTGGCTCCTGGCCGGCCTACGCGAAGGCCGACCGCGCGGCCGGCCTCGGCCTGCCCCAGAACCCGCCGCTCGACGAGGTGGTGCGCCAGTACATCGAGGACTACGTTGATCGCTGACCCGCACCGCTCGCCGCAGTGCGGTCCCCCTCCGCCTTGTTAGAGGGGAGGGGGACAGAGCCAGCTGGAATAAGCAATGTGTTGAGACGCGCGCCGCTCATTTTTTGGGCGGGACTCGCCGGGATCAGCTGGGATTAAGTTGGATTCCGCAGGGTTCCACGGGTC
>JAJDUK010000020.1 GCA_022826665.1 Alphaproteobacteria bacterium | reverse complement strand
TTGGACACCTCGCCGCGCAGGCGTTCGCGTCCCGCGCGGTCGAGATGCGCGCCGTAGGTCGCGGGATCGTCGAGGATCGCGCGTCCCGTCCGCAGCAGGCGCTCGTTGCGCTCCAGCCAGATCGGCCAGGAGCGCAGCTCCCGTGGGCGCACGTCGAGCTGGCGGGCGCGCTCGGAGATCGCCCTGTAGCGCAGCCAGTGCCGTTCCACGTCCCGCAGATGGCCGCGCACGCGATCGCGCGCTTCGACGTGCGCCCGGTACTGCCCGACGATCTCCTCGAGTTGCGCGCGCGGCTCCGCGCCAAGCCCCCCGCTCCCGGCGAAGGCGGCGATGCGCTCGATCAGCGCGGTGGCGCCGTCGAGGTCGAAGCGATGCACGCCCTCGCTCTCCGCCCGGAAGAGATGCACCCGCCACTCGCGCTCGAGCCGCCGATAAGCCGCCTGCAAGCGATGCATGGGCACTGCGCTCCGGGCGGTCTCCTCCTCCACCGGCCGGACCGGGGCGGTCTCACTGCCGGCATCCTGTGTCGTCCGCGCGGTGTCGGATGCGCTCTGCCGCGCAGCCTCGGGCGGCCGCTCCGCGTCCTGGGGTGGCGCCTCGCGCTGCTCTGCGGCCTGCTGCCGTGCCGCGTGGGCGGTCCTCGCCGTGACGGAGCGCAGGTAGCTGCCCGCCCGGGCATGGACGTCTCGAAGCTCCCGCAGCTCCCCCTCGCCGATGCCGGCGCGCTCGGAGAGAAGCCGCTCGAATACCCGGGGGCGGGCCCTGAAGGAGGCGGCCTGCTTCATCAGCGCGCCGTGGCGGTCGAGGGTCGCGCGGAAGGCGAGGCTGAGCGCAACGGCCTCGCCCTCGTCCCGGACGCGCGCGCGGAGGTGGTCCCAGGCCGCCAGGACCTCGTTGCGCTCGGCCGCGAACGCGTCGACGGCCGCGCCGTGCCGCCAGCCGTTGACCGCATGGCGGATGTCCTGGGCAATACGGACCAGCGCATTGTCGTTGGCCGCCTCGCGCGTCTCCGCGGCGTCTCGATGCCGCTCCCTGCCGCCCCGGTCGTGCCTCGGCGCCTCTTCCCGGGCTTCCCGCCACATGCCGTCGGAGACGTAATCGAGCGCTGCCTCCTTGGGCTGCGAGCGCGACCAGCGGTCGGCCAGATACGCCCGGACGTCGCTGTCGGTGACGGGCATGTCGGCCTCGTCCTCGGGCCTGTGCTCGGCGATGTCCAGGGCGAGCGGCGCACGGTTGACGTAGACGTCGAGCGCCTCGCGATGCCGGGTCGCGGCGGGATAGATCGTCTCGCGCGCCGGCCGGTCGTCGACCAGCAGGAAGGCCCGGTCCACGGTCAGCCCCTGGGCCGAGGCGATGGTCATGGCGTAGCGGTAGTCGAGGCGGATGTTGTCGCGGCAGTAGCGGTTCTCGCCGAGGCGGAACCCGACCCGCCTGCCGTCGTCGGTCCGCGCGACGATGTGGACGGAGTACTCGGGCTCGAAACGGTCCGGATCCGTTCCGCGGCCCGCCGCCTCGCCGTTCCGGGCCCTGCGCGATACCGCCGCGTCCTCGGCGCGCTTCACTTCGAGGTCCTCGACCGTGACCACGGTCCCGTTGAAGAGCTGCTTCTCCCACTGCGTGGCGCCGATGCGCAGGCGGTCTCCGACCGCGACCTCCAGCGGCTCCGTCACCCGCCCGTCCAGGTCCCGGCTCACCTCGATGACGGCGCGCTTCGCATCGGGCGTCCGCGCGAGAACGCGTTCCCGCATGAGCCACGACAGCGCCCGGCCCTCCGCCTTCGTGCGCGCGAGCACGACGGTGGATGTGCCGGGCTCCGCGCGCACATGGCGCTCCCAGTCGTCCACCAGGATCGTGAGCGTCTTCTCCTCGTCGTGGCAGAGGTGGAGGCGGCCCCGCACATGCCACGCCTCGATGGCCTTCTCCGCCTCCCCGTCCCTGAGCGCCTCCGAGACCGCGACCTGCCACGGCGTGAACACCGGCTTGCGGTCCATCTCCTCGTACTGGGCGAGGATCGCGTCTCGCTCCTCGGCGTTGGTCAGCCCCGCCCGGAAGCGCGCCTGCTCCGGCGTCTCGTTGTGGACATGAACCAGCACGTCCTCGAGGTCCGCCTTCTGGCGCCTGATGCGGTCCACGCGGACGCTGCCGGCCACGTCGCGGATCAGCCGCAAGCCCGGCCCCGCCTCCACCGGCTGCTGCTGGCGGGTGTCGCCCGCGAACACCACCTTCGCCCCGTGGCGCTCCGAGAGCTGAAGGACGTGGTGGGCCTGCCGTGTCGACAGCATCCCTGCCTCGTCCACCACGATCAGCGTGTTGCGGCCGATCTCCACCTGGCCCTTCGCCGCGAGCTTCAGCAGCTTGTCGACGCAGTAGGCGCGCGCGTCGCAATCGTCGCCCAGCGCCACGGCGGTGCGCCAGGCCACCGCCGTCGGCACGATCTCGTAGCCGTGCTCCTTGTGAAGGTCCGTGATGGGCCTCAAGGTGGTGGTCTTGCCCGAGCCCGCCGCGCCCTCGATCACCGCCACGCGGCCGCCGTTGATGGTGGCGTGGTGGATCGCCAGCGACTGCTCCTGGCTCAACGGATAGCCCTGCTCCAGCAGGGTCTTCACCTTCTCCCTGACCGCCTCTTCCGGCAGCTCGTGGCCGCTATCGGCGGCCATGGAAGCCGCCATGTCCTTCACCGCCTGCTCCAGGCCGAGGTTGTGGCGGGTGGAATAGACCTCGGTGTGGACCATCCCTGCCCTGGATTCGGCGGTCGGCTTCTTCGGCTCCAGCCGCTCGATCTCCGGGTTCCGCCGCAGGCGCTCGATGGCCGTCCCCACCGCCTCCCGGCCCATCAGACCCGCCGCCGCGTTCGCCGCCGCCTCCACCATGTCCGGGCGCCGGAAGACTGCTTCCTCGCGCGCCAGGTGGGCGGGCAGATCGTCGAGCCGGTCCGTCAGCTCACGGATTTGCTTTTGCGCAATCCTAACCTCGTGGCCGGTGACCGCGGCGATCAGCTCCTCGCGCTCGACGAAGCCTTCGGCCTCGCCGCGCCAGCGCCGGTGCCTCACCTCGGGATCGTTGTCGTGGGACTTCCCCTCGCGGGTGATCTTGTTGACGCCCGCCATGCGGGAGGCGTTCCCGAGAGATGGAATCCCCAACTCTCCGGCCATCGCGACGATGGCCTTGCGCCGCTTCGACCAGAAGGCCTTGAGGTCGTCCGGCATGCCGCCGATGCGGGTGAACTCGTTGGCGGGGCCGTACTGCTCCATCCGCACCCCGAGGCCCTGTTGCAGCTCCCAGGCCAGGTTGGCGCGGAACAGCGCGCCCGCCGCCTTCTTCCAGCTGTAGACCGGGTACTGGTGATGCGCTCGCCACTTGCCGTCCTCGTGGGTCCTGGCGAGGTTGAAGATGGTGCAGTGGACGTGGAGCTGGGGATCGTTCTCGCGGCTGGTGCCGTGGACGAAGGTGGCGCCCATCAGGTCCGCCTCGACCGGGCGGGTCACCCCCTTCTCGGCCATCCGTGTGTAGCTGCAATGCTTGAGCACGCTGTCTTCCAGCGCCGCCCTGGCGGCAGCCGTCGCCATCGCCTCGATGCGCTCGCGCATGCCGGGCTCCGCGATGGCCCAGAGCGCGGAGACGCTCTTGTCCACCGAGAACGTCATGTCGATGCCGGGCGAGCGCTCCGGGTTGCCGGCCCGCTGCACCAGCCCGTCCGACCCGTCCGGCGTGTAGCCGTTGTAGAGCCGCTGGAACTGGCCGGCGTCGACCGTGACGCCGTCTTCCAGCCCGAACAGGCCGTTGGGGTTGAACCAGGTACCGTCCGGCTCCTCCCCCGCCGTGTAGTACTCGTTGGGATGCCGGAACGAGCGCTGGCTCTCCAGGTAGTACTCGGCCGACGCCATCTGGCCGATGCTGGCTACCATGACGAGCCCGATTCGGTGGCGACTGGCAGAGCGATTGCCGGCATGAACGCGTCGATCCCTGTTTCGGTCAGCGGGCGCCTCGCACGATCCGCCCCTAATGGCTTGAATATACGGGATACTCCGCTTGTTGCACGGGCAGTATCATCCATTGACTCCCGAGTCTATTCTCTTGGAATGGATCCCGCAAGCGATAGCTTGCACAGGTGTGCAATGGCTTTTTCTACGTTCAGTGGTTTCGACAGGGGAGACTCCGCGCAAGGCGAAGGTTCCGAAGCAGGATCAGGGAGAGATCGCACCGGGTGGGGCCCATCGCAAGGATCGAACGGGGCGTCCGTTGACATGGTGGGGCGGTCGGGCGATCCTATGACACACCAGATGTAGTGGTCGAAGAAGGAAGGAGACACAATGGCAGCGAGACGCTTCAACGAAACGGATATCGACTTCGATGCCATCGACGGCGACCTGGCGAAACTGGCGCCTCCCAAGCTTTCGCTGAAAGACGTCCTGGACCGGTTGCGAGAGCGGATGCTGGAGCAACGGGCCAAGGGCGTCACGGTGGCGCAGATGCACGAAGTGCTGAAAGCACGAGGCATCGAGATCGGGGAGCGAAGCCTGAAGGCGTTCCTCGACAAGGGCGAGCTGCCGGGACGCAAGACGGCGAAGTCCGTGGCGAATGCCACGGCTTCGGGGGAAGGCGGCGACCCGTTCTGAGCGCTCAGGCTCGAAGCGCCCGGCGCGAGAGGGCGATATCGCTCGGAGAGCGATGAGCCGTGGTCGATGTGGGGAGAACGAGCAATGGCGATGGCGCATCAGCGCCGAGCCTGTTGCGAGGCCGTGGGGGAAGGCGAGGCGCGGAAGGGCGGCGAGGCAGGCGCAAGCTGCGGCGGAGCGAAGCGACGCGCCGCGATGCGCGAGTCCCGGAGGTCGGAGAGAGCCGCTGGCGACGGGAGCGGAGCGGCCGAGCCAGGGCGGCGGTGATGCACCGGTTTGGCTGCCCGCACCTGCAAGCGAAGCGCGCAGCGACCGAAGGGAGCGTAGGCGACAGGGATCGTCACCGGAACGGCGAAGACCGCGAAGCGGGCTTCGTGGAGCCGGGCGGGGCGAAGCCGCGCCCGGCGGAATAGAGCCCGGCGACCGGTCCGAAGGACCGGGCGGGCGCCCGTACTTTCCTGTTGGATAAGCCGCCAATATCGAGTCTCCAACGATTCGGGATGGGGACAACTAACGTGCCGCAGGGATCGAGGAGTCGCTGAGCAGGGCACCAGACGATCGCTTGTTGGCGGCGTTCGATGCGATGTCGGAAGGAGGGAGGCTTGCGCGAGGCGGGATGCCGGCGTTGGGAGCGCGGGCGGCGCCGGCGCGAAAAGACGAGCCGCGAAGCGGGACTCCGTGCAGGGCGCAAAAAAGGGGCTGACCCTCGGCGATGCCGGGGTCGGCCCCTGTGGGTCGTGAGAGAGGGGGGCGATCAGAACGCGTCGCGTCAGCGGTCGGCGCCGAAGACGATGTCCGGGCGGTTGGACCAGACGGCGGAGCGCTCGTCGCCGTCGGCGAGGTAGACGACGGTGATCTCTTCGGGGTGTTCGGCGACGCGCGCCCTGGCTTCTTTCCAGGCCGCGGGTTTGCGCCGGTCCGGCGTGCCGGCACGGGCGCCCTTCACCGTTGACTGAAACGATCCTCATTATCTCATGGGCAGGCGCATATGGTCTGTTCTTGCCGGCATTGCGGCTCCGGCGTGGCGACGGGGTGCGGATGTCAGTGAAG
>JAJDUK010000095.1 GCA_022826665.1 Alphaproteobacteria bacterium | reverse complement strand
TTGGACACCTCGCCGCGCAGGCGTTCGCGTCCCGCGCGGTCGAGATGCGCGCCGTAGGTCGCGGGATCGTCGAGGATCGCGCGTCCCGTCCGCAGCAGGCGCTCGTTGCGCTCCAGCCAGATCGGCCAGGAGCGCAGCTCCGTCGGCCGCACCTCGAGCTGGCGGGCGCGCTCGGAGATCGCCCTGTAGCGCAGCCAGTGCCGTTCCACGTCCCGCAGATGGCCGCGCACGCGGTCGCGCGCTTCGACGTGTGCCCGGTACTGCCCGACGATCTCCTCGAGTTGCGCGCGCGGCTCGGCGGCAAGCCCCTCCCTGCCGGAGAAGGCGGCGATGCGCTCGACCAGCGCGGCCGCGCCGTCGAGGTCGAAGCGGTGCACGCCCTCGCTCTCCGCCTGGCGGAGGTGAGCCCGCCACTCGCGCCGGAGCCGCCGATAAGCCGCCTGCAAGTGATCCATGGGCACTGCGCTCCGGGCGGTCTCCTCCTCCACCGGCCGGACCGGGGCGGTCTCACTGCCGGCATCCTGTGTCGTCCGCGCGGCGGCGGGTACGCTCTGCCGCACGTGCGCGGGCTGCGGCTCCGCGTCCCGGCGCGCCCGCTCGCTCTCCCCCTCCGCGTCCTGGGGTGGCGCCTCGCGGTGCCGTGCGGCCTCCCGCCGTGCCGCGTGGGCGGTCCTCGCCGTGACGGAGCGCAGGTAGCTGCCGGCCCGGGCATGGACGTCTCGAAGCTCCCGCAGCTCCCCCTCGCCGATGCCGGCGCGCTCGGAGAGAAGCCGCTCGAATACCCGGGGGCGAGCCCTGAAGGAGGCGGCCTGCTTCATCAGCGCCCCATGGCGGTCGAGGGTCGCGCGGAAGGCGGGGCTGAGCGCGACGGCCTCGCCCTCGTCCCGGACGCGCGCGCGGAGGTGGTCCCAGGCCGCCAGGACCTCGCTGCGCTCGGCCGCGAACGCGTCGACGGCCGCGCCGTGCCGCCAGCCGTTGACCGCATGGCGGATGTCCTGGGCGATGCGCACGAGCGCATTGTCGTTGGCCGCCTCGCGCGTCTCCGCGGCATCCCGATGCGGCTCCCGGCCGCCCCCGTCGTGCCTCGGCGCCTCTTCCCGGGCTTCCCGCCACATGCCGTCGGAGACGTAATCGAGCGCCGCCTCCTTGGGCTGCGAGCGCGACCAGCGGTCGGCCAGATACGCCCCGACGTCGCTGTCGGTGACGGGCATGCCGGCCTCGTCCTCGGGTCTGTGCCCGGCGATGTCCAGGGCGAGCGGCGCACGGTTGACGTAGACGTCGAGCGCCTCCCGGTGCCGGGTCGCGGCGGGATAGATCGTCTCCCGCGCCGGCCTGTCGTCCACCAGCAGGAACGCCCGGTCCACGGTCAGCCCCTGGGCCGAGGCGATCGTCATGGCATAGCCGTAGTCGAGGCGGATGTTGTCGTGCCAGTCGCGGATCTCGTCGTGGCGGAACGCGACGCGCCTGCCGTCGTCGGTCCGCGCGGTGATGTGGACGGAGAACTCCGGCTCGGTACGATCCGTGTCTTCCTCCGATCTCCACCCTGCGGCCTCCCCGTTCCGGGCCTTGCGCGACACCGCAGCGTCCTCGGCGCGCTTCACTTCGAGGTCCTCGACGGTGACCACGGTCCCGTTGAAGAGCTGCTTCTCCCACTGCGTGGCGCCGATGCGGAGACGGTCGCCGACGGCGACCTCCAGCGGCTCCGTCGGGCGCCCGTCCAGGTCCCGGCTCACCTCGATGATGGCGCGCTTCGCGTCTGGCGTCCGCGCGAGCACCCGCTCCCGCATGAGCCACGACAGAGCGCGCCCCTCCGCCTTCGTGCGCGCGAGCACGACGGTGGAGGTGCCGGGCTCTGCGCGCACATGGCGCTCCCAGTCGTCCACCAGCGTCGTGAGCGTCTTCTCCTCGTCGTGGCAGAGATGGAGGCGGCCTCGCACATGCCACGCCTCGATGGCCTTCGCCGCCTCGCCGTCTCGCAGCGCCTCCGACACCGCCACCTGCCACGGCGTGAACACCGGCTTGCGGTCCATCTCCTCGTACTCGGCGAGGATCGCGTCTCGCTCCTCGGCGTTGGTCAGCCCCGCCCGGAAGCGCGCCTGCTCCGGCGTCTCCTTGTGGACATGAACCAGCACGTCCTCGAGTTCGGCCTTCTGGCGCCTGATGCGGTCGACGCGGACGCTGCCGGCGACGTCGCGGATCAACCTGAGCCCCGGCCCCGCCTCCACCGGCTGCTGCTGCCGGGTGTCGCCCGCGAACACCACCTTGGCGCCGTGGCGCTCCGAGAGCTGAAGGACGTGGTGGGCCTGCCGGGTGGACAGCATCCCCGCCTCGTCCACCACGATGAGGGTGTTGGCGCCGATCTCCACCTGGCCCTTGGCGGCAAGCTTGAGAAGCTTGTCGACGCAATACGCGCGCGCATCGCAGTCGTCGCCGAGCGCGACGGCGGTGCGCCATGCGACTGCGGTGGGCACGATCTCGTAGCCGTGCTCTCTGTGGAGATCCGTTATGGGCCGGAGAGTGGTGGTCTTGCCCGAGCCCGCCGCGCCCTCGATCACCGCCACGCGGCCGCCCGTCACGGTGGCGTGGTGGATGGCGAGCGACTGCTCCTGGCTCAGCGGATAGCCCTGCTCCAGCAGGGTCTTAACCTTCTCCCTGACCGCCTCTTCCGGCAGATCGTGGCCGGTATCGGCGGCCATGGATGCGCTCATGTCGCGGACCGCCTGCTCGAGCCCGAGATTGTGGCGGGTGGAATAGACCTCGGTGTGGACCATGCCCGCGCGGGACTCGGCCGTGGGCTTCTTCGGCTCCAGCCGCTCGATCTCCGGGTTGCGGCGCAGCCGCTCGATGGCCGTCCCCACCGCCTCCCGGCCCATCAGTCCCGCCGCCGCGTTGGCCGCCGCCTCCACCATGTCCGGGCGCCGGAACACCGCCTCCTCGCGTGCCAGGTGGGCGGGGAGATCGTCGAGCCGGTCCGTCAGCTCCCGGATCGCTTCACGGTCGATCTTCACCTCATGGCCGGTGACGGCGGCGATCAGCTCCTCGCGCTCGGCGAAGCCCTCGGCCTCGCCGCGCCAGCGCCGGTGCCTCACCTCGGGATCGTTGTCGTGGGATTTCCCCTCGCGGGTGATCTTGTTGACGCCCGCCATCCGCGAGGCGTTGCCGAGCGACGGGATACCCAACTCCCCGGCCATCGCGACGATGGCCTTGCGCCGCTTCGACCAGAATGCCTTGAGATCGTCCGGCATGCCGGCGATGCGGGTGAACTCGTTGGCGGGGCCGTACTGCTCCATCCGCACCCCGAGGCCCTGTTGCAGCTCCCAGGCCAGGTTGGCGCGGAACAGCGCTCCGGCAGCCTTCTTCCAGCTGTAGACCGGGTACTGGTGATGCGCCCGCCACTTGCCGTCCTCGTGGGTCCTGGCGACGTTGAAGATCGTGCAGTGGACGTGAAGCTGGGGGTCGTTCTCCCGGCTGGTGCCATGGACGAAGGTGGCGCCGATCAGGTCGGCCGCGACCGGGCGCGTCACGCCCTTCCCGGCCATCCGCGTGTAGCTGCAATACTTGAGCACGCTGTCTTCAAGCGCCGCTCTGGCGGCAGCCGTCGCCATCGCCTCGATCTTCAGGCGCATCTCGGGCTCGGCGATGGCCCAGAGCGCGGACACGCTCTTGTCGACCGAGAACGTCATGTCGATGCCGGGCGACCGCTCCGGGTTGCCGGCGCGCTGCACCAGACCGCCGGACCCGTCCGGCGCGTAGCCGTTGTAGAAACGCTGAAACTGGCCGGCGTCGACCTTGACGCCGTCGTCCAGTCCGAACAGGCCCTTGGGGTTGAACCACGTTCCGTCCGGCTCCTCGCCAGCCGTGTAGTACTCGTTGGGGTGACGGAACGAGCGCTGGCTCTCCAGGTAGTACTCGGCCGACGCCATCTGGCCGATGCTGGCTACCATGACGAGCCCTGCTCGGCGGTGGCTGGCAGAGCGGTTACCGGCATGAATGCGTCGTTCCGTGTCTCGGTCAGAAGCCGCCTCGCACGATCCGCGCGTAACGGCTTGACCATACGGGATTTTCCACTTGCTGGGCGGGCGGTTTCGTTCATCGAATCCCGAGTCTATTCTCCTGGAATGGATCCCGCAAGCGCACGCTTGCACAGGTGTGCAACGGCTTTTTTTACGTTCTGTGGTTTCGGAAGGAAAAACTCCGCGAAAGGCGAGGGTTCCAAGGCAGGGACAGGGAGAGATCGCATCGGGTGGGGGCCCATCGCAGGGGCGGAACGGGGTGTTCGTTGACACGATGGGACTGTCGGGCGATCATACGACACACCAGATGTAGTGGTCGAAGAAGGAAGGAGACACAATGGCGGCAAGACGCTTCAACGAGACGGATATCGACTTCGAGGCCATAGACGGCGACCTGGCGAAGCTGGCGCCGCCGAAGCTGAGCCTGAAGGACGTCCTGGACCGGTTGCGAGACCGCATGGTCGAGCAACGGGCCAAGGGCGTCACGGTGGCGCAGATGCACGAAGTGCTGAAGGCACGAGGCATCGAGATCGGGGAGAGAAGCCTCAAGGCGTTCCTCGACAAGGGAGAGCTGCCGGGGCGGAAGGCAGCGAAGGCCGCCGCGCAGGCGGCGGGAACGGAATCGGGAGGTGACCCGTTTTGAGCGCCATGGCGCGAAGTGACGGGAGTGGGAGGGCGATATCGCTCGAAGAGCGATGAGCCTCGGGCGATATAGGGAGACGGATCGACGGCGACGGCGCGGAAGTGCCGAGCCTGTTGCGAGGCCGATAGGAAAGCTGCCGGCGATGGGAGCGGAGCAACTGAGCAAGGGCGGCGCGAAGGCCGAAACGTGCCGCCTTGTTCTGCAAGCGAAGCGCGCAGCGACCGAAGGGAGCGAAGGCGACAGGGATCGTCACCCGAAGGGCGAAGACCGCGAAGCGGGCTTCGTGGAGCCGGGCGGGGCGAAGCCGCGCCCGGCGGAATAGAGCCCGGCGACCGGTCCGAAGGACCGGGCGGGCGCCCGTACTTTCCTGTCGGATAAGCCGGCGATATCGAGTCGCTACCGACGCCCAACGGGGACGGTCGACGTGCTCAAGGGATGAAGGAGGCCCCGAACAGGGCTGCAAGCGATCGCTTGATGGCGGCGTTCGATGCGATGTCGGAAGACGGGACGACCGGCTGGTTGGCGCGAGACGGGATGCCGGCATTGGGAGCCCGAGCGGCGGCGGCGCGAGCGCTGCGGCGCGAAGCGCGACACTGGGCAGGCTGCAAAAAAAGGGACCGACCCGGGGCGATGCCGGGGTCGGTCCCTGGTGCGTGGCGGGGAAAGGCAGCGCCTTCCACCGGCCGCGAGGGCGCGGGAAGGCGGGCGATCACGGGGCGCCGAAGACGATGTCGGGTCGGTTGGACCAGACGGCGGAGCGCTCGTCGCCGGCGGCGAGGTAGACGACGGTGATCTCCTCGGGGTGATCGGCGACGCGCGCTTTGGCCTCTTCCCAGGCCGCGCGCTTTTCGTCGAACTCGGGCTCGCTCTCGAAGCGGTCGGTCCAGAGTATCGAGCCCGGGCCGACGAAGGTCGTCACGGTGTAGCGTTCGGTCATCGCGTCCTCCCTGCGATAGCGTTCGCCCTTCTCGAAGCCGATCTCTGCTCTGATGCGGGCGCGGGGAGCGGCCCGTTGGGCTACTCGGCGGCGAGACGTTCCGCCGCCCACTTTGCCGCGCGGGCGAGGACATGGCCGTGACAGGGGAGCGGGTCGCACCAGCATGCGAGCCAGCAGCCGTCGAGCTCGGCGAGTTCCTCGAGCCCGAGGTGGCCGGTGCGGATGCGGTGCCAGAGATCGGAGCGATAGAGGGCGATCACCGTTTCGCGGTCGCCGTCCGGGCCGATTCGAAAGGGGTTCCCCCACTCGGTGCGGCGGTCGATGAGCACGGTGCCGTTGTGGATGTGGTCGTGCTCGAAGGCGGCCCGCAGGCGGGGTTCGTTCCTGAGGTTGAGGACGCAGTCGGTCATCGGCTTTCTCCTTCCCTGCCGGTTCGCCCTCGGGGAAGCTTTTCTCTCCTCGGGGCGGTGGGGGGTCCCGGGCGGGCGGCAAGAGAAAGGCCGGTCCCGCGCGCTGCGGAACCGGCCGGGAGAGGTCAGGCGAAGTGGGGATCGGTGTCGGTGACGCTCTTCACGATGCGCTCGACCTGGTCCAAGCCGTCGAGCCCGTAGACGGTGGGGTGGTGGTCGAACTTGAGATCCAGGCCGCCGCCGGCGTGGGGGTCGACGTGGAAGACGCGTCCGATCACGTCGTCGCCGCGGAAGACCAGGGAGAGGGCAGGATCGACGTCGCGGAAGCGGATGCGCTTGCGGGCGCGCTCGTACATGGCATCGCCGTACGCGTCGCCCTGTCCGAGCCAGTCGGCGGCCGTGAACCCGTCGGCGTCGGTGGGGGTGGGCGTGTCCTGGCCGCAGGAGGGGCACCAGATCGCGTTGTTCTCGGGACCGCGATCGCCGCAGCCGCCGCATTTCCATCCCATCGGGAGTCTCCTTTCCACATGCGTTCACCCTCTCCCAAGCTGTTCTCCTCTCCCGCGGCAATGGGGACCCGGGAAGGGCCGCAAAAAAAGGGCCGATCCCTCGCCGAAGCGAAGGACCGGCCCTGGCGGGCGGCAGGCGCCGCCGTTACGCGGCGACGTGATGGACCGGGATGCCGAGCTGACGGGCTTTGTCGACGAGGTTGCCGGTGATCCCGGAACCGGGGAACGCGATGACGCCCTTCGGGAGCAGGTTCAGCAGCTCGTCGTTGCGCCGGAACGGCGCGGCCTTGCCGTGCGCGTTCCAGTCCGGGCGGCACACCACCTGGTCGACGCCGCGCGCGTCCGCCCAGCTCGCCGCGATCTTCTCGAAGCCCGGCCCGCCGCCGTGCAGCAGCACCATGTCGCCGTGCTTCTCGCGGGTGCGGTCGAGCGTGGTCCAGACCGCGTCCGCGTCGGCGACGGTCTTCCCGCCCGTGATGGCGACGAGCGTGCCGTCCGGCAGGTGGGCCTGGGTCTCGCGGTCCTTCCGCGCGCGCCGGAAGTCGCGGGCGTCGATGGCGGCGGAGGTGAGCCGGCGTGTCTGCGAAGTGTGCGATCCGTGCCGCGGGTGCCAGACCTGCCCGGTCTCGACGCGGTAGGCGTCCGAAGCGAAGTCGCGCATCTTCTCGAACGCGTCGCGGCGCCGGCCGAGATCGTGGGCGCGGTCGGTGAGGCGCTCGAGCTCGACGGCCTTCACCTCGGTGCCGTCCTGGGCGCGTTCGAGGTCGCGCATCTGCTGAACGATCCGGTCGACGGTGCGGTCGATCCGTTGGGCCTGGGCGTGCAGCATGTTGACGAAGCCCCACAGCAGGCTCTCGCGCTCGTCGGCGAGCTGCGTGCCGTCCGGGGCGACGCTCTGGATCAGAGTGTGCACGGTCTGCTCGATGCCGGCGAGCGCCTCGTCCTCGTCCCAGACGAAGCGGTTGTCGATCTCGTCGGGGCCGGGGGCGGCGCCGTGCAACGCCGCGTGGTCGCAGATGGCGGCAGTAGGCGATGCGTAGTGCCGGGGCTCCGAGACGTCGGCGTCGTAGGGGTCGATGCCGGGAATGGTGTACCCGGCCTTCGCGAAGGCGTGGCTCATCGAGGTCTCGGCGGTGTCGCTGTGGGTGTCGGTCATGACGCTCTCCTTCCGTGTGGCGGGCGGGTCCTCTCTCTCCTCCCCCGCCCTCGTCACACCGACTCCCGCTCTCCTCTCTCTCCCGCGAAGCGGAAGAGGGGCGCGAGGCGGGCGGCGAGTGCGGCGGAGCCGAGGGCGAGCAGGTCGTCGTTGAAGTCCGCGCCTTCGGGAACGAGGACATGGGCGGCGAGGCCAGCCCGCGTGCAGCGCCGGGCGAGGCGTGCGGCCGCCCGCTCGCCTTCGGTGTCGTTGTCGCGGGCGATGAAGAGCCGCGCGAGGCCGTCATGAGGCGCGAACGCGCCGAGACTGCCGGCCGATAGCGCGGCGGCGGCGACGGTGTCCGGCATGGCAGTGACCAGCGAGAGCACCGTCTCGATGCCCTCGCCCACCAGCAGCGTGGCGGGCGCCGGGTTGCCGAAGCGGACGGCCAGCCCGTGGACGCGGCCGAGCGCCTTGCGCGGCCGCGCCACGGGCGCCTTGGCCGGGCGCGAGGGATCGAGCCAGGTGCGGTGGACGCCGGTAACGGATCCACCGGCGCCGGTGACGGCGGCGACCAGCGCCGGCAGGCGACGCATGCCGCCGCCGTCGCGGTAGAAGAGCGCGGGGTGGAAGCGGAGCGCCGGGAAGCGGCAGCGGTGGATGTGCCGGGCGCGGAGATAGGCCTCGGCATGGGTGCCGTCGATGGCGCGGCAGCGCTGCCACAGGCGGCGCGCCGCCTCCATGCGGTCATAGGTGTCGGAGGCGGCGGCGACGGGTGCGGGCGGGAGAGAGAGGAAGGCGCGGGCCTCGGCGAGGGCGGCGCGCAGCGAGGCCGCGCCGGAGGCGATACGGATGAGGTCGAGCAGGTCGCCGTGCTCGCCGGTGGCGGCGTCGGTCCACTTGCCGGGGACGCCGGGGGGAGCCAGGCGGACGAAGAGCGAGCGCCCCTTGGCGCCGCGAATGTCGCCGGCGGTCCAGTAGCGTCCGTGCTTGCGGCCGTGGGGGAGATAGCGGCGGCAGACCTCCTCGGCGCGTGCGCCGAGGGCGGCGGCGACGGCGGTGGCGTTCATGGCGCGCCTCCGGCGCGCATGACGGCGCCGGCGAAACCGGGACAACGGACAATTCTGAAGGGCATGGGAGCACCTCGCTCGCGGCTGCCGGGGGAGCGCCAGGGTCCCGGCCGCTCTCGGCTCCCGCCGGCGCCGGGACGGGGGGCGATGCGCGAAGCGCGAGCCGTGCCGTCCGGCCGGGGGCGGCTCTGAACGGTCTGCAAAAAGAAGGGCCGGTGCCGCGCGGGAGAAACGCGGCACCGGCCCAAGTCAGCGGGAGGGAGGAGCCCGCTAGAAGGGGATATCGCTTGCCCCGGTCGGATCGTCGGCGCCGGACGCGGCGGTCGCGGCCGCCTCACCGTTGGCGGGCGGGGCGCCGTTGCCGTTGGTGCCGACCGGCTTTTCCAGGAACTGGACGCGCCCGCCGGGGACCAGCAGGATCTCGGTCGAGAACCGGTCGGAGTCCTCGCCGTCCTTGCGCCAGCTCCGGGTCTGGAGCTTGCCCGCGACGTAGACCAGCCGGCCCTTCTTCGCGTGCTTCTCGAGCATATCGACCAGCCCGTTCTGGAACGTGACGACGCGGTGCCACTCCGTCCGGTCCTTCCGCTCGCCGCTCTGGCGATCGATATAGGACTCATCGGTCGCCACCGACATGTTGGCGACGCGCCCGCCGGAGGCCAGGTGGTTGATGGTGACGTCGGCGCCGAGGCGGCCGATGATCTGCGCCATGTTCAATCCGAAAGCCATGAGTCGTCTCCTGTTCATCCTGGTTGATGACGATGGGTTGACGAACGGGCCGGGAACCTCTCTCGGTCCCCTTCCCGTTCACCCCTCCAAAGCTCCTCAACCTCTCCTTCGCCGTCCGCCCTGACGCCTGCCGGGTGGCCGACGGCCTTGCCTGCGGCACGGACGAAAACGGCGGCGGAGATCAAGCGGCCAGGGTCCGGAACGTGGCGGAGACTCGGGTCTCGCTGCGCCCGGCGTTGACGGTGGGATCGATCCCGTGCATCCAGGCGCTCCTGGCGGCCGCTCGCAGGACGAGGACGGAGCGGCGCGGCAGCAGCGCCACCTCGTCGGACGCCAGGCCGTCGCGGACGTAGGGGCGGGCCGAACGGGGCCGGAAGTTCATCGTCCAGGCGTCGCCGAGCGACAACGACACGACGACCGGCCCGAAGGACTGGTGGTCGGCGTGCATCCCGATGCCCTGGCCCTGCCGGTACTCGTTGACGATGCACTGCTCGGGCATGGCCCCGTCGAAGAAGTGGCTGAGGCGTTCCCCAATGACGGCGGCCCACCGCGGGAACGGGGGCGCCGGGTCGTGACGGCCAGTGCCACGCTGCCTGTAATCGTAGCGATATCCGTATTGCTGAACGCGGCGGCTGAGGTCGGTCATCCAGGGCGCCTGGGAGATGCGAAGCAGGATGCGCTCCTCCTCGGCTTCGGTGACGATGTCGGGCACCAGCGTGGCGCCGTGGTCGAAGATGCTCGTGGTGTCGCGGGTCATGGCCTCTCTCTCCTCCCGTAAGCGGACGCCCTCACCTGCGCACGGCTCCGCCTCCGGCGCCGGTTCCAGAACGAAGACCGTGCCCGGGATGTCCCCGAGACAGGCGGTGATGAGGGAGCGCACCGCGCGCCAGTCGAGACCGCCCAGGCCGCACCCGAGCGGCGGGATGGCGACGGAGCCGATGCCCTGGCCGGCGAGGGTTGCGGCGAGGCCGCGCAGCCCGGCCTCGATGTCGCCGATCGCGCTGCGGTCGCGCCAGTGGCGCTTGGTGGGGAAGTGGACGATCCACCGGGGCGTGTCGCGGCCGGTGTCGAACAGGAACATGCGGCCCGGCCGCAGCCGGCCCTCGGCGCAGGCGCGGCGGTAGGCGAGGAAGGCGTCGGGGTGGCGTCGCCTGAACTTGAGGGCCAGGCCGGCGCCTGCGACGCCGACGCAGTTGACGGGATTGACGATGGCCTCGACAGGCTGGGCAAAGATGTCGCCCTGCGTGAAACGGATCATGGCGTGCTCCGATGTTCAACGTGCGGAGATCAGGCGCGGCGGGTGCCGGGGGATGCTGCGGCTCGGATCTCCTCCAGCCGCTCGCACGCGGCACGCGGGTGCATGGCGCCAAGATTCAGCACGGGAATGCCGCGATCGTGCGCGATGCGGATGCCCATCCCGGTGCCGCCGGTGAGGGCGCCCTCGGGGGTAAAGGCGACCACGGCATGGACCGGCGTGTCGGCGTCCTGGCCGAGCAGGATCGCCGCGTTGCGCGCGTGCAGTTTGCGGGCGGCCGGCGAGCACCGGTGCCAGGCGGGATGCAGCGCGGCCGCGATGGCGAGGCAGCGGGCTGCGCGCTCGGCACTGAGCGTGCGGCAATCCGGTCCCGCGTTCCCGCGATATCCGGGCCACGGCAGGAAGAGGGTGCGGCGCTGGGCCGGGACTCCAGCCGCGAATGCCGAGTCGGCCCCCGCCGCCCCACCGGAGTGAAGGTGCCAGCCGCGGCGTGCAAGCCAGGCGGCCATGGTGGTCATCGCTTCGAGAACGGACGGCGGGGTGGCGCGCGATCCGATGCCGGCGTAGACGAGCTGCGTCATGATCCTCTCCTCCCTGCGATGGCTAGCCCCCACCAGGCCTCTCTCCGCCTCTCCTGCCGGGCCTTGGGTCTCGGCGCCGACGCCCTGCGGGAATCGCGCAAGGGCGGCGTGAGCCGCCGCGCCTGGAAGGCGGGCGGGCGGTGTGCGGGCGGAACGACGCGGTGGCCCCCGCCCCGCCGGGCAGCCATGCGCGGCCGGGAATCGGCGGGGCGGCCGGGTTTGACCGCCACCCCGTCCCGGCTAGGCTTGTATGACGCCAGGGAGAGGATCGGGATGGCGACGGTGACGCGGGCCGGGCTGGCGAGAGCCGTCCACCACAAGACGGGGTTGCCGCAGAGCGAGGCGGCGGCGCTCGTGGAGACGGTGATTGAGACGATCGCCGAACGGCTGACGGCCCGGGAAGCGGTCGGCATCTCCGGCTTCGGCAGCTTCGGGGTCCGCGACAAGGGGCCGCGCGAGGGGCGCAACCCGAAGACCGGAGAGCCGGCGGCCATCCCGGCGCGCCGGGTCGTGACGTTCCGGCCGTCGGGGGTCTTGAAGCAGCAGATCGCGGAGAGGATGCAGGGCGCTGGCGACGGAGAATAGCCGGGCCGGCCAGCGATGCCCGGAGCGGACCGCCGGGTCCGCCGGGCACGGGAACCCAAGGGGAGCGACGATGACAGGGATCGACGAGAGCGCGCTGACGAAGGGACAGCTGCGGAAACTGCGCGCGCTGCGCAAGTCCGTGGGCGACGACGTGGGGGAGCGCGCGTTCGCGGCGTGGCTGGAGGCTCGGAGAAAGGTCGCGGCCGACGTGGACGGGAACGCGACGAAGATCGTCGACGTGCTGTGGCCGTTGGTGGAGGAAGGCCGGCTTGCGATTCCGCGCGGCGGCTATCTGCTGCGGCGCGGCCGCGGCAGGATCATCGTGGAGGCGGCAAGGTCGTAGCCGATCCGGCGCATCCCGGTCGGGAGCCTGACCTCGGACGCGATCCGGGTCCGTGGCGGGTAGCGGCGTCGGCGAGAGAAGCCGGCCCGCTTGCCGGTATGGCGGCACCAGGTTGCCGGCGGTTCCAGCGCCGATTGTGAGGCGTGGGCCCGGCGGAGGCCGCATTGCGCGGTGCGATTCCCCTGGCGGTTGGCGGGCCGTGCTTCTGCGTGCCAGTGTGCGCCGATGCGGCGGGGCCGAACGTCCGCGTCGGGAGAAGGCCGGCGGTGGGCCGGCAATGCGAAGGCCGGCGGACGGCGGCACGGAAGCGCGAATGCGGGAGAGGGAGCTGGATGGCGAGCGAATACGAACGGCACCTGGCGGCGGTCATTGCGAAGGGCATGGCGGTGATGTGCTTCCGCAACACGCCGATCGAGGACTTTCACGACCGGACGGCGCCGGTCACACATACCGGCGACTTCTCCGATGTCGTGGTGATCGACGCCAACGGGCGGCGGATTCCCTGGCGCGAGGTGTCGCATATCTCGCAGGAAGAGATGCGCGACCTGATGCGCCAGGTGGTCAACCGGCTTTACACGTGCCAGCTGTATGCGGGCGATCCGGACTTCTTCGGGATATTGAGCTGGGCGGTTGCGGAGGCGCGGCCGTGGGACGAGCCGGAACTCGACGAGGGAATGCTGAAGAGCCTCGAATCGAGACGGAAGCGGGGGCTGGAGGAAGGGGACTGAGCCGCATCGAAGGCCGGAAACGGAGCGGCGCGCCGTTGCGGGCGGCGGACGAGGCGCACCCGTTCAGTGATCGCCCTTCGGGTCGTAGTCCAACAGGGCGGAGGTGACCTCGGCCCATGTGTTGTGAACGAAGACGACGTCGTCTGGAATCATCAGGTCCGCGCGCTCCAGCGTCTCTTGCGCGTATTTGAGCGCTCTGAAGAGCCCATCGGCCTTGGCCTTGCGGACGAAGGGTTCCGGGTTCCCGGAATCGGGTTCGTGAGTCGAGACCAGGAATTGTTCGCCGGCCGGATGGTCTTCGGACCGCTCGTATATCCAGACGGGGTCGGGCAGGGATTCAGGCATCGGTCTTCTCTTCGGAAATTACGGCAGGGGAGGATGGGGAATCGGAAGGGTCGCCCTGGCTCCGGGAATAATCGATCTTCGCCGCGTCCGTCATGAAGCGCCGCAGGAGCGTGCGCCGGTCCGGCGTGCCGGCACGGGCGCCCTTCACCGTTGACTGAAACGATCCTCATTATCTCATGGGCAGGCGCATATGGTCTGTTCTTGCCGGCATTGCGGCTCCGGCGTGGCGACGGGGTGCGGATGTCAGTGAAG